>JADGRC010000522.1 GCA_017881245.1 Pseudomonadota bacterium
AATCGCGGTCGTGATACCGCTCCTGCTTGCCGTGTTCGTCATTGCCTTGCTGGTCGGTCGGGCGCTGCGGGCGCCGGCTTTGGCGCAAAGCGACGAGGAAAAGCAACGCCTGATCGAGGCCGCCAAGGCCGAGGCCGATTCCTTGAAACGGCAGGCGTTGTTGGATGCCAAGGAGCTGGCTCAAAAAGCGCGCGCCGACGTCGAGGCCCAGCAGAAGACCAGACAGAGGGACCTCGATCGCACGGCTGCCGACCTTGGTGAGAAGGAGCGGGAGATGGATCGACGTCGCCGCGATCTAGAGCGCCAGCTGGACGACATGGGCAAGAGCGAGAAGCAGATCGCCGCGCGCGAGGCGGCCGCCGAGGCATCCGCGCGTGCCGCCGCCGCACTGGCGACGGAGGCAAAAGTTCGCCTGGAAAGAACGGCTGGACTGTCGCAAGCCCAGGCCAAAGAAGCCTTGACCGCCGAGATTCGCGACGAAGCGCGCTTGGCCGCCGTCGCCGAGGTCAAGCGGATCGAGGACGACGCGCGCGCCGAGGCCGAGAGCCGATCCAAGACCATCATCGCCGCGGCGATTCAGCGTTACGCCGGCGAATACGTGGCCGAACGGACCGTGTCCACGGTGCCGTTGCCGTCCGACGACATGAAAGGGCGCATCATCGGTCGCGAGGGGCGCAACATTCGCGCTATCGAGGCCGCGACAGGTATCGATTTGATCATCGACGACACGCCGGAAGCGGTGGTGATCTCGTGTTTCAATCCCGTGCGTCGTGAGATCGCGCGTCTGGCGTTGACCCGGCTGATCGCCGACGGGCGCATCCACCCCACGCGCATCGAGGAATCGGTCGAAAAGGCGACTCAGGAAGTCGAGCAACAGTGTCGTGACGCCGGAGAGCAGGCGATCCTGGATCTCGGGATCGGGCGACTGCCCCCCGAGTTGGTTCGGCTGATTGGGCGCTTGAAATTCCGCTCGAGCAACGCCCAGAACTTGCTGCAACATTCTATCGAGGTCGGGATCTTGGCGGGCGCAATGGCGGCGGAGCTGGGATTGCCCGTGAAGATCGCGCGCCGCGCGGGCTTGCTGCACGACATAGGCAAGGCCATCGATCAGGAAGCCGAAGGGCCGCACGCGGTCATCGGCGCGCAGACAGCCCGCAAGTTCGGCGAGGCGCCCCGCGTGATTCACGCGATCGAGGCCCACCACGGGGACGTCGCCCCCACCGACGTGATGGCCCATCTGGTCGACGCCGCGAACGTCTTGTCCGGGCAGAGGCCGGGAGCGCGCCGCGAGATGTTGGAGTCCTACGTTCAGCGGCTAAACGATCTCGAAAAGATTGCATGCAGCTTCCCGGGGGTCGAGCGCGCGTTCGCGATTCAGGCGGGCAAGGAGGTGCGGGTCATCGTCGAGAACTCACGCGTCAGCGACGATCAGGCCCGACTGCTGTCAAAGGATATCGCCCGCCGTGTCGAGTCAGACCTGTCGTATCCCGGGCAGATCCGCGTCGCAGTCATTCGCGAGACGCGCGCGACCGACTACGCGAAGTAAAGGGCAGCGCACGGATTGTCTCCTTGCGGATGAGCGGGGCCTGGAGTAGGACCAAAAGACCGAGGCCCGTCGCGGAGTGGGCTGGAGGTGATTGGCCAGCGTAGCGACCTGGTGGACCCCGCCGAGGGAGGACACCATGGAACGTCTGCCAGGTTTGATTGTTTTGAATTCGATGACGTGTCTGGTCGCGGCGGGTCTCGCGATGTGCTGGATCATGACTTGGGATTGGTTGAATCGGCAGGGGCCTCTTCTTGCCCCCGAGCGTGGCCGGCGAGGTCTACTTTTGGGCGCGCTCTCCCGCCCAAACTCGATGCCTGTTCTCAAAGGAGGTTCATGATGCTTTGGACGATTGCGATTGTTCTGATTGTGCTCTGGGCGCTCGGGCTCGTGACGTCGTACACGATGGGAGGATTCATTCACATCCTGCTCGTCGTCGCGGTAGTCACCATCCTGATTCGGCTGATCATGGGGCGCAAGCTGATCAAGTGAGTTGAACGTCGACGGCTTGGCCGCGCAACCCCTTGGTGGTACTTGTGTCGGGACTAGTCCGCTGTAGCTGGGTGGCGAATCACCAAACGCTGCTCGATGGACGTGCGTGCCTCCTCAAGCGTAAAGCAGATCTGACTGGCCCCGTCGTCGGTCAGTTTCTGAGCGCTCTCTTTTCCGTTGGCCTGGACGCCGGGGCGGATGACAACGATCGGCGTCTGAGGCGCCTTCGCGCGGAGACGGCGACAAATGTAACGCGCCTGCGCGAGGCCCCCCGGTGGGATTGAAATGACGCAAATCAGATCGGGTTGTTTGTCTGCTGCGACGGCCGTCACTTCCGAAGCCAGGTACGCGGAGCCCACCGATTCCAGGTCGACCACCTTCGGATCGAAGAGTTGCGACAACATGTCCCAGATGGTCTCGTCGGTCGCCGTACGGGCCGACACCCCCAGGACCCGCTGCGGAGGCGACACCCGCGGATCGCTCGGACGCGCGGTGGATGCTGTTTCACCGGCGCCATCCGGAGCACCGTCCACCAAGGCCCGGATGGTTCGCAGAACGAACTGGTGGTCGGTTTCGCTGATCTCGTTGCGGATGCGATCACGCCCGGCTAGCAACAGCGCGGGGATGACCACCTCGTCGAAGACCTGGCCCCGCGGCATGATGCGGAACCGCTTGTCCAGGATCTCCTGCGCCTCCTCCTCGTCTCCCGACAAGAGCCTCTGGTAAAGGACCAACTCGTCCTCGAGCGCGGGCTCGTCGCCGAGCAGGACCGCCAGATACGACAGGCGCGGCACGTGCTTGCCGAGCACCGCCAAACAGACCGTGAGTGGTGTCGACAGGACCAAACCAACGGGGCCCCACAGCCAGGACCAAAATATCGCGGACACCAGCATGGCCATCGACGACACGCCCGTCTTGGCGCCGATCACGACCGGCTCGACGATGTACGCGGCCAACATATCGAGACCCAGGAACAGCCCCAGCGTCGCTACGAGTTGCCACCAGCCCGCGAACTGCGCGAAGGCCAACGCCCCTGGAAACACGGTGGCCAGCAGGGTGCCCACGAAGGGAACGAATCTAAGCACCGCCGCGACGAATCCCCACAGCGGGGCGTACGGGATGCCAATCCAATACAGGCCGAACGCCACCACGATGCCAAATCCCCCGTTGATGGCGGACTGATGGGTCAAAAAGCGGCTGATTCGGTGCCCGGCCTCGTCCAGGGTCCGGGTGGTCAGGGTGACGTTACCGCGGCCGAGCAGGCGGATGAATCGATCGCGCAGATCTTCACGCTTAACGAGCAGGAAGATCACCAGCACCAGAACGACGACCGAGCGTGCGAGGGGCTCGACAACTGGGGTGAGCGCGCTCTCGATTCGTTCGATGGCGGTGGCCTCGGCGGGAACCAGGCGCACGGGACGCGCGCCTTGGTTGGCCGCCACCTGCTCGTCCATCTCGCGAACGACTCGGTCGACGCTCTTCGAAAGGCCACCTAAGCCGCTGCCCTCGGTGCCCCGCAGCGCAATCACTTTTCGGCGAATGGAATCCGAGTATTTGGTCATCTGCGCAGATAGGTCGACCAGCTGACGCTTGAGTAGAAAGCCGAACCCGGTCACGGCGCCGAGAGCCAC
>JADGRC010000523.1 GCA_017881245.1 Pseudomonadota bacterium
AGCGCAACATCCTCGAGAGTCCAGGCTGGTACACGCAGTACACGCCCTATCAAGCCGAAATTTCCCAGGGTCGCCTGGAAGCGCTTCTGAATTTTCAGACCATGATTGCGGATCTGACGGGGTTGCCCATCGCGAACGCATCGCTCCTGGACGAAGGGACCGCCGCGGCCGAGGCGATGCACATGCTTGGCGCCGTTTCACCTTTCGCCGACGAGCCCGCGCCGGCATTCTGGATCTCGTCGGCGTGTCATCCGCAGACCATCGAGGTCGTCAAGACGCGTGCCGAGCCATTGGGGATCGAAATCGTGCTCGGCGACCACGGGACCGTCGAGAAGAACGGTTTTCACAAGAAAGTATTTGGCGCCCTGTTGCAGTACCCGGCATCCGACGGGGCCGTCGCCGACTATCGCGCGTTCATCGAGCGGGCGCACGCGGCTGGCACGCTGGTGGTCATGGCGGCCGACCTCCTTGCTTTGGCGGTGCTGACGCCGCCCGGGGAACTGGGCGCCGACGTGGCCATCGGCAGTGCGCAACGGTTCGGCGTGCCGCTCGGTTATGGCGGGCCTCACGCCGCCTACCTCGCGACCCGCCCGGACTACGTCCGCAAGTTGCCGGGCCGATTGATCGGGGTCTCACAGGACGCGCACGGCCACACGGCGCTGCGCATGGCGCTGCAAACACGCGAGCAACACATTCGTCGCGAGCGGGCGACCAGCAACATCTGCACGGCGCAAGTACTGCTGGCCGTGATCGCCGGAATGTACGGCGTCTATCATGGTCCTCGGGGCATTCGGCAGATCGCGGAGCGCGTCGCCGGTCTGACGGCCATCCTGGCGCGCGGGCTCGCTCGCCTGGGAATCCCGCCTCGACATCGGAATTTTTTCGACACAATCGCCGTCGAGGGGACATCCGCCCAGATCGCCGCCTGGCACGCCGGGGCCGAAGCACGGCGCATGAACTTTCGCCGCATCGACGCGAACGCGATCGGCATTTCGCTCGACGAGACGACCTCCTCCGCCGACGTCGAAGAGATCTGGGCGGTATTTTCGCTCGCGGCCGCGGGAGCCGCGTCGCAGCCGGCGTTGACAGTCGCCGGTGTGTCGACCGACACGGAGCGTGCGTGGCCCGACGCGCTCGATCGGAAAAGTGGGTACCTGACCCATCCCGTATTCAACACGCACCATTCCGAGACCGAGATGCTCCGGTACATCAAGAAGTTAGAATCGCGAGATCTGTCGCTGACGCATTCGATGATCCCTCTTGGATCATGCACGATGAAGTTGAACGCGACCGCGGAGATGCTGCCGGTCACGTGGCCCGAATGGAGCCGCATTCATCCTTTCGCTCCCGTCGCGCAGGCCGCCGGCTATCAGCGGCTTTTCAAGCAGCTCGAAGGCGCGTTGGCCGAGATCACGGGATTTTCTGGCATTTCGCTGCAACCGAACGCCGGGTCGCAGGGCGAATACGCGGGTCTGCTGGTGATTCGCAAGTTTCACCAAAGCCAAGGACAGGGCGCGCGCGACGTGTGCCTGATTCCGTCGTCCGCCCACGGCACGAACCCCGCGTCCGCCGTCTTGGCCGGTTATCGGGTCGTCGTGGTCGCCTGCGACGACGCGGGCAACGTCGACCTCGACGATCTGGAAGCCAAGGCGCGCGAGCATCGCGAGCGGCTGGCGGCGTTGATGATCACGTATCCGTCAACGCACGGCGTATTCGAAGAGGAGATCCGACGCATCTGCCAGATCACCCACGATCACGGCGGCCAGGTGTACATGGACGGCGCGAACATGAACGCCCAGGTGGGCCTCTGCCGCCCGGCTGATTTCGGCGCGGATGTCTGTCACCTAAACCTGCACAAGACCTTTTGCATCCCACACGGCGGTGGCGGCCCCGGCATGGGGCCCATCGGCGTCGCGGAGCACTTGGCGATGTTCCTGCCGCGTCACCCGCTCGTGAAGACCGGCGGCGAACAGGGCATCGGTCCGGTATCGGCGGCGCCCTGGGGCAGCGCTAGCATCCTTGTGATCTCGTGGGCGTACATCCAGATGATGGGCGCCGAAGGGTTGACCCGTGCCACCCAGATCGCAATCCTGAACGCGAACTATGTGGCGCGGCGCCTCGGGGAGCACTATCCCGTCTTTTACGCGGGCAAGAAGGGGCGCGTGGCGCATGAATGCATCCTCGATATGCGTCATTTGAAAAAGCTGGCAGGAATCGACGTCGAGGACATCGCCAAGCGGTTAATGGACTATGGGTATCACGCGCCCACCATGTCCTTCCCGATCCCATCGACCATGATGATCGAGCCCACCGAGAGCGAGAGCCGCTCGGAGCTGGACACTTTTTGCGACGCCCTGATCGCGATTCGCGGGGAAATCGGGGAAATCGAGGCGGGAGCGATGTCGCGCGACGACAACGTGCTCAAGAATGCGCCGCACACCGCAGCAACCGTCAGCGCCTCGGAATGGACGCATCCCTATCGACGCGAACGTGCCGCGTTCCCGTCAGCCGCGACCCGTGAACACAAATTCTGGCCGTCGGTGGGGCGCCTCAACAACGTGCTCGGTGACCGCAAGCTGTTCTGCGTCTGCCCGCCGATCGAGAGCTACCAGGACTGACACACGAGTCCCCACGCCGGGAGGTGCCCGTGACTCTGGACGACCACAAGAAGCGCCTCATGGCCCTGAAAGCGGAGCTGCTCGCCGAAGGGGACAATGCCATCGAGCCGGCCAAAGACGAAGGCGTCGTCGGCAAGCCCGACGATGACGCGCAGCCCCTGGTCGAGATGAATCAGGTCATCGCGTCCAGCCGAAATCGCGCCCGAACCGACGAGCTGGATCGCGTCATGGCGGCGTTGGTGCGCCTTGACCAAGAGCCCGATTCGTTCGGGGAGTGCGTCGAATGTGGCGAGCAGATCGCGCCGCGCCGTTTGCAACTCATGCCGTACGTCGAGCTGTGCGTGGAATGCCAGCAAGCGCGCGATCGGCCGCGGGGACCGGCCGGGCGGCGGCACCTACGCGACTTTCGCTAAAATCGCCGCGACCGTGACTGGTTCGCCGCCCAGTCCTCACCGCGTGCGTCCGTCAGACGCCCACGACCTCGATCCGAAGGTCTTGGATTCCGGCGAAATCCCGCCGATTGCGCGTCAGCAACGTAGCATCCGCCAGTACGGCCGTCACGCCAATCGCGATGTCGGCACCGCGCTTACGAGGCGATCCGAGCAGTCGGAACACCTCGCCGGCCATGCCCATTCCGGCACGCGAGCTTGGTCCCCGGCCACTTGTGGGGTAGACCTCGCCCCCCAATGAAGTTTTCCGAGCTGAATCTGCATCCCGCCGTCGCGGCCGCCCTGGCCAAGCGCGGTTATGAGAGTGCCACGCCCGTTCAGGCCGCGGTGTTGCACCCGGACGCGATCGAGCGCGATCTGCTGGTGTCGTCGCAGACGGGCTCGGGGAAGACGATCGCGTTCGGCGCGGTGTTGGCTCGGTCGTTGCTGGCGCCAGAAGCAACGCGCACGGGACCACGGACCACGCCGCTCGCACTGGTGATTGTGCCGACGCGCGAGCTGGCCGTACAGGTACGCGATGAGCTCGGCTGGCTGCTGCGGGACACGAAACTGCGACTGGCCTCCTTCACCGGCGGCACTCCGGTCAGCGGCGACTTACGGGTCTTGCAGAAGGGTCTGGACATCGTCATCGGAACTCCTGGACGCCTCGTGGATCTGCTGAAGCGCCAACGCCTTGAGCTGGCGGACGTCCGCGCGGTGGTCCTGGACGAAGCCGACGAGATGTTGGACCTCGGGTTTCGCGAAGATCTGCAAACCCTGCTGCAGGCTGCGCCGGAAACGCGGCGGACGCTTCTGTTGTCGGCCACACTGCCGTCCGAGATCCAGGCGCTGGCGCGCCGGTTCCAGAAGGACGCCCTGCGCATCGATCCCCGCAAGGACGGGGACCGGGCGGCACCGGGCGCGCACGACGACATCACCTACGTGGCTCACCTGATCGCCGGAGCGGACCGCCTGGCCGTGGTGGTCAACGTTCTGCGCGCGTCCGGGGACGGGCGCGCCATTGTCTTTTGCACGACCCGCGAGGGCGTCGCGCGGCTGCACGCGGCGTTGTTGTTGCGCGGTTTCTCGGCGACGGCGATTTCCGGAGAGCGGGCACAGGCGGAACGGGATCGGGCTCTCGAACAGTTGCGCAAGGGCGACGCGCGCGTGCTGGTGGCGACCAACGTCGCGGCGCGTGGGCTGCACTTGCCCGACGTGGATCTGATCGTCCACGCTGATCTCCCTCTGAACGCCGAATCGCTGACCCACCGCAGTGGCCGTACGGGGCGCGCGGGCCGCAAGGGAACGGCGGTCGTGATCGCGAGTATGACCGAGCGGCGAAAGGCCGAACGCCTGATGATGTCCGCCCACGTGCCGGTCGTGTGGACCGCGCCACCGTCAGCGGAATCCATCACGGCAGCGGCACGGCTGCGGCTGGGACAGGAGCTGATGCAAGCAGCCACCCTCGGCGATGCCAACCAGGAAGATCCGGCTGCCGACGAGATGGTGAAGCGCCTGGCAGAGACGCTGCCGGCACACGAGATTGCCCGTCGTCTGTTGTTGCGTGAGTTCGCACGCCTGCCCGTCGGTGAGCGCGTCCATCACGTCGCGGTGCCCGGCCCCGAGCGGCGCGATCGATTCGCGCCCGCGCGTTCCGGCCAAGATCGCGATCATGATCGTGACCATGATCGTGGGGACGGTCGCAGGCCGGGTCGGGGGGATTTCGCGCGCGAGGGCGTCGTGTTTCGTGTGAACATCGGCGCCAAGGACAACGCTGATCCACGCTGGCTGCTACCTCTCATCTGCCGGCGCGGCGGCGTCATCAGCAAGGACGTGGGCGCCATCCGCGTCGGTCCGAGTGAAACGCTGTTCGAGATCTCGGGAGACGCCGCAAGGGACTTCGCGCTGTCCGCGGCCGAACGAGACCCGCGCGCGCCGCACGTGATTTTCGAGCCCGCGAACGCCCCCCCGCGTCCGGCGGACAATCGCGACCGGGACGCGCGCGAACGGCGGCCCTTGGTTGACGCGCGCCCCGCGTCTATGGGCGCTCCTCCCGCGATAATTGGCCGCCCAGGCGATGCCCATTCCGCAACCAAGCGATCGTTCCAGGCACCTGACAGACCGCCGGTCCCCCGCGCGACGCATGGGCGCCCGGAGGGCGCAGCGGAACCCCATCCAGGCGGGAGGCCGGCACAAAGCAAGAAGGGCCCCGCTCCACCACGCGTCAACAAAACCGAGCCGGCGCCCTCCCCCCCCGTGGCGCGAACGCCGGCCGCGGCCAAGCCGCCGGCGGTTGCTCGCGCGGGCATCACGCCCGCTTTCATCTCAAAGCAGGAAGGCGGCTCGCTGCCGCTCGCGCCTCCCCGCACCCCACCTCGCTCCGGCGGGCAAAGCCCACCTACGATCGCACGTTCCTCGGAGGCCGCGGAGTCTGCGCGCCGCGGGACAATTCTCGAAGGTAGTAGATCAGAGACTTCCGTCCCGCAGCCCGCTTCCATTTTTCAGACCCGAACGCCCGAACCCGACGCGCCCTATTCGACACGAACGAGCGCCGGGCCGTCCGAGCGCGTCGGCCGGCAGAAGGCCCATGTGCCGGTCATCGAGGTAAAACGCGCCCCACGCGTTGGACCCCACGGTCAACGTCCAAAACCCGAACGTGGGGGCGCGCCTTTCTCGCCCGGACCGGAACCCGAGCGTCCGCGCTCGGACGGCACGAATCCGGTCAAACGGTCACAGCGTGCGAACGATACCCGGGCGGACGGGGCGGTCCCGTCTGCGCGTCCTTCCCAACCCGCAACGCGCGTCTCGCCGCCCGGCCGACCTTCGTATCCTGCCCGTCCGCCGGGCGGTCAGGCGCGTGCTCCCTTCTGGAAGGACGGAGCCCGCAAGCGCCCGGGACCTCCGACACGGCATCCGAGCGGCCACGCCCCCACGGACAAACCCGCCCGCCGCTGAGCATCGCAGAGCCGTCAGGCGCGACGATTACCAACCCGATGCTCATCGTGGAAGTGCTGTCGGTCTCGACTGAGGAGGAGGACCGCGGCAACAGGTGGCAGCACTATCAGCTGATCCCCTCCCTCATGGAGTACGTCCTCGTCAGCCAAACGCACCCGCGTGTTGAGTCCTACCGCCGCCTGCCCTCCGGGGCGTGGGAGTACCGCGACACGACGGAAGGCACAACGCAGCTTCTGAGCGGAGCGACGTTCGACATCGCGACCCTGTACGCCGACTTGCCTGCTGCCTGAGCGCACCACTCGCTCACTGAAAGAAAGCGATGTCGTCGACCCAGATATCGAAGACCGGCGCGGCCTCCGGAACGCCGAACTCGACGTTGGTCAAATTGGCCACGTCCAGCGTCGGACGCGGCATACCAAAACTGCGTTGCCCGAGCTGGCCGAACTTGAAGGTGAAGCGCTGCCACTTTTCTGTAAGCGTCAACGAGCTGCCGAAGTCGTCGTAGCACGCGGTGGGGCCGGAAGTGACGGACTTATCACAATGCCCGCCCGCTGGATTGGAATACTGATCGCCGATGCCGAAGTGAATCGAACCGACCGAGGTCTCGCCCTTGCGTGCCCAAAACGTGATCCCGCGTGCGGCCGTCGCGTCATATAGTGTGTCGACGTATTCGCCGTTCATCATGGCGACCTTCAAGCTGAACCCAAACCCCGCGCCCCAATCCGAGAATCCGCTGCCGGTGACCCGCATCGCGCGCTTACTGGTCCCGCAGCGTTGCTCGGGAATGGCTTCCATCGGAAACATCGTTTCGGCCGCGGGATTCAGCGTGCCCATGGTCATATCGTCGTAGGTGTACCAGATCGACGTCCGGCCATTCTTCGCCAGGATGAACTGGTCGCCGTCCTCCATGTCGTCGAGGTAGTCGAGCACGCCAGGGTCGGGAACGGCGCACAATGGGTCGAGCTTGACCTCGGTGCCTGAGTCGCCCCCGCAGCCCGCTCCGCAAAGTGCCGCCGCGACGAGCAACGCGCCCATTGGGACGAAGAACGACGGCGACAAAGTGGGCGACAACGGCAATGTGCAAAGCTTTCGGCGCATGGGATTTACCTCGTTGATAGTTGATTTCTCTTGATTCAGTCAGGTGCAGCGCAGGGCTCGGGATTTGGTTCGTGGGCGGGACTCCGTCGGTGGCAGCGCATCGGTCGGTTCGGCTCAGGCGAATCCAGAAAGCGGCCCCGTGCACCATTCCGCCTTACCGAACGTCGTCGCCGCGATGTCCATGGCTTGCAGGATCGAGACCAGCAGGTTGTTGTGTGGGGGATCGCCCGTGAACGATAGGAAGCGTCCCGTTCGCACGGCACCCCCGGCCTGACCGGCGAGCACGTACGGTGCCATCTTGCGGCTGTGGTTATTCCCCTTGCCGAGCTCGTTGCACCACAACACCAGCGATGCGTCGAGCAGGCGGCTGCCGTCGACCTCTTGCGCGCTGGCCAGCTTCGCCACCAGCGTCGCGAAGCGTTCGGCGTACCAATGGTTGATGCGGGTGAGCTTGTCGACCGCCTGCGCGTCGTCGTCGGGCAGGTGGGACAGATCGTGGTGACCGTCCGTGATCGGTTGCGGCAACCACGTGAAACGCGTCTGCGACACCGAGCGCGACCATTGCAGCGACGCCACGCGCGTCAGATCACACGCGAGCGCCAGCGCCAACAGATCGATCTGCAGATCGCCGATGGCAGGGAAGTTGTCATTCGTGCTCCCGCCGGCGGGCAATGTGGGCGCGCCCGGATCGCGGCACGACGGGCTCGGCACGGCCAGCGCGTCAAGACGCGTCTCGATATC
>JADGRC010000524.1 GCA_017881245.1 Pseudomonadota bacterium
GTTACCGAATCTCCGAGCGGCATCACCTTCCAGACGCCCGTATGGCCCGTGCCCCCGGCACCGATGCCCCCTGTCCCCGCGCCGGTGCCGCCCGCGGCGGTGGCGCCGCCGGTCGAACGTCCGCCGCTGTTATTGTTGCCGCCGTTGCCGCCGTTACCGGCCTTGCCACCGGTGGCCGCCGTCGCGCCGCCTGCTCCGCCTGAGGCCGAGGTGCCACCGGAGGCCTCCGTCACCATTCCCCCGGTGCCCGTCCCCCCCGACGAGACCGCACCTCCCGATCCGGTGCCGCCACCACTGCCGGTCGGTTGGGTCGCCCCCCCCGACGGTGGCGGCGGGGTCGTCGTCCTGCCGCCCGTGCCCTGACTTGGGGTGCCGCCGCCCGTACCCGTGCCTGGCGCGGCGGGATCACTCGACGAGCAGCCGGTAAGGTCCAGGCCGAGCAATGCCCACAGGGAGACACCACACGCGATCCATTTCGGGACGTTCGTGGGAAGGGGAGCGGTCACGTTCGGCATTCCTTATCCTCCAGGCGTTCAAGCGTTCGCACCAAGGCTGTTTCGATGTTTCCCGTACAGTAGGGCACCTCCGGCCGAGAAACCTTCACACTTCGTACTGTCTCTCCGAAATTCACGTTCTTCGGACGCTCCCGAGGTGAAGCGCGCAACGGCCGTAAGAGACGATCCCGGGTGGTGGTGCCGCGCCTACCATCCACAGCAGAAGGCGACCACCGATCGCCCGCCCGTCAGCCGATTCGGGTAAACCCGCGTCGCAGCGCGACCACGACGGCCCGGGTGCGATCTTCGACGCCCAGCTTCGTCAGGATTGACTTGACGTGTAACTTCACCGTTCCGGGCGAGATATCGAGGACGGCCGCGATGCCGGCGTTGGTGCGCCCTTCGGTCAGAAGAGCGAGCACGTCGCGTTGGCGCCCGGTCAGGGTGGGCCATCTGCGGCGTTCCTCGAGTTGCGCCTGGACCCGAATGGACAGGTAGCGACGCCCCGCGTGTGCCTCGCGAATGGCCAACGTCATTTCGCTCACGGCCGCCGTCTGCATCACGTAACCCGAGGCTCCGGCGTCCAACAGCTGGGAAATTTCTTCGTCCCCATCACGCGGGCCAAACGCGAGAATTCGGGTCGTTGGCGAAAAGGCCACGAGGCATCGCAGCAGCGCGGCATTGTCGCGACCGGCGAGTGTTGCGTCGACAAGCACGACATCGGGGTGCACTGGCTTCATCGCGGCCACGGCGCCTTCGAGATCCTCGGCTTCCCCGAGGAATCGCATGTCGCGCTGCGAAGCGACCATGGCTCTCAATCCCATTCGCGTGAGCGGATGGTCATCGACGAGGACGATCCCAACCTGATTCTTGGTCTCGGGCTCGATGGCGGCGGACCTAAATCGGTGTGTGACCTCCCGCGGAGAGGATGCCCGCGTGGCGACGGGGTACCGAAGATCGGCACGGAAACCACGCGAGACGATACTCATCTGTAAGGATGTACCCTCAGCCTGTGGAAATCATGCAGTGAAAGGTGCCCGCCGTGGAAATGACGGCGGCAGGAGCGGCGGCGGAACGGCGGCAGAAACGGCGGCAGAAACGGCAGGACGTGCACCCTTCGATTTTTCGGGAAATGGCGTGCGGTGGCGTCGCGGTCCCTGTATTTTGTTGATCGGCCGCCGGCGCCGTGCTGGCGCCCGGGAGTCTCTTGGTCGTTTGTGCATCATTTCGCCCGGAGGTTCGCCCCATGGAAAATCATCGTGACGGTGCTCCAGCAAGCAGACGATCCTGCGAGGGCCCTTGGGATCGCCCGCGGGCGAATAGTGCCGACGAGAAAGGCGCGCCGGCATTCGCGCGACGACTGACGGCCTACGTGTTGGCGTTCGCGCTGGGGCTCGGCTGCGCCTCCCAGAGCGCGTCGCCCGTGGGCGAGCGCTCGGGCAAACGAGCGAGCGCGAAGGGAATCGGAGCGCCGATGCCGTCCCTGGTCGTGAAAACTCTGAACGGCGACCGCAAAATCGATCTCGGGTCGTTCCGCGGCAAGGTCGTCCTAGTCGACATTTGGGCCTCGTGGTGCGCTCCTTGCCTCGAAGAGATGCCGCTTCTCGACGACATGGCGGTTCGACTCAAGTCGAAGGGCGTGGAGATCATCGCGATCTCGGTCGACGAGGATAAAGACGATGCCCGCGCCTTTCTGAGCTCGCGGCCGACTTGGTCCCTCACCCTGGCGCACGACCCGAAGGGCAAGGTTCCCGAGGTTCTGAATCCACCCAAGATGCCAAGTTCGTACATCGTCGATACCGATGGCATTCTGAGATACGTGAACGAGGGTTTTGACCGCGGCGACATCAAGAAGATCGAGAGTCGTCTCACGGCGCTGGCGGGGGCAAAGTCCTGAAGATTCAATTCTGCCGGCTGGTCAGGTTCAAATCGGGTCAGTCGAACCCCGCTTCGAGGGACAGGACCCCAAAGAAGGCTTGCCGTCGAGAGATATACAGCGCGTCCAGATAGCGGGTGTAAATCGTGTCCAACTGGAACGTCAGGGACCAGGAGTTGCGCGCATCGGTGCCGAGCAGCGCACGCAGTCCGAGTCCCCCCGTCAGGGAATAAAGGGGGCCGAGCTCGCGGTCGCCCGCCCGCAGAGCTGGAATCCCGAGCGGACCCCCGGCGGGGTTCGGGATTTGCTCGAAGGCCCTTTGCCAGAAGTCGACCCCGCGCTGGACGTGCACCCGCACATGGGGCCAGAGAACGAATCGCCTCCCGAAGTCGATGTAATCATGTACGTCGGTTGTCGACGCCCACATCCCCCAGCCGTCGTGGTACAGGCGTTGATCACCGCGGAACGTTGCTCCCTTCGACCTATGCGCCACGCGGCCCGACACCGCGAATCGATCACGTGCGGTCGGGACGTTCTCGTCGACACTGTACTGGTTGGCCGACTTGACCAAATCAACCGAGGCTCCCGCGGGAATCGACGATGCGGTTCCGGGGGCAAACAGTGGGATGTACCGGTAAGGCTTGGCCAGATAGCCCCGTTCGAAGATCGCATCGAGCGACAGGGACGCGATCGTGGAACGATTGACCACGAACGTCGCACCCGTCTTGATGCTGACCTTGTTCATGGGCCGCCAAAGACTTCTTGGTTCAAGGGTGCGTCCGACCTCGTCGTGTCCGTAGGAGCCTCCTAAAAATGGCATGATGTTCTTGTCCGAAAGTTCGAGTGACACCACCCCTCCGCCCCCCAGCGACAAGTAGTCCGGCTCCCGCGAAAAGCCCCCCGCCAACGACACTCCCGCGCCCCCCACTTTGAAATCGGCCGAAGCCGAGCCCACGTGGCGGGTTTCCACCCAATGTCCCGATGCGGTCGACACGATGTCCACTGAAGCGGCGGAGACCACGTCGACCAAGTACCTGCCTCCGATGGACCATCCGGCCACCTCGTCTCCCACCGATCCGGCCACCGTCGGTGAGAGGACATGAACGTAGTCGGTGTCGGTGTATGCCGACACTTCGGTCGAGGCGCGAACGCTGGCGCCTCTCTTGTGGGTCTCTTGCCTGCTCGCCGCGGCGGAGTCATTCTCGTCTGGAGACAGGGGGGAGCGGCGACTCCGCGCCCGGGTTCTCACCGGTTCGACGGTTTCGGCCTCATCGTCGTTGGTCACCACGGCACCCACCTGATTGGCGGATGCCACCATCACTATGGCGACGAGAAATGGGGACAACCAGGACCGAGATCGCAATTGCACGGGGGTCGTCAGTTGCACCCACAGCCACCTTCGACGGCCGCGCCTCCGCCCACGGCTCCCTCGTGGATGGCGTACACGTGGGACTCACCAACGCCGGCGGTCTCTTGCAGCAGCATGGTCGGATGCGCCAATTGCCCTCGCTGGTAGGGCAATACGTGCGTACAGCCCGCACCCGTCACGAACGCGGAAGACATACATCCCGAAATGAATCCGACGCGGGCCACGCGCGACAGCTGGCGAAGGATGGTTCTCGGGGTGTGTGGGCGAAGGATCGGTCTCATGGCATGTATGAGATGGAGCGCATCGTGAAGCTGGATGAGTCGGCGGGTTTCAGGGTCTGCGCGGTGCGACCCTTATTGAAGTCGACGCACTGATATTGAGGGGTTCCTCCGTCGCAAAGTTCAAAACAAACCTTGTAGGCACCGTCGGGAACCGGAGTCTTGCTGGTGTTGGTGCCGTCCCATGTGGCCGTTCGTACCCCATGATTGCTGAGCGTGGCCCCTGTGACGGCATCGACGACATTGTTCGACAGACCCGCCGCGGATGTCGCCGAACCCCAGTGGGACAGATACGACCGTCTCCTTTGGGCCCAGAGATAAAGCGTCTTCACGAATTTGGTTCCACTGTCCGCGATCCAAACCGCCCCGACGTTTCGAGGCGCATATTGACCGCCCGCGGCCTTTGTCGTGACCGTGACCTTCAGCGTGCCTGCAGCGAGGAGCCCCGTGTCGCCGCCGATCCCCGTTTGGCCCCCCGCTCCGGCGGCACCACCCGGGGCGCCGTTCCCTCCGGAGGCGCTGGTTCCTCCAGAGCCGGAGATGCCGGCGGCGCCCATGTCGCCGCCCGAGCCCATATCCCCACCGGTTCCTGGGCTCCCGCCGGAGCTCGGACCACCGTCCGGGCCGAGATCAGCGAGATCCGACGGCGACGCTAAATCGCTCTGGGCGTCGACGGACCCGGAGCCGGATACCTGGACGGTCTCTCGCGGTGACCAAAAGAGGCCCTCGCCGGGCGGGATTGGATCGCACGCTCCCACGATCATCGCGCAGAAACAGCCTAAAGTCAGAAGGAATCGGCGGAACAGTGTTCCTCGCATGGGAGCCTTCATCCTGGGGAGGAGTCGATCTGGGGAGGATCGAGTCGAGCCTGATCAAACGTCTTCTCGCCCGGCCGCGAACTTGTTCATAGTGTACTCTTCGATTGCCCTCGCAGGCATATCTCTTCGGAGATATTCGCCGTTCAAGGAAACCCTGTAGCCTTCGTCTCGGAGGAAATTGAAATCGGTGCGTGATTCTCATGGTGGCCGATCGGCCGCCCGAGTTTCCGATCCTTCTCCGATCCGTTGTGCAACCCTTTCCCAGCTCTCTCGCTAGTTTTGGGGCCGAGCGATGTTGTCGATGTCAAAGTTGGCGCTCTTGATTCTTTCCCTCCCCCTGTCCTGTGGGGCGGCCGACTTCTTGCGGGACCCATTGGTCAGTCAGGAGATCGCCAAGCTAGGCCCCGAAGACCCGAATGTGCCGCGCGGGCCGCTGCATCGCGCGGGTCAACCGTGCGGGGCGTGCCACAATCCTGAAGGTATCGCGACGTCGTTCACAGTGGCCGGTACCGTGTACCGCGATCCCAAAGCCAAGGTTCCGGTCGCCGATGTGGTCGTGCTTCTGATCGATGCCGAAGGGACGAAGTTTACGGCCAACACCAACTGCGTCGGCAACTTCTACGTCAAGCCGAACGAGTTTTCGATGCGCCCGCCCATGTGGACGTCGGTCCAGATGGGGGACGTGCCTTTCAAGATGGAGTCTCCGTTTCACCGCGAGGTGTCCTGTGCCGTGTGTCACTTTGATCCGGACGGCCCCGATACCGCTGGACACCTCTTCGTCGCCGACGATCCGACGACGTTCGCGAGCATTCCGCTTCGCCCTTGTGGACCTGCGGACGGGGTCAAACGATGAACGCACGCTGGTGGATTCGGGTCCTTTTCGGCCTGACCGCCGTTTCGACGCCGTCATGCGTCGGCGAGGTCCAGGTGCCGGATGCGACGAGCCAGGCCCTACTGGCGCCACCTCGGACTGGATTCGAGAATGTCGCGGACGCGATGCAGCCGAGCTGCGGCACCCTGGACTGTCATGGGCAGGTGGGGCGAAACATGCGCCTGTTTGGCGCCCGGGGGCTGCGTCTCTCCGCCACGGACACGTCCGCGGAAGGGGTGACGCAGCCGCCGGAGTACGACGCCGACTATTGGGCGATCATCGCTCTTGAGCCTGAGACGATGGCCACGGTGGTGCGAGAAAAGGGCGATAGCCCTGAGCGCTTGACGCTGATACGCAAGGGCCGCGGAACGGAACGACATAAAGGCGGCAAGCTCATGAGCCCGAATGACAACCTAGATCGGTGCATGGTCGGGTGGGTCGCGGGAAGGATTGAGGTGGACGCCTGTCAGGCAGCCGCGATGATCACCGCCCCCAGCGGCTTCGTCCCCTGAAACAGGAGCAACGCATGCACCTAGAAAATATGAAATCGGAGATGTCGGTGTCGGTGTCGGTGTGGACCGCCAGGCGTTCTTCATTGACCTTGACCATTACGATGGGCGCGATTGTGCTCGTAGCCCTAGTCGTCGGATCCGGGGTGGCCCACGCCAAAAGTTTCGCGGAGGCCGCGGGGGCCGGGATGGGCAATGCATTCTTGTTCGCGCTGACGGCGGGGCTGCTCACCGCGCTAACCCCCTGCGTCTATCCCATGATTCCGATCACCATCACGATCTTCGGAGGCAAAGGCGTCCCGCGCGCTCGTTCGCTGCTGCTGGCGACGATGTACATCGCCGGAATCGCGGTCATGTTCGGCACACTCGGTACGATTTTCGCGCTGGTCGGAAAAGCCTTCGGATCGTTCCTGGCCAATCCGTGGGTCGTCGTGCCTTTGGCGTTGTTTTTCGCCGTGATGGCGGCGTCGATGTTCGGCGCTTTCGAACTGGCGCTTCCGATGGGATTGCAGCAACGCCTGTCGCATGTCGGTGGACGCAGCACGGGGGGCGCTTTCCTGATGGGCCTAGTGGGGGGATTGATTGCCGCGCCCTGCACCGGACCGCCGCTGGCTGGAATCCTGGCCTTCGTTGCCACCACCCGGAATGGGGTGACGGGATTCTTTTTGCTGGCCACGTACGCTGTGGGCATCGGTATCCCCTTTTGGGCCATCGCGGGGTTTTCCATGCAGTTACCCCGATCGGGTCGATGGATGGAGTCGGTCAAGAGCGTTTTTGGAATCGCCCTGATCGTCGCCGCCCTCTACTACCTAAAGAATGTCGCTCCGGTGATGACTCGTCTCACTGGGCGCACATCGCTGTTTGCGATCGTCGCCGTGGGGGTCGTGGTCCTCGGGATTGGTTTCGGGGCCGTCCATCTATCGTTTCACGACGTCTGGAGGATTCGTCTGCGCAAAGGTATCGGCGTCGCGATGGCGGCCGTGGGACTCTTTGCGATCACCAACTATGTACTGACCCCCAAGATCGAACATTCCTGGCTGCGCGTCGAGCCGGAGGCCACCAGGCAGGCAATGGCCGAGGGTCGTCCCTTGGTCGTGGACTTTATGGCGGACTGGTGCCTGCCCTGCAAGGAGCTGGATGTTCAGGTGTTCTCCCACCCGGATGTCGGAGCCGAGCTGGAGAAGTTCACGTTGCTGAAGATCGATCTCACTCGCGATGACGAGGATCCCACCCTGGCGGCGATCAAGGCGAAGTACGGTGTGAACACATTGCCGGCCGTTCGTATCGTAGCCCCCGGTGGCCAAATCGTTCGTCGCTTCGACACGATGATCGACGTCCCCACGTTTCTATCGGGTCTGGCGGACGGTCGCCGGGGCTTCGCCGCCAAGGCGGATTGAGTTGGCGGGCGTCATGCCGTGAGCCGAATCCCGAGCGCCAAACACAATGCCGTGTCCACGCGGTCGAGATACTCACGCGGCAAGGTCCCGATAGCTTCACCAATGTGGACCTTCTGCAGGGTGTACACCTCCGCGCACTTGACGACGCTCGTCTTTTGAAGGCGCGCGATTCCCCGTGGCACCTCGACTTCCCAGTCGTAGGGTCCTCCCGGATGTTTGATTGACGTGAGGTGCACGACCATCACCTTCGCGTAGCGTTCGTTGGTGTTGAAGGCGTCGTCGGATACCACGAGAAAGGGCCGGCGCTTGCGGGCCGAACGGGGGGACGCAGGGGCCCCCCAGCGGATCTCTCCGCGCCTCATCAATCGTCGTCCGTCGGAAGGGCTTGGCTCGCGATGAGATCGTCGCCTTCGTCCTGGTCGGAGCCTTCGCAGTATCGGGCGACCTGTTCCACGAGGCGCTCTCGCTGCACGCGCGCCAGCTGGGCGGTCATCGCCTCTCGGACGAACGCGGATACGCTTGCGTAGCGACCGTCGCGAACGTACGCCTCGACCGCCGCCAGAACGGCCGGATCAGCGCTGATGACGGCTTTCGCTCGGCCCATCGAGAATCTGTAGCAGGGGGTACGTCATTGGTCACAGAAGTGTATCATAATAGTGCACTATTCCAGTGCAGCACTTCATGGTCTTGCGCATCGGCTTCGCCAGCAAGATGTCGCCGAAGTCGAGGTCAGGGACGAGTCCCGATGGTCGGCCCTGTCGCTGAATCCGGCGGCGATCCAAGGTAGGCGGTAGGCGACAGGCGACCAAGTGCGCGCTGGTCGAAAAATCGATGTGTGGCATTCTATGACCTATGGCGGCCGCTGGTGATCGCATCGAAGCCGACCCCGACGTGATGATGGGAAAGCCCTGCGTCAGGGGGACGCGAATCACCGTGGACCTGATCCTGGACAAGCTCGCCGCGGGAGAGTCAGCGGCGCAGATTCTGAAAGCACACCCGCGACTCGTAGCGGAAGACATTCACGCTGCTCTTGCCTTCGCGGCAATCACCGTGCGCGACCACTACGCGGCCTAAGGTGAGGCGTGCGATTCGTCGCCGATGAGAACCTCGATTCCGAAATCGTGAGCGCGTTGCGCGCAATTGGCCACGACGTTCTGTACGTCGCCGAGATGGCGCCAGGGATCAGAGACGATGAGGTCTTCGTTTGGCCCGCGCCGAATCTGCAATCCTGGTCACGGGCGACAAGGATTTGGTGCCCTGGTTTTCGCCCGCGGGTTGTCCCACGCCGGCGTCGTCCTGGTGAGACTGCACGGGTGGTCGCCCGATCGAAAGGCCGCCAGGGTGACTGCCTTTGTGACAGAACACGGCCTCAACATCGCAGGAGTGTTTACGGTTCTTGACGAGCACGGCGTCCGGACAAAAGCCAAATAACCGCAACAACGCTAGGAGACGTCAGCCGGCAGCAATCGAAATCGTTTGCCTTTGCTGGTACGGTCGCCTCAGCTCAGCGAACGCGACGCGGACCGCGCGTCATCACGAGACGATGAGCGCGACTTGTTCTCCCGGGCCGTGCACACCTTCGATGAGGATGCCCTCGACATCGGCGGTCTTGGAGGGGCCGGTGCACCAGATCACGTTGGGATCGTTGCCCAAGCGCCCGATCGCATCGGCGACGGTCGGCAAGATGTCCCGTCGCCGGAGCACCGCGACGTGAATCCAGGGGGCGAGGGCAATCAGTCGACGGGAAGTATCCGCGTCGGTCAGGATGAGGGTACCGGTCTCTGCGATGGCCCCCGAGGCGCGCGTGATGCCGAAGCGATATTCGTCGATGCGTTCGCGGTCAAGCGTCGTCTCCAACGTCGACGCGCCTTCGAACGCCGCCGCCAGCAGCGGCATCAACGTCGGATCGCAGACGCCGTGGGCCGCGCACTCGGAGAGAAGCCACGTCGCGAGCGCCGCCGGATCGGTGAACACCCGACCGCCAACACTTTCGAGTTGTGCTTTGAATCGGACGACGAGGTCCGTCTCGTCCGAACGACCGAGCGATCCACGTGAGACGGCGACGTCATCTTCATAGTTGGGCAGCGCCTGCCTGCTCGGGAGCGCGGCGACCGCCGCTCGCACGCGCCCGAAAATCCGGTCGCGCCCGTTCATTTGGGTCCGCTTCGCTCCTTCCACCATTTTCGAAACTCGCCCCCCTTCCATTCGGGAAGCTCGTGGTTGCCAGACCAAGCGTGCACGGAGCGCGGACGCAAGTCTTCGGGCAAACGGGGCAGAAGAAAACGCAGCAGCCGGCCCGTCGCCAGCGCCTGCTTCCATATCCAGGGACGGGAGGCCACCCGGGACCAGGACGTCATCGACAAAGCCAGCCCCGCGCGTTGCGCCCCCGCGCGCTTGCCGCGGTCGCGCAGACGCAGGAGCAGATCGGGAATGGGGATGTCCACTGGACAGACATCGTTGCACGCGCCACAAAGCGTGGACGCGCGCGGCAGATCGGCGAACGCGGCGAAGTCTTCGCGCGCGAGGAGCGGCGACAACACCGCCCCCACGGGGCCGGGATAGACGCTGCGGTAAGCGTGGCCGCTTGCCTGACGGTAGACCGGGCACACATTCAGACAGGCGCCGCAACGGATGCAGCGCAGAATCTCACGGCAGTCGCCGCCCAGGATATCCGAGCGTCCGTTGTCCAGGAAGACGACGTGCATTTCATCGGGTCCGTCGGGTTGTGACGTGTGCCGCGGGCCCGCGATGAACTCGGTGTAGACGGACAACTGCTGTCCGGTGGCCGAGCGGGCCAGGAGGTTCAGGAGCACACCCAGGTCGCGGTCACGTGGCACGAGCTTCTCGATCCCGACGAGGGCGATGTGGCAGCGCGTCGCCGCGAGACAGAAACGGGAGTTGCCTTCGTTGGTCACCAGAACCAGTCGACCGCTCTCCGCCGACACGAAATTCGCCCCGGTGATCGCGGCGTCGGCCTCGAGGTACTTCCTCCGCAGATGGGCCCGAGCGCGCCGCGTGATGACTTCGGGGGTGTCATCGTACGCGCCGAGGCCGTGCACTTCGAAGGAGCGCGCGATTTCGCGCCGGTTCTTATGCACGATGGGTTTGACGATGTGGCTTGGTTGATCCGCGTCGATCTGGACGATGAACTCGCCCAGATCGGTCTCCACCGATTCGATGTTGTGCTCGGCGAGAGACGCGCCGAGCTGGATCTCCTCGGTGGCCATGCTCTTGGTCTTGACCACGCGTCTGGCTCCGCGTCGCGCCAGGATCTCGCGTACCAACCGACGGGCCTCAGCCGCGTCGGTGGCGAAATGGACCGTGACGCCGTTAGCGATCAGGCGGGACTCGGCGCGCTCCAGGTAGAAATCCAGGTGGTCGAGTGTGTGTTGCTTGATCGCCCCCGCCAGGCGGCGCAGGGCATCTGGGTCGGCGTAGTCTTCGGCCAGTATCGCGTCGCGTTTTTCGTGCCCGGCCTTGCTTCCGAGTCGCACGGAGACGCGTCGCTCGGGGCTCTGCGCGGCGGCGAATTGATCGATCGGCTCCCCGGTCATGCTCATCTTTCACCCGGGGAAACGGCCCGGCCGGAATGCTCGGAGGCCGGCGGCGGGGGCGCGGGCGGGCTCGCGAGGGCGTCTCGCAACACCTCGGCCACGTGCATGGTTCGCAACGCGCGACCTTCCTTGGCGGCCAAGCCCGACAGGTGCATCAGACAACTGGAATCCGCGGACACCAGGACGTTGGCTCCGGTGTCGAACACCTGGTCCAGCTTCAGGTCGCCCATGCCGCGCGAGATTCGAGGAAACGCGATCGAGAACGTTCCTCCGAAGCCGCAGCATTGCTCGGCCTCTCCAACCTCGACGACGGTTGCCCCGTCGATCGACCGCAACAACTTCAGTGCCGACTCCGCATATTGAGAGCCGCGCGAATGGCACGATCGATGGAAGGCCAGGCGCGCCGCGAGTCGACCGGGCCAGGTAGTGACGCCCCTTGCACGTACGATGAAATCCGCGAGCTCCCAGGTTCGCGCGCCCAGGCTTTCGGCCGCCGGACGATCGGCCTCACGTTCGAACAACAGATGCCCGCCGTGCGACAGCATGCGCGCGCACGAGCCCGAAGGGACGACGATCGGGGCGTCACCAGAGAAGACTTGCAGCGTGTGGCGGGCGACGCGCCGGGCGGCGGGCCAGTCGCCGGCGTTGAAGGCAGGCTGCGCGCAGCAAGTCTGATCCTCGGGAAATCCGACCTCGACGCCCAAGTGTTCCAGAACCTCGACCGTCGCCCGTGCGACCTCCGGGAAGAGCCCGTCCGACAGGCAGGTCGCCATCAGCTGAACGCGGTGGGTGGCGACCGACAGCGCCGACAACGCCGGCTCGGGCACCCGCTGCCGGGTCATGTCGACCTCGCCGAGCTGGCCCAGACCGGCCCATCGGGGAAAAGATGCGCGCGAAGGGACTCCGGCTTCATCGTGATGCTGGCGCCGGGCGCCTGCGGGAGTTGGTAGCTCCCGCCGCGAATCACGCACGGATCGAGGAAGTGCTCGTGCAGATGATCGACGTACTCGATCGAGCGATCCGTAAGCGCTCCGGAGACCGCGATGTAGTCGAAGATCGAGGCGTGTTGCACGTACTCGCACAGACCGACGCCGCCCGCGTGCGGACACACGGGCACGCCGAAGTGGGCGGCCAGCAACAGCACCGCGACCACTTCGTTCACCCCTCCCAGACGGCAAAAGTCGATCTGACAAAAGGACATGGCGCGCGCCTGAAACAGCTGCTTCCACATCACGCGATTCGGGCAATGCTCGCCGGTGGCGACACGAATCCCGAGGGGCTCGAGGGCGCGCGCGATTGTCGCGTGGCCGAGCACGTCGTCGGGGCTGGTGGGCTCCTCGATCCACATCGGTCGCGACGGCGCGAGCGCAGTGACCCACGCGATCGCCTGCCCAACGTCCCAGCGCTGGTTGGCGTCCAGCATCAGCCCACGGGAAGGCCCGATTTCCTCGCGGACGAGCGCGGCGCGACGGATGTCGTCGTTCTGGTCGAGGCCGACCTTGATCTTGAACCCGGAAAATCCGGCGGCCAGTCCCTCGCGACAGAGCCTCCGGATCTTGTCGTCCGGGTAGCCGAGCCACCCGGCGGAGGTTGTGTAGGCCGGGTAGCCAGTCCGTGCCAATTCGGCCTCTCGGGCGCCGCGGGTTGGGACCAGTCGCTCCAAAGACGCGCGGGCTTGCTCGGGGGTCAGCGCGTCGGTCAGATAGCGCCAGTCCACCATCTCGACGATCTGGGCAGGACTGAGATCGGTCAACAATCTCCACAGCGGTCTGCCGGCGATCTTTGCGCGCAGGTCCCACAGGGCGTTGACCACCGCCGAGGTAGCTAGGTGAATCACGCCTTTTTCCGGGCCGAGCCACCGCAGTTGGCTGTCGCCGGTCAGGTGCTTCCAGAACGCGCCAGGCGCCTCGATGAAATTGGACAGACTCTGCCCGACCACGAGGGGCACGAGCGCGCGCACGGCGGCGGCGACGATCTCGTTGCCGCGCCCAATGGTGAACGAGAGGCCGTGCCCCTCCAGACCGTCGCCCCGATCGGTCGCGATGATCACGTACGCGGCGGAGTAATCGGGATCCCGGTTCATCGCGTCCGAACCATCGAGCTGGCGCGAAGTCGGGAAACGCACGTCGAACACCCGCAGGTCGGTGATTGTTTCGCCGGGGCGGCCGTTCATGCCTGGGCGGCCCCGATCATTTTCCCGCGCTCCAGCCACCGTCGACCATGAGGCAACTGCCCGTGACCATCGCCGACTCGTCGGCCGCCAGGTAAAGCGCGGCCGCCGCGATCTCGGACGGCCGCGCCATTCGGCCCGTGAGCTGTGTGGACGACATGTCCTGGTACGCCTGCACCGGGTCGGGTGATTCCGCGAGGCGCTGCTTGACCCAGGGGGTTTCGACGCGCCCGGGACAGATGCAGTTAAACCGAACGCCCGTGCTGGAATGATCGAGCGCCAGTGCCTTTGTCAGCCCCACGACCGCGAATTTCGTGGTCGTGTACGCCAGTCGGTCGCGCACGGCGATCACGCCCCCGATGGAGGCGATGTTGATGACGCTGCCGCGTCCGCGCTCGAGCATCGCCGGCACGAAAGCCTTGCACAGGTTGAAGACGCCGCGGACGTTGACAGCGTACAAGCGGTCGACGTCCCCGCCTGTCGTGGCCAAGAGGTTGCCCACGTGTCCGATGCCGGCGTTGTTGACCAGTAAGTCGATCTCGGGGAGGACCACCGCGAGCTCGGCAATCCCGCCTTCATCCACGACGTCCAGGAGGACGAAGGTCGCCCGTCCACCCGCCCCGCGAATGGCGTTCGTGGTGGCGGCGCCGGCGGTTGGATCGCGATCCACCACCCAAACCGCGGCGCCTTGCGCGGCGAGCAGCTCGGCGATCGCTTGGCCGATGCCCGATCCGGCGCCGGTGACGATCGCGTTCTTTCCATCGAGGCGAAACGGTGTCATGAGCAAAGGTCCGAACGGGTCCGCGCGCCACCACGATCGGACAGGGTACGGCGCGGATGCGTCCCATCTCATAACACAGCGTCGCCCGTGGGACGTTGCCCGTGCGTGACGATCGATTGGGTTCCCCGAAGGACGGCCGCGCTCCACGTTCCACGTTCCGTTCGACATTGATCCGGTTCGTCGCACTTGGTTTACTTGTGGACGAAGAATGTCGCGAAGCTTGAGGCGAACAGGGGCACCCGGTCGCCGTCGACGCGAGTCGGCACGCCCTGGAGACTCGATCATGGGTCGCGAACGTGCTTGACCGCATCGGGGAACTCGAAGCGGAGCTTGCGCGCGTGTGTCTCGAGCGAGACGCGCTGGCGGCCGAGCTCGAACAAACCCGACACTATCGCAGGGCGGTCGAAGGTGCGCCGCTGGGCATCGCCTGCGTCGAGGCCGTGAAGGGGCGCTACACCTTCGTCAACCGTACCTTCGCTGAATATGTGGGGCAACCCTACGAAGGCATGGAGGCGCGGGATCCCTACCAGATTTGGGCGCAGAGCGTTCACCCCGAGGACCTCCCCATGGAGCGGGCAGCGGTCAAGAGCATTGCCACCGGCGAAACGCGCGCGCTCGATCTCGAGAGCCGCCTCATTCCGGCGGGGGGCAAGAAACGTTGGGTGCGCAAGCACGTGGTCGGGTCCGTCTACTCGGGGGGACGGCTCGAACACCTGACCCTCTACCTAACCGACATCGACCGCGAACGGCTGGCCGGCCAGGCCCGGGATGATTTAGAGGCCCAGCTCCAGCGGGCCCAGAAGCTGGAAGCCGTGGGCAGGCTGGTGGGCGGCATCGCCCACGACTTCAACAATCGCCTGGTGATCATCATGGGTTACTGCGAGCTGCTCAAGGTGGGCCTCGGGGCTGACAATCCTCTGTTCGGACACGCGGAGACGGTTCTGGCCAGCGCCAAGGGGGCGGCCGCCCTCACGCGCCAGCTGCTCGCATACAGCCGGCGCCAGGTGTTGAATCCCCAGCCCTTCAACTTAAATGAGATGGTCGACCGGTTGCATGGTCTTCTGAAAAGCGTGGCCGGTGATCGCATCGAGCTTGGCGTCGCGCTCGCCTCGCGTGGAAATGTTCTGGCCGACTCCGGACAGATCGAACAGGTCATCTTGAACCTGGCCATCAACGCGCGCGACGCGATGTCGGGGTCGGCAGGTGGCGAGCTCACGCTCGAAACGCGAGACGTCGTGTTGGGCGAGGGCGAAAGTCCCGGGATCGCCGCGGGTAACTACGTGGCTCTCGTCGTGACGGACACCGGCACCGGAATACCCGACGATGTCCTGCCGCGCATCTTCGAGCCGTTCTTCACCACGAAAGAGGCGGGACAGGGTACTGGGTTGGGACTGGCGATGGTCGAGGGAATCGTGCGGCAGAGCGGCGGGTGGACGGGAGTCGAAAGTCGTGTCGGTGTCGGCTCCCGATTCACGGTCTATCTGCCCGAGGGTCATGAGGCGGGGCAGTCTACGCGGTCGACCGCGGAGAACGTCGTTCCCTCGGAGCGTGGCTTCGAGACCGTGCTCGTCTGTGATGACGATGACGGGGTACGGGAGATGCTGATCAGCGTGTTGAAACTGCGCGGCTACACCATCTTGGACGCGTGCAACGGACGAGAGGCGCTCAAAGTGGCGGGCGCGTATCGGGGAAAAATTCATCTGCTGCTGACGGATCTTGCCATGCCTGGGATGAGCGGGTTCGAGGTTGCGACCGAGTTGCGCAGGCGGGATCGGGATCTTCGCGTCCTTTACATCTCTGGGTACACCGAGGAAGCGGATCTTGTTTCGATGTCACTCGGTCCGCGAACCTACTTTGTCGCGAAGCCCTTCCTGCCCGGCGATCTCACGCGCGCGGTGTCGTCGATCCTCGAGAACCATCAAAGTTGATCAGCCCCGGTTCGCTGGGCTCACTCGCTCTAACGGCGATGGCAGGTTTCGTCACGTTGCAGCCCGGGCGACGACCTCCTCCAATTCGGTGTCCTCGACAACGCGAGTTGGCTCCGCTCCGACTCGACCGAAGACGTCAGTCTTTCCTGAGTTTGAACTCGACGCGGTTACCGGGGTCCTGGCCGCGGGTCATGCGGGGCGAAACCAGGAACAGGCGCCCCGCACTTTCGGGCGCGATCTTGGCCAGGGTCGCGAGTACGGTGGTGGCGCGGTCCTTGGCCAACTTCCGAAGGCCATCGTCGTCGACGATGGTGTTGGCCAGCATCAGCTTTTCCATCTCGACGACGGGCAGGTCTTTCGGACGGCCGAGGAAGTTCCGCGGCTTCGGAAATGTCTCGGCTTTGTAGGCCTTGTCAACCAAGCGGGGGCGTTCCGAGGGTTCGAAGCGAAGCGTGTCGGGCTCCGACACGGATACTCCGTCCGCGACTAGCTCCAACATCTTCTGGGCCTTGAGCTTGCCCTCGTACAGGTTGCGTTTGAGACTCTCGCGATCGCGATCCCGATCAGCACCACCCTCGATTTCGAACGACAGTCCGGGACGTTCCTTCAACGCCTTGGCGAGCGATTGCAGCTTGGAGCGGGCGTTGCCGTCCAAGGTGGTCAGACCCTGGGGGAAGTCCACTCGCGATAGCTGCTCGCCGCCGCCGAACAACGACGCGATCATCGAGAAAGGCGCCGTCACCGCCTTGACGATCAGGTTTCCCAAGACCTTCAGAACAGCGTGCCAGATCTTGAACTCCGGATCGTCTAGAGATCCGGCGATCGGCAGGTCGATGTCGATAACGCCATGTCGATCCTTCAGCAGCGACACGGCCAGGCGAACCGGCAGGGAGGTGGCGTCGGGGCTCGGGACCTTGTCTCCGAATGTGAACTGCTCGACCACCAGGCGATTTTTTGCGTCCAGCTTCCGGTCCACGATGTGATAGTCGAGCGCCAGCGACAACTTCCCCTTCTCGATGCCGTAGCCCGCGTACTTCGCGGCGTAGGGGCTCGTCGGCGGAAGCTCGAAGTCCCTCAATTCGATCTTCAGGTCGACGAACAGGTTCTTGGCCAGCGGATTGGCCTTGCCGACGATGGACAGCTCTCCCGAATGATCCACGCTGCCGCGAATGTCGACGTCCGCTTGCGTGGCGCCGTCCACCGAGAGACCGGAAATTCGTCCCGCCAGCTCTGTTAGCTCCGCTGAGTAGTTCGGACGGATGAGACGATCCTCGAAACTCACGTGTCCCCCCTGAAGGGTCACTTGGCCAATGTTGATCTTGGGCGACGGTTCCGACGGCGACGGTGTCGCGCTCGCGGACGTCGTGCCCTTCGGTGCGGGTCGAGAGGCGGGCGGGCTCACCTGCTTCTTGTTCGCGGCGATACGGTCGCTCTTCGTCAAAGGCTTCGGCGCGCTCGCGACCGATGACGGCTTGCTTACGATGTCCTCGACGTTGAAATGGGCATCCGGGAAGATCGTCAAACGCGAGTAGAAATCGGTCAACGCGATGTCGTGGATCGCAAGGCCAAGCGGCATGGGGGGAGCGTTCACCACCGCCAGCTGACCGAGATGGAGGGATCTCCACTTCAGGAACTCCTCGTGCTTCTCACCGTCCACCGAGGCGAAGCGACCGACGTCGATGTCTCCCGTGAAACTGATCCGAGGATCGAGCGTGGCTGGCGACTTTGGCGGCCTGGGGACCGTGGTCGGCTTTGGAATGTCGATCTTGGCGCGACCTTTGATCGACACCGCCCCGTCGGTGACAACCAGGTTGACCTGGTCCGAGAAGTACGGCTGCAAGGGGACGATTTCGAGCTCACGCAGATCGATCCGAAGGTCGGCCGCCATCGGATCTAGCCCGGCTGTGCCCGTGACGGACAGGCTTCCGACCTTGTTGATTCCCAGTCGAACATCCAGGTTTCCGCGCGTGCCTGGGACCGTGGCGAAGTTGCTCGCCTTGATCGCGATTGGCGATACCGTCAACACCGCTTTGGGCTTGACCATCCGGTCCTCGAACCGGGCTTTCCAGGCTTCGACGTCCAGGTGGCCGAGGCGAACCGTCCAGGGAGGCTCCGCGGGGGCTGAAACCGCGTTGCCGACAACAAGGACAGGCCTTGCGGCCGCGGCGGTGGCGTCTCTTCCCGCCGCGATCGTTCCTGGGGTGGGGTTTTCCGGCGCGGGAACGAGCGTGGTCAGATCGATCACTCCAGCTTGGTCCCGCTCGGCCCGCACGCGCCCATCCTTGCTGGCGATTTGATCCACCTTCACGAGCCGCCTGCCGGGGTCGACGTCCACTCCGCGCACGGAGAAGTCCAGCACGGAGAAGAAGTCGTCGCGAGCGCCGCGCCTTCGCAGGGCGAGATTCGCAACCTCCACGAACGCGTCGTGAATCAAGATCTCGGGATTCCCGCCACGGGCAGCCTCCGCGAATCGGTAATTGGCCCCGAGCCGGAGGCGCCCCTGACGCAAATCGAACGCGATGTTATCCCGGTAGTAGGGGGCAAAGCGCGCGGGCTCGATTCCCTCGAGCGTGATTTTGCCGGATGCGGCAAACGGCGCGAGGCCGATGCTGCCCTCTTGCTTGAGAGTCCCCGCGGGTCCGGCGCGCAACCTGGACGCGACCGTCGCCCGCGTTTCCGGAACGTTCGACAGGCCACGCACCGAGATCGCGATCTGATCCAACGTCAGCTCGAAAGGCGGCCGCACGGTTTCGTCGCGGGCGTGAACCGCCGCGTCTTTCAGGATGAATTCCGCAATCTCGAACCGAGGTTTGACGGCGGATGACGCCTGCGGCGCGGGGCGTGTAATGGGAGCAGGCGCGCGGGGGGGTGAGGCGCCCTTCGCCCCGTTCGGTGGCTCTGGCGCAAGGCGTTCCAGGTTTACCTTTCCGTCGCGAAGTCTTCGCGCGTGGACTTCCAGACCGGCGATCGTGACCCGATCGACTTTCACCCTCTGCTCCATCAAATCGGCGCTGCCGATCAAAAGTTCGAGCTCCTCCAGGGCGACGAGGGGCGCCGCGTTCTTCTCAAGCAGCGCGATCTTCTCCAGCGCCACGCGGCCCTTTACGGTCAGTCTTGGCGCATCGGTCGTGGGGCGAACGAACGAGACGTCCAGGTTCAGGTCCAGCAGGGCGGATGCCACGGTGAAACCCAGTGGAACGGGCACGTAAGGCAGGTACTTGGTTAGATTGAAATCGTCGGCGCGCAGCTCGATCGTTGTCTCCAGAGAATCCTTGAAGGGTTTTGTCCGGCCCACGATGGCGAACGGAGTTCCATCGATGGTGACGCGCATTCCCGGCTCGACGAACGTGTCCAGAAACGTGGGCAACGTCGACACGAATGGAATCCCCAGATCGAACGCCGAGACGCGATGAACGCTTCCGAGCGGACGATCATCGAACAGCACCTCGCCGTCGGTAATCCGGATGTTGTTGATCGAAAAGCGCGCGGGCGGGGCTCCTTCCGGCGGTGGAGGCTCGGGCGCGCTCGATCCGGAGGTCACGCGCGCGATGATGTCCGAAAAATTGTACGCTGTTGCGTCTGCCCAGGCTTGTGGAGTGGCCTTCAAGCGAACGACGCGCAGGCGCGGGGATTCCAGGCGAATCTCGCGCACCACGGGGGCGCGCCGGTAGACCGAGGAGAGTTGCGCGTCGACGGTGAGGCGTGCGAATCCGATGAACGGTGTCTGGTTGTCGGCTTCGAAGATTTGAAAGTTTTCGACGGCCAGCGATAGCGTGAATGGATTGGCGCGGACCCGCCCGACCGTTACGCGGCGGCCGAGCAGCTTTCCCAACTGGCCTTCGGCGACGTGCTTGATGATGGGAGGTACGACCCAGAAGCCGACGACGGCGATGATCACCGGTGTGGCCAAGGCTGCAATCAGAAGCCGCCGTGGCCACCGGCGCCTGATGGTCCCCACCTTCATGGAGCCACTCATAGCGCATTCGGCCTCGTCGTGTCCTGCCGAAGGATGGGCTTGATGACAGCCGGTCCTGGTTGCCGAACGGCCTGGCGGCCTCCCGACAATCAACTCAAATGATCGTCGCGTTTACGCGATCTGAATGCCGGGCAATGGCGAGGACGTGAGGCCTTCGGACTTACCAATTTCCGTGAGAGGCGAGCCCACGATGTTCGCGGCGGTCAGGAGCGCGCGACTCAGATTCTCCCCCGGGTACCTGAAATGTTGATTGCCTTTCAGCCTGCCGGCGGCCTTTCCGAGCATCAAAACGGGCCAGTCATCGGTGCCGTGGACCTTGCCCCAGGCCGTGCAAGACGTCACGTACACGAGCGCGTTGGTGAGCAGGTTGTCCGCACCTTCGGTCAGCCCCTTCATCTTCTCCGCGAACTCGGCCAGACACCTCATGGCGTAAAGGACGCCTGTGTGGACGCGGGGCTGTCCCGTCGCGTCGCCGGCATCGGCGTGGCAGATGTTGTTGTGAAAGTCGTCGTTCATGTTGGCGCCGAGGTGCCGGTAGTAGACGTGCGCCGCGGGTAGGCTGAATGTGAACGTGGCCACATTCGTGAGGCCGCAGGCCAACGCCATCGTGGTCAGGTCCGCCATGAGCGTGTTGACCGCCGGGGGGGCCTCGCTGTTCGCGTCGGGACCGAGCGTCGGCGTCGCCGGCTTGGTACAGGTGGTCGTCGACGCGCCGGTTGTCGTGGCCGGCATGAGCCGCCCCTCCAAAGACCGTATCCCGTCGAGGTGCGCTTCGAGCCGCATCTTGTCTTGCGCCCCCAATGTTGCTTCGAGATCCTTCGCGTCGGCAAGCACCGTGTCACACACGCTGCGCTTCACGGCCTGCAGCTTTTGCATCGCGGCGGCGTTCGCCGCGGCCGCCGCCGTGCCTGCGCCCGCGGCGGTGCTCGGTGTTCCCACCGACGACATGGAAAAAATGCGTGTAAAGACGGCCTTGGGATCGAACTCGGGGTAAAGGACCTGGTTGGGCCCTCGGAAGGAGACGCTGTGGAGCGTGAGGGGCGTTCCGTTCGGAGTCGCGTTGGTCACGCCCACCTCGAGCGACTTGAACGGGGTGTTGCCGGCCAGCGCGTCCACGGCAATCTGATCGATCGACGGCTTCTGAGCGCCACCCGATCCCTCTTGGGATCCCGTGACCGCCCCCGCGGCCCCGCCGGGGTGGGCTCCGCCGCCGACCTTACGCGCCAGGCCGGAAATCACCGTCAGGTAGTCCTTCACGTTGACGAGCGGGGCCAGTTGCTCGCTCAGGTCCCACGTGTTCCCGGTCGCCGTCGGAACCCAGCGCGGCGGCAGGATTCCGTTGCCGAAGAACCAGGAGACGAATCGACGGGGCAGCGGCAGCCCCGTCGCCGCGAAAGCGTTTCCATTGTTGTTCAGCAGGCAATCGAAGATGGGCAGCGGAATCGCGACCGCACCCCCGGTCGCGAGGAGCCCTCGCAACACCCGGCGTCGACTGTACGATTTCATCGGCATGTTGGTGGTCCTTGCGTCGCGA
>JADGRC010000069.1 GCA_017881245.1 Pseudomonadota bacterium
GTCATCGAGATCGCCATGGGCGGATCCGGATCGACGTAGAGAGCGTTCGCTGCTCCCGGCGCCGAACCAGCCGCCTTGCAAACGCAAGCCGGCGCGTTGTTGATGGCGTCGGTCCCGGCGGTGAGGCTCTGATCCGCGCAGTTGACCAGAATTCTCCAGAGCTTGCAGGCTCCGACCATTTCGCACCGCAGGACAGCGTTGTCCGACGCTGAGGCAGCGGTTCCGTTGAGCGTCGCGCAACCCGAGTTGAGCGTCGTACCAACCGCTGGGCATCCGCAGGCTGTACCTGCAGCAACCACGCCGGTCGACTGGCAAGTCTGCGGGGCCGTGCAGGCTTGGGCTTCCGCCGACACGTAGAAGCACCCGTTGGCGTCCTTCGAGCAAACCGAGAACGTCGCGGCTCCGGCCGTTGGGCAGAAGTTGCCTTCGGCTCCTGGAGTTCCGCAGCGCGTTTCCGCGTTGCAAACACAGGCGCCTGTCGTGTTGTCACAAGTCTGGTGCGTGCCGCAGACCGTCTGGCTCACCCACTGGGGGCAACCGGTCGCGTCCTTTACGCACTTCTGAGGAGTCCCCGCCGTGCAGCGAACCGCATCGACAGTGCAAATAGCCACGTCACCGCCGCAGGGGCCCGCGCCACCGGTGGCCGCTCCGCCTGTTCCGGCTCCGCCTGTTCCGGCTCCGCCGGCTCCGCCCGTTACGGCTCCGCCTGTTCCGGCTCCGCCCGTACCCACGCCACCCGTTCCAGTCTTACCACCAGTCACAGCGCCGCCGGCGCCGCCGGCGCCGCCGGCTCCGCCGGTGTGAGTTCCTCCGGCGCCTCCAGTGTGAGCGCCACCCGCGCCACCTGTGCCAGCACCGCCTTTTCCTCCTGTCGCAGCGTCGGTCCCGCTGTCAGCGGTCGAGGAGGTGCCGCCGCATGCGGCGACCGTTAGGGTTGCAACTGCAAAAAGTGAAGCAAAGACATTCGAAGACAGTTTCAATTTGGACACGCTAAACCTCCCCGGTTAAGAATTTCCGGCCGTGGCAGTGTCGTAGGAGTTGCGGCTTTTGTCAATAAGTTGGCCGCTTTTTTGGTTGGGTGGCTCAAATTTGTGGGCTGGCCCTCGCGAAACCACTTAGAAAGCGTGATCGACGCCCCACAATGCCTGCCAACCCGGCCAAAAGGATCTGGACGAAGGCCCATGGAGGCGATCGGCTGGGCTGACCGATTGGGCCAGCGGTGGGCCGCTTGCAGGCGGCCTTCGGACGATCGTCGGGCGCCTTCTGGGCGTTTTTGGCGGCTCCCGATTGACGCGCGCAAGAGGCGATGGCAGGATGCGCCCTCTTTTTGGCGCGCGGCCTACGGATGCGCCCGAAGAGCAGAGGGTAGATCGATCGTGCTCAAGGCTCTAACGATATTCAGCGGCAACGCGAACCGCGAGCTTGCGCAGTCGATCTGCCGCTACGTGGAGACACCGCTTGGCGACGCCGACGTGACCCGATTCGCCGACGGCGAGATCTACGTCGAGATCAAGGAGAATGTCCGCGGCGTCAATTGTTTCGTGGTGCAGTCGACCTGCTCTCCGGTGAACGACAACCTGATGGAATTGCTGGTCATGATTGACGCGCTCAAGCGGGCGTCAGCCGGCTCGATCATCGCGGTGATACCGTACTTCGGATACGCTCGACAGGATCGCAAGAGCAAACCGCGCACCCCAATCAGCGCGCGGCTGGTCGCCGACCTTTTAACGGCCGCCGGTGTGGACCGGGTAGTGGCCATCGATTTGCACGCCGGTCAGATCCAGGGTTTTTTCAACATCCCGGTGGATCATCTGTACGGAATGCCGGTCTTGATGGACCACATGCGCGCGCGCTTTTCGAGTGATGCCGTCATCGTCTCGCCCGACGCGGGCGGCGTGGAGCGGGCGCGGGCGTATTCGAAACGCCTGGGAGCCAGCCTGGCGATCATCGACAAGCGCCGCCCCGCCCCCAACGTCAGCGAGGTGGTGAATATCATCGGCGATGTCCGCGGGCGGGACGCTATTATCGTCGACGACATGGTGGATACGGCCGGGACCCTATGCGCCGCCGCCCAGGCCGTGATGGATCAAGGCGCGCGCGCGGTCTTCGCGTGCGCGAGCCACGGTGTTTTGTCCAGCCCCGCGATAGACAGAATCATGGCGTCGCCGTTGCAAGAGCTGATCATCACGGATACCGTGCCGCCGCGCCCCGATGTCCGCGGATGCCCGAAAGTGCGGATTCTCTCGGTGGCGCGGCTGCTCGGCGAAGCGGTGAAACGGATTCACCACGGCGATTCCATCAGCTCGTTGTTCATATAATTGTTTATATAGAAGTCGGAACGGTCCAGGCACGGGCAAAGCACAGGCAAGACAAAAAAGGTAAAAGGACGGTCATCATGGAGTTCGCGAAAGTCAGCGTCGAGGTCAGGCAAAGCTCGGGCAAGGGCGGCGCCCATAGCGTGCGCGCGGCGGGCAAGGTCCCCGGCGTCCTTTACGGGCGCAAAGCCGCTCCGATCCCTGTGTCGTTCGATGCCCGCCTGTTGTTGAAATCACTCGACAAAGATAGGCGCCGAAACACCGTGTTCACCCTGACCTTGAACCAAGTCGGGGGAGCCGCCGGTACGGGCGAGGAAATCACCGCGATGATCAAGGACGCGCAGATTCACCCAATTTCGCAGACTCTGCAGCACGTGGATTTCTTGCGCGTCGACCTAAATCAGGAGGTCCACGTCACCGTACCGTTGTCCCTGGTGGGAAAGCCGCTGGGAGTCATAGATGGTGGACAGCTGCACCAAAGCATGCACGTCTTGTCCGTGGCGGCGAAACCAGCGGCCATCCCGGCGCACATTGATGTGGACGTCAGTAGCTTGAAGATCGGCGAGGCCGTCCACGTCAGCGATTTGAAGCTGGGTGCGGGCGTGCGGGCCCTGATCGACGCGAAGGATGCCGTCGCATCGGTGGTGGCGCCCAAGGCCGAGAAGGTCGAGGCCGAGGCGGCGCCGGTCGAAGGTGCTGTTCCGGCGGCCGATGCGGCTGGTGGGGACAAACCTGCCGCCGGCGGCGAGAAAGCAGCGGCAGGGGCTGCGGGCGCGGCGAAACCCGGTGACAAGGCCGCGGCGGCTCCCAAGAAGGAGGACAAGAAGAAGTAGCTATCGATCTGGTCGGCGGCTGGATTCCGCGCAGCGCAACATCCGCGGTGGCCGGACCCTGGCGACGACGACTCGATGCTTGGAAGATGACACGTGTGGTTGTTGGTTGGGTTGGGGAACCCGGGTTCCAAATACGTGGGAACACGGCACAACGTGGGATTTCAAGTTGTCGACGCCCTCGCCATTCGCGGTCGGGCGTCATCCCCGCGAGCAAAGCTCGGCGCGGAGGTGTGTGAAACCCGGATCGGAACCGAGCAGGCTCTTCTGTGTAAGCCGATGGAATTCATGAACCTCAGCGGTCAAGCCGTTGTACGCGTGGCGAACTTCTGGAAGGTCGATCCGGCCCGCACCGTCGTGGTGCATGACGATCTCGATCTGCCGTTCGGCCGTCTGAAGGTGGCCTCCGGCGGTGGCCACGGCGGGCACAATGGGCTGCGATCCATAATCACGGAATGGGGCACGTCCGATTTCGCACGCGTGCGGATGGGCATCGGGCGTCCCTTGGCGGCCGATCACGACGCGGCGGACTTTGTCCTCGCTCCCTTCAAGTCGGCCGAACGGAAAGACCTGTCTGACTTCGCCAGTCGCGCCGCCGAAGCCATGGAGAGTATCGTCACGACAGGCGTGATGGTGACGATGAATCGATTCAACGGAAAGGCGGGTACCGGACGAGGCGCCGGCCCGAAATGACTCGAAGCAAGTGGAGAAGTGAGTGGAAACGAATGATTGAATGAGGGACGACGCCGGAATGATCTGGCGCCGCTCTTCTCCTTGCCCGCGACTTCAGATCGTGGGCCTTATGTCCAAAGGGAGATGAAATGGCACAAGTGAGACACGGATCGAGCCGGGATATCGCCGGACGCAAACGAGAGTACGAAACCATCTACATCCTGCGACCCGACATCACGCACGAGGCGGTTGGCCTGGTGAACACCAAGGTCCGGGGAGTCATCGAGAGCGGCGGGGGAACGTTGTTGAAGGTGGACAACTGGGGCAAGCGACGCCTGGCGTACGAGGTGCAGAAACAGATGAAGGGGATGTACCTCTTCTTCTCGTATCTAGGGACGGCGGGATTGGTCGAAGAGGTCGAGCGAAATCTGCGCCTGACCGATTCGGTGATCCGCACGTACTCGGTGAAGATCGCGGAAAACGTCGATCCCGCGACCCGCACCTCCGAGGTCACCGATGAATCGTTCGCCAAAGCGGCAACCCCGCGGCCGGACGAAGAGGAGATCGCCACTGGTCAGGCGAACTTGCGCGCCGTATTTGGTGATGATGAAGATGGCGCCTTCGATTTCGAAGAGGCCGTGTTCGGGACCGACGACGACGGCCCCCTTTAGTTCGAAGGAGAATGAATCATGTCCATGGAACGAGAAGAACGATCGGCGCGAGCAGGTGCCGGAGCTACCGACGAGCGTGGCGACAAGAAGCGAATTGTCGGTCGCCGAAAGCAGTGCAAGTTCTGCGGCGACGAGGCCTTGAAGATCGACTACAAGGACCAGGCGCTGCTGAAGTATTTCATCACCGATCGGGGGAAACTGGTCCCGCGGCGGATTTCTGGAAACTGCGCAAAACACCAGCGCGAGATCGCCGTCGCCGTTCGTAGGGCCCGGATGATTGCGCTGATGCCTTTCGCGGTGACGGGAGCGTAAGCCATGCAAGTCATTTTGCGAGAAGACATGGCCAACCTGGGCAAATCGGGCGATGTCGTGACCGTCAAGCCTGGATACGGCCGCAACTATCTAATCCCGCACGGGTTGGCTGTGACCGCCACCGAGCAGGATGTGGCGCGCGTCGCCCACGAAAAACGGGTCATCGCGTCACGAAATGCCAAGCTCGCCAAGGACATGCAGGCGGTCGCCGATCGGTTGAATCAGGTGAGCGTTTCGATCGCGGTGTCGACGGGCGAGGAAGACAAGCTGTACGGATCCGTCACGGCTCGTGACATCGTCGATGCGCTGCAGGAGAAGGGCGTCACGACGGTCGATACGAAGTCCTTGGTTTTGAGCGAGCCTCTGAAGGCGCTGGGATTGGCGGAGGTACCCGTCAAACTTGGGCGCGGAGTCATGGCGACGATCAAGGTCTGGGTCGTGAAGAAGGAGTAGATGAGCGCGGGGGGCCTGGGAAGGCCCCCCAAGACTCCCAAGACCCCCCCCTCCGGATGCTTGGGTAGTTTGCCGGCGCAGCGAAGCTGCGCCTCCTGAACTGGAATACAAGCGTCGGAAGGAGGTCGACAACGTAGATCCGCGGCGACGGTGGATCGGGGTCGTTGTGATTGGGCATCTTTGGTCTCTGTCGGACGTTGGGCGGGAGTAGACTGGTGGGTCGCAATGCTGGATGTCGTTTCGTCGCAATTGGTTCCGAGTCGATCGCCTCCGCACAATTTGGAGGCGGAGCGGTCGGTTTTGGGGGGCTTGTTCATCAAGCCCTCGGCCTTCGACGAGGTGGCGATGTCCCTGCAAGTGGACGACTTCTTCTTGCCGGCTCACCGCGAGATTTTCGAGGCCATGCTCGCCATCGACAAGCGGCAGCAGCCCCTCGACGTGATCGCGGTCGCGGACGAGTTGCGCGTGCGCGGAATGATCGCGCGTTTGGACGGCGGCGAGATGTACCTGCTGACGCTGTCCAACAGTGTCCCGCCGGCCGAAACTCTCGGGCACTACGCCCGCCTGGTGAAGGAGAAAGCCACTCTTCGCCGTCTGATCGCCGCGTGCGCTGAGATTCAGTCGCGGGCGAGCGGCGACTTCGGCGACTTCGAGGAGTTCCTGGACGAGGCCGAAACCCAAATTTTCAAGGTCGCGCAGCAGAATCGCCGCGAGAGCTATTCGGCGACGGGCGACTTGATGGAGGAAGTTCTACACAACCTGGAGGTCCGAACCGCCGAAAGAAAAGCCGTGACCGGAGTACCAACAGGCTTCACCAAGCTCGACGAGATCACGGCGGGTCTCCAGCGCGAGAACCTGATCATTGTGGCGGCCCGTCCCGGCGGTGGAAAGACATCGTGGGCCGTCAACGTGGCGGTGAATGCGGCCATGGGGGGGATTCCGGTCCTGATTTTTTCGCTGGAGATGTCGAAGTACGAATTGATGGAACGCATGCTCGCGGCTGAAACCCGGATCGATTCGGGAAAGATCAAACGTGGTTTCCTCGAGTACTCGGACTGGAAGAACAACATCCATCCTAAGAGCAAGAAGCTGGCGGAGGCGCCCATCCTGATTGATGACTCGTCCGCCATTTCCATCATGGAGATAAGGGCCAAGGCGCGACGTTTCCGCGGCGATGCGCGCTATTTTCCCCCACAAGCTCCGCCCGCCGACGGACGGCCGCCGCTGCCGCCGCTTGGGTTGATCGTCGTCGATTACTTGCAGCTGGCCCGTGGCAGCGTGGGACGCCGCGAGGAGAATCGTCAGCAGGAAATCGCCGAAATATCACGCGGGCTGAAGGCCCTGGCCAAGGATTTGAAGATCCCAATCATCGCCGTGTCGCAACTGAATCGCGAGGTCGAAAAACGAGAGGCGGGAAGACCGAGGCTGTCCGACCTACGCGAATCGGGCGCGATCGAGCAGGACGCGGACATGATTTTGTTCATCCACCGCGAGGACGCCGGCGACGCCGCCATGGATTCCAGCCCCACGACGGTGTCGGAGATCATCGTCGGAAAACACCGCAATGGGGGCACCGGTTCGGTCAAGTTGACTTTCTTCAAGGCGTTCACGAAGTTCGAAAACTACGCCGAGGATCCGCAATACTACTGAGATGTTTCGCGACATGCCGCGGGTGCGAGAACCAAGGCCGCCTCGGGGCAACTTTTCCGAATGGCGATCGCAAGGCTTTTCCAAGCAACGAAAGGCGTGGCAAAGCCTCACCCCACGCGGGAAGACCTGCGTGGGGAGCCCGCGCCACGCTGGTGTCGACGGCCTGCGGGGGGAGCACATGAGGGGGGACACCCTTTCATGGCGACGGAGCTGCTTGAGCGCCGTGAATGAGGATCGGTCGTGAATGCCCGCGGCCGGGCTTCTCGCGGCCGATCTTCCCGCGGCCGATCGAGCAAGAAGCGCGGGCCTGCCGAGCGGAATGGGCCGCTACCAATGCCGACGTGGATCGCCTGCAAGCGCGACGGCGGTGAATTGGACGACGGCGCATTGCGGACGATCGTCGACGGCGCAAGCCGGGGCGTGATCCCGGAC
>JADGRC010000525.1 GCA_017881245.1 Pseudomonadota bacterium
GGCGATGCCATGGTCAGCTCGACGATTTCTCTGGACGCGCTGCACTTCAAAGCGGAAGGCGCGAATCAAATGGCCCGGCTGGTGTCCGAGGGTGTCAAGGATCTGGGCCTGCCCATTTCGCAATATGTGAAGTGAGTCGGCTCGGGATACGAGGAGAGTGATCAGGGCACGTTCACCCCCACCAGATTGATGTGACCGCCATCGGTCAGGCGTCGCTCCCCGGGCCGAGGCATGGGCGGTCTACTCACGATCTCCAACACGGCTATCGCGCCGGACACGGCCTCCGTCGAAGCATTGACCACGATGTTTCCTTGTTCGTAGTCGGCGAGCGTGCCGTCCACGCCGAGGAAGTCGGCGGTGAAGACCGGCGGGCTCCCCTGGACCCGGACCTTGACGGGCCAAGGATCGATGGCGCCGCCGGCCGTCCAGCCGCGAACAGGGATCGAGATGCTTTCACCGGCGTGGATCGCGTACCAATCCTGATCGAAGTCCGTGTCATAGAACCGCTCGGCGAGAGCGGGGACGCAGGGATCACCACCGCCGCGCGCGGCCGCGTTCGACCACACCCTTTGATACACACCACCCGCCGATTCAAAGAACGTGGATTCGCAGAGATCGCCCAGCTCCGCGTGGCCGGTGAGCTCGAAGGCGTTCCAGATGCTCTCGGTCCACGGCTCCCGTCGCGCGATGCGTGGCAAGGCGTATCCCTTGCCGTTCGGATCCGTGGCGGCTTCGAAAATTTCGTGACTGGCGGAGATCGTCATGTTTTCGATCGGGAACGATTCGACACAACGTTGGACGACGGCCAAATTGTCACCCCGGGTGCCATATGCGAAGTGGTAGGCGCCGAACTTCGCGCACTCCGTGTTTGCCACGCCCGCCGAGACGACAACGATCGTGGAGGGCAGGTATAGAAGATATAGCGTGTTCCCGTCGCGCTCGGGGCCCCCGTTCATCGCGAGCGCGTTCGTGACGTACTGATAGACGTCGTGGTCCGTCACATTGGCCAGAATCGCCGGTCCCATTAGCTCCGCGACGGCATCGACGCTTCCCAGATGGTATTCGGGCGCGCTGTCGCGCCACCATGCGCTGGTTCCAACTCGCCTCGAGAACTCGAAAAACGCCTCCGCGTCAACGGCGTCATTGGAGGCCACGATGGTCACCAGACGAAGCGGTGAAAGCAGGGCGCCGTCGAGAGTGGTCACTTGTGGAAACGGCCGATGACGGATGGTTGGTGAACCACACGCGCAAAGGCAAAGTAGACTCACAGCCACCCAGACGGGGCAAACCCGCGAACACGCCAACACGTCTCGATGATCCACCGATGGGGCCCGGTTGACAAGCCGCATCGGCGGGGAAATATTGCGCGGTGGTGATTGGACGCTTGCGATGGGTCGCCACGGCGGGAATGTTGTCGGTGCTGGCGTTGTCGCCTGGGTGTGGGGACCATGCCGTGGATGCGCCAATGGGATCCCTCATCCTGGCTGGCGATCTCGATTTGGCGGGCGTGACCAATGATGGCGTTGCCGCCGTCTTGGACCGTGACCGAGGTGCGCTGGCGGTACAGTTGTCGGGTGGCGACTTTCAGGTCGTGGATGCGATGGCCGACACAGTCAGCTCCCGAAAGAATCTGATCCTGTCCATGCACAATCTGGATCAGGTGAGTGGATTTGGAGATTTGACGGTTTGGACCGCCGCGGGCGGCGCCGTCCCTCTCGCGACCGGCTCGACGGGCGTGCTCGCCTTCAACGATGACGGTTCGCGGATGTTGGCCACCATGGGTTCGAGCAGCGACGGCACGACTACCAACCTGATGGTCGCGGGAGCCAATGGTGTCCCACCCATCATCGTAAGGGCCGCTGCCCGCGGCACGGGATGCTCGCCACGGGCTAGTTTCGTCCAATCGTGGTTCGTGGCGTCTCACTGTGACCCCGGGTCGAACGAGGTGATCATTTCATCGATCGATCCGGTCTCCGGGGCGGTCACCGACTTGCTTTCCATGGCCACAAATCAGTTCGTGGTCGTATCCGGTCCTCCGGCGACGGTGGCCGCCATCGGCGTGGACCGGCGCGCGGTCTTGGTTCCTGTGGCGGGCGGTGCGGCCACAGTTATCGGCACGGATGCCGCGGGCCTCGCCGTCGTTCCGGATGGCAGCGCGGTCCTCCTTCTCGCTGCCGGGGCGATCAGCCGTGTCCCTATTTCCGGCGACGCGCCGATCGCCTTGTCCGGGTCCGCCGGGGTGACCATTTGGGCGGTGTCTGCGGACGGCAAGCAGATGCTTTACCGATCGCGGCTCGGTCCCCGAAATGGGTACGGCGATCTCATTCTGACCGCGGCGGATTTCGCGCTTCCCGTAACCACGCTAAGCGAATCCCTCGACGCGACGACCTTCGGCGACGCGTTCACGTATGACAGCAGTCGCGTCCTGTATGTCACGCAAGCCAATGACTTGTTCGTCGGCGTCCTGCAATCCCTTCCCGTGGCGGGTGGTCCCGTGCGGGTTCATGGGAAGGATGTCTGGGCAACGCGGAGCTATTTGGACACTCGAATCGTGTTCAACGACGACTACGTTCCGGTTCCGAAGCGGTCGGGCCGGGCCACGATCAGGGCGGTCGATACCGCGCAGGACGGAGCAAGGCCGACGGTGATCGCCACTTCCGCCGGGGCCTATTTTTCCTTGACCGAGGCGCGCGATCAGGTCGTATTCGCGGTGCCAGGTCAGGGCGCTCGCGCAGGGCTGTACGCGGCTCCGCTGCCATGACCCGTCACCGGAATTCGTGAGGTCGGATAGTGCGCCTGCTGGAAACAAACCTCGGTCCTACGCCGGTGGTGCGAACAGGTCGTCCTGCCGAGCGCGAGGCCCGCCAACTCATCATCTCTGAAATTCGGGCTCGCAGTAGGGAGCGCAGCTCGCGCTGAAGCTGCACCGCGAGCCGGCGGGGCAACTCAGAGCCGCGCATCGGTCGCCGCAGCTCGAGGGTGTCATCAGAAGCGAGAGCTTGCCTGAGCAGCCGCCAACAAGACCGAGCACGATCCCGGACGGGTCGCACGCCTCGGGCTGGGCGACTATCATGGCTTTCCCAATGGCCATTTTCGTTGGACGCGACCGCGAGCTGCGGGCACTGGATGAGCAGCTCGATGCCATCCTGGCGGGCGAAGCCAAGGTGGTGTTGGTGTCGGGCGAACC
>JADGRC010000526.1 GCA_017881245.1 Pseudomonadota bacterium
ATTGGCTCGGGAAAGGCCCAGCCGGATCCACCGCCAGTGCCGGACAAAGCCCAATGGCGTCGGCGACCGACGTATCGGAGGCGCTAAGTAAGTTCGAGGAACACTCGGCGCCCTTCCCGGGCGCCAGGCCCCACCAGTACACTCCATCCCGGACCCAAGGTCCGCGACTGCTCGGCAACAAGATCGTGACTGGAATCGGACCCGAATCCGATTCCTCCACGTCCGAAGGCGTGTGCCGCGTTACAGTGAACGCACACGCCCTGCTCTTGCAGCCCGCGGTCCTTAGAAGAGAGCGACGGCTCTCGCTAGTGTGCCCCGATGGCCGGATCGCTCATGCTGTCGCTCCCGGTTTCGACGTGGCCAGCGAGGTTACGCTTGAAGGTGGAGTCCGCCTCAACCTCAACCGTAAAATCGTACCAACCAAAAGAGGCCTCCAACGCCCAATGCCGGGTCAGGGTTTCGCCGGGCGCCACGGAATGAGCACTTGTCTTCTTGGTGTAGGCGTCAAAGATACGCACATTGCTGTTCCCGATCCCTCGATTTTGGATGTCCAACGTAAAGCCGCAGCGGTCGACGTGATAGGCGCTCCTGACATCAAGGTGCGCTTTGTGTTTGCCAGACAACTCGCCCTTGAAAGCGCGCAGAAACCCATTCGGGCCATAGACGGAAAGGTCGTATGCGGTATGACCTCTTGCGGTGAAGGGCCAGGTGTCGGAAACACGGGCTCCGGGGCCCACTGTGTATGTCCAGGGGCCATCTTGACTATTGCCGGAGCGGACCTGCAAAACAGCGGCGGCTTGGCCGGAATTGCCGAACTCGATATTCATCGAGCCCTCCGCGAAATCGACCTCGCCACGGACGTGCAGTTCATACGGTACGGCACGTGCCGGCCGTATTCCCGGTTCCTGCGCGGGCAGTGCCTGGTCCGCGGGGGGAATAGGTGAGTAGTCAGGATGTGTGCTGTTGTCGGGCGGGGCGTAACCAAGGGTGCTCGGCAACGGAACAATTGCGTTATTGGGAGTTTTGAAATTGAAGGCAGAGGTCAGGTCCCCGGCGACCGCCCGGCGCCATTTGGTGATGTTCGGCTCCAACAATCCAGGGTACTGCCGACCAAAACGCGCCTCGATGAATCGAATCAGCGACGTGTGATCAAATACCTCCGAATCGACCCAGCCCCCTTTGCTCCAGGGCGAGATGACGATCATGGGAACGCGGACGCCGAGGCCATAGGGACCGCTCGCATACTGGGAATTGCCCTGAAATATCTCGTTGGTTGTTTCGACCGTCGACAAACCCTGAGCGCGGGACGCGGGCGGAGTTGGCGGAACCATGTGATCGAAGAAACCGTCGTTTTCGTCATACATCAGGAAGAACGCGGTCTTGCTCCATACCTCCGGATTGGACGTGAGCGCGTCGAGCATCTGCGCCACATACCAGGACCCATAGTTCGCGGGCCAGTTCGGGTGCTCCGTATAGGACTCTGGAGCAACGATCCACGAAACCTGCGGAAGCTTGTTGTCACGAACATCCTGTTGGAAGGCGTCAAATAGAGTGCCTCCGAGCGAGATGTTGGTTGCTGCGAAGGCGCCCTCGTGAAGCGGACTGCCGGGCAGGGAATTCTGATACTGGTGGAAGTATAGGAGTGAATTGTCACCGTAGTTGCCGACGTAGGGAGCACCCCACCCCCAGTAGTGGGGGGCGTCCAAGCCCGCGCCAGCATCCTGATAGATCTTCCAAGAGACACCGGCCTTCTGCAGGCGTTCCGGGTAGGTGGACCAGTCGTAGCCAGCCTCCGAGTTGTCGAGCACTGGGCCGCCGCCCTGACCGTCGTTGCCGGTCCAACCCGTCCACATGTGATACCGGTTGGGATCGGTCGCTCCCAGAAATGAACAATGGTACGCATCGCAGACCGTGAACGCGTCGGCGAGCGCGAAATGGAACGGAATATCGCCTCTCGTGAGGTACGCCATCGTCGACGTGCCCTTGTTTGGTACCCACTGATCGTACTTGCCATCGTTCCAGGTCTTGTGCGTGTCCGTCCAACCATGTGGCAGATCTTCGAGGAATTGCAGCCCGAGGTCCGGCGCGTCTGGATGGAAGGGCAATACATGGCCCGCACCATTGGGCTGCCGCCAAACCGGATCTCCGGAGGGAAGAGCAACCGCGCGGGGATCGCCAAAGCCACGTACGCCCCTCAACGTGCCGAAATAGTGATCAAACGAACGATTCTCCTGCATCAGGATGACGATATGTTCGACATCCGCGATGGTGCCGGTGCGGTGATGGGCGGGAATCGCCAATGCGCGCTTGATGCTGGCAGGGAAACCTGCGGTGAGTGCGCCAGCGCTCAGAAGTTGAAGGAGTGTGCGACGGTCAGTGGTCATGGGAATGCCTCCGGAAGGAACCTGTGTCCATGTTCAATCAACGAGCAAAGAACATATCCCTCGCTTGTTTCGGCCTTCCGACAGCGTCGTCGCATTTTCGCAACTTGATGGGCGTGGCCCGCGGTACGGGCGGCCTGCGCGCGATGAAGGTCTGGATTGCGCGACCTTCTGGCGCTACCGAGGGGCCGACGTGAGGTCGGGGCCTTGCGAGTCCGAGGACGGGGGCGGAACTCCCAGCAGGGCCGCCGCTGTCCGCGTAAACGCGGCATACGACACGGGCCCATCTTCGATCTTGCCGGCGGACACCCGGCCGGGCGCCCTCACCAAGAGAGGAACTGTTCGGTCGTAGAGGTAGGGGGATCCGTGGCTTGTCCCCTTGCCAGTCGCGAGATCTGGGTCGAAAAACGTTCCGGGTTTTGCGACGATGTAGAAGTCGCCGGGTTGATCGCGGCGCGTGGAACGGCAGATCAGTGCCGGCAGTGACTCGTCCGTTTCGGGCGGGCACGAGACTGGTGCGGATCTGACATCCACCACTTGAGCGACTTCATACTTGTCGTGAAGCAATGTCTGGGCGACCCCGAGCAACGCTGCCCGTTGTGCTGGCGGCAACGCTCGCCCCTTCGCGGTCAAGTAAACGAACGGCTCGGCGACTCCGGCGACCCACGTGCGGCCGGCGCTGCCGACGCCGATGCCGAGGCCAGCCCGGGTTGGATCCGCGCCGACCTCGGCCTGCTCATGGTCGTCGAGAATCGCGCGGGCTTCGGTGTCGAGGATCGCGGCGATCTCGGACGGTATCAGACGCCTGCCTTGGTCACACGGGCGGCCCCAAGGGTCCTTCGCCGCGCCTTTCGATCGGGCGACGCACCAGGCACCCTGACCCGTGCCCGTCAGCTCGGGAAGAGCGTTGCTGCCGTGATCTCCGGTCAGCATCACCGCGTAACCCAGCGGGCCGACCAGTCGGTCGAGGGTTGCCAGAAGATCCGCGAGCTGTCGATCCAAACGAAGTAGCTCGTCCCACGCTTCCCAGCTGTTCGGACCGAAGACGTGAGAAATGTAGTCGTTGGAAGAAAGCGAGAGGGTCAAGAGCACGGGCCGCCCGTCTGGCTTCGCCGCTGCCTGCGTCGCGGCAGCGCGCGCGAGATCGAAGAGCAAGCCATCCGCGGCTGGCGTCGCGCGCAGGGCCTTCACCGAGGCAGCGTTGTGCGGGAACTGGGTGCCAAGGCCCAGGTAGTCGCCTTCGCCCACTTGATCGTCCGCGGTTTCGGCGTGAGCGGCAAGCCACGAAGGAGCCAGGGGTTGCCAGGCCCCTGCGCGGGCCCGAGCCAACGCGGTCGCGTCTCCGAGTGGGACCACCCAGGCTGGAACCGAAGACGCGAACGCCGTCGACGTCACGAAGGTGCCTCCTTCGGTGTCGAGCCACAGGACCAACTCGGGATGACGACCACCACCGAACAGCGCGCCCCGGTCCTTCAGCGAGAAGCTGAAGATTCGCGCGTCTGGACGTGCGGCCAAAAGCGCGTCGGCGATGGTGTCGGACTGCAGGGCTGCGAGTGAACTGCCCGGGCGATCGATGGGCCCCGCGCCGCCAACCGGAACCAGCCGCGTTTTTGCGTCGGCGAGAATCGAGATCTTCTTTCCCGCCGGCGAGATCACATCGTTCGCCACGATTCCGCTCGTGTGTGGGGCGACGCCGGTAAAGAGCGCGCTGTGCCCTGGAGCCGTGTCCGTGATGGCGTGAGTGAAGCGCAGCTGTCGGACGGTGAGCCCTTCGCGCCGCAACCGGGCAAACCCCCCATCGTTGGGAAGCAGGGGCCACCGCTCGTCGGCCATCCAAGCCGCAAGCTGATCGACGACGATCGTCACCAGCCAGGGAGCTGCGCCCGCGGGGGAGGAAGCGCGAGTCGCGGGCGTGACGGGTGCACCGGACGCGCGGCAGCCCGCCAAAACAGCAAGGATTGAGAGCAACGCGACACGGTGAGCCGTCATCACTGGCCACAGGCTGGTTCGCGAAGGATCGGAGGCGCTTCTGCTCGATCCCCAACCCACTGCGATCGTGGTTGTGAAAGGAGGAGAATTCTTGCGCGCGTCATCGACTTCACCTCCGAGTTTTCTTCGTACACAAATCGCCGTGTCTCGGCGGTGAACATGTCGTCACAAGTTCATCCCGCGTGGGTGTCGCGCCCGTGACGGGGCGTCTTCACGAACCGAGGAAGTCCTTCTCACCGAGGCGGGCGCCTGCTGTCTCGACGGCGGCCTCGGATTCAGAGGCTTCTAAAACTTAAAACTAGCCGCGCTTGCGCGTTCATCGGGCATCATACCGGCCAGGGGCCGCAAGTCGTGACCGGCTCTGCAACCCGTCATACGAACGCGATGCTTCGAGATCCGGAGGGTACATGAAGATCACGATGTTCGACACCCACCAATACGACCGAGAGTCCTTCGAGGCGGCGAACGTCAGCGCTGGCCACCAGATCAACTTCCTCGAGCCTCGATTGACCCCTGAGACGGCCTCCCTTGCCCGCGGCTATGAAGGGGTCTGTTCGTTCGTGA
>JADGRC010000527.1 GCA_017881245.1 Pseudomonadota bacterium
ACGTTGCCCCCGCCGACAACAACGTCCTCGGCCTCGAAAGCCGACGTCAGGCGTGCGAGCACGTCGAGGACATTTAGACGCCACTTCTTCTTTCCGTAACGTTTCAATCCACGAACACCGACGTAGTCCTCGTACGTGCGCCCGTTTTTGTACGGAAGGTGGGCGAGCTCCAGTGGCACCACGACACCGTCCGCCAGCAGCGTCGTTCCAAGTCCCGTCCCGAAGCCGAGAAACAACATCGTGCCGCCCCTATAACTGCCCAGAGCCTGCATAGCCGCGTCGTTGATGACCTTCACCGGTCGTCGAAAGGATTTTTCGAAGTCGAACCCGACCCAACCGCGGCCCAGGTTGGCGGGATCGGCGACGATGCGCCCCCGCCGGACCGGTCCGGGCAGTCCCAGGGAGACCACGTCGTACATCCAATCCGCCGTCAGTTCCTTGACCGACTTGATCATCTGGCGCGGGGTCAACGTTCGACCGGACGCGAATTCGCGCCGGGTGGTTTGGCCTGTCACCAGCAGCTTCACGTGCGTCCCTCCGACGTCCACCACCAGAACTTTGGAGGGCGACCGCTTCATACGGGTACGCGCCAGCCCCCGACGTCCGCCGTCAGACGCTCGGCATCAGGCGGCCCCCACGTGCCCGGGGCGTATTCGTGGACAGGCGTCACGCCACCCAGGATTGGCTGGACGATCGCCCAGGCCGCCTCGACGCCGTCTTGGCGGGCGAACAGCGTTCCGTCGCCATCCATGGCATCGCCGAGCAAGCGTTCATAGGCGTCCCTTTCGTCGCCGTCGGGTTGGTGCACGACCTTCAGTTCGGTCGGCTCGGTGACCATGTGGTCACCGGATTTCTTGACCCGCGCGCCAATCGCGATCGTGACGTCCGGACTCAGGCGGAACCGGAAGTGATTGGTTTCTTCGGGGCCGACCCGCCGCAAAGGCGCGCGTTTCAGAGTCACCAGGACTTCGGTCGTCGATACCGGCATGCATTTGCCAGCACGAATGAAAAACGGTACGCCGTCCCAGCGCCAGGAATCCACCTGCAAGCGAACCGCGGCGAAGGTTTCGACCGTCGAATCCGGCGCGACCCCCGCCTCTTTGCGATAACCGTGAAATTGTCCGCGCACAAGGTATTCGGGGCTGAGCGGGCGGATCGCGCGGAAGACCTTCACCTGCTCGTCGCGGAGCGCTTCGGAATAAGTCGTGAGCGGCGCCTCCATGGCCAGGAACCCGACGACCTGCAAAAGGTGATTTTGAATTACGTCGCGTATCGCGCCCGCCTCCTCATAAAACCGCCCCCGACCCTCGACACCGAAACTCTCCGCCATCGTGATCTGGACGCTCTCGACATAGTTGCGGTTCCAGATGGGTTCGAGGAACGTGTTGGCGAATCGAAACAACAACAGGTTCTGGACCGGCTCCTTGCCGAGGTAGTGGTCGATGCGGAATATCGCGGATTCATCGAACACGGCGTGCAGCGTCTGGTTCAAGGCGCGGGCCGAGGCGAGATCCCGACCAAAGGGCTTTTCGATGATCACGCGCGCGTTGCGAGCGCACCCGGACTGGCCGAGGCCCTCGACGACGGTCGCGAACATGCTGGGCGGCACTGCCAGATAGTTCGCCGGGCGCTCCGCGCCGCCGAGTGCCTTGCGAAGCGCCGCATACGTGGCGGGATCCGCATAATCTCCGCGCACGTAATCCAGGCGCCCGAGGAGGTTTGCAAGAGCAGGGTCGCTGTCGCCGCCATGGGCGACGATGCTCTCACGAGCCCGGGCCCGCAACTGGTCGACCGTCCATTCCGCGCGCGCCACCCCTATCACGGGCACATCCAGACGCCCTCGGCGATTCATGGCAGCCAGCGCCGGGAAGATCTTCTTGTAGACCAGATCGCCGGTGACGCCGAAAATCACCAGGGCATCGGAACGGGCTTGGCTCATCTGCGCCCAAACCCGCTTTCGATTCGCGGGTTGGCCGAAAAGGTCGCTGGTCGACGCTCCCCCGAAATGCATACTGAGCCGTTCCTCCTCGGGTCGGACACTATGTAGGCGCCCATGCGCCACGGTTCAATTTCTTCAAACTGCATGATGGTTCACTCTCCTCCGGCTCCGGCTCGTTTTCATTTGGTGGGCCCTGCGGCCGCAAATCGACAGCGAGCCCATCATACCCACATCGGTCGCGACGGCGCTGCCGGACGGCGGTAAATTCTCTCGCGGGGGCGGTGGCGATTGACGCAGAGGCATGAAATTATCGGTCATCATGAGTAACCTTAAAATTCTAGAGCGCGCGGCCGATACATCGCGGGGGTTGGCGATGGACGCGGTTGCCGCGTGCGCGTCCGGTCACCTGGGCTTGCCACTCGGCGCGGCTGAGATCGGCGCTGTGCTCTGGGGTGATCTATTGCGACACGATCCCGCCGACCATGGGTGGATCAACCGCGACCGGTTCATCCTGTCGGCCGGCCACGGCAGCATGTTCCTGTATTCCTGGTTGCACCTGGCCGGGTATCCGCTGTCGCTCGACGAAATCAAACGTTTTCGGCAGTGGGGATCGATGACCCCGGGGCATCCCGAGTTCGGTCATACGCCGGGCGTGGAGGCCACGACGGGACCGCTCGGGCAGGGAGTGGGGAACGCCGTTGGTCAGGCGATAGCGGCCAAGATGTTGGCCGCGCGCTTCAATACCGCTGAGCACGCGATTTTCGATCACACCGTCTGGGCGCTGGCCGGCGACGGTTGCATCCAAGAGGGTGTCGCGTCGGAAGCATCAGCGATGGCGGGGCACTTCAGGGTCGACAACCTCATTCTGATCTACGACGCGAACAAGGTGACTCTGGATGCGATGGCCAGCAAGTCGCAGAGCGAGGACACCGCGCGGCGCTACGAAGCCTACGGGTTCGAGGTGTTGCACATCGAGAAGGGCAACGACGTTGGCGCGGTTCGAGAAACGCTCGAACGAGCGCGGACGTCCAAGAGTGGCCGGCCACGCTTAGTCGTCGCCCACACACTAATAGGCAAGGGCATTCCCGAGGTCGAAGGCACGCAGAAAGCTCACGGCGAGGCGGGCGTCAAATTCGTCGCGGAAGCCCGCAAGGGCCTCGGCCTCCCGGAAGAGAAGTTCTTCGTGCCCGAAGAAGTGAAGGCGTTCTTCGCCGAACGGAAGAAACGCTTGGGCGACGCGCGCGCGGGGTGGCAGCGCACGTATGAGGCTTGGCGCTCGAAGAATCCGGGCCTCGCCGCAGCGCTCGACGATGCCCTGTCTTTGCGTGTTCCCGGCGATCTGTCGGCGAAGATTCCGGTCTTCCCGGTGGACGCGAAGCTGGCGACGCGCAAGGCGGGCGAAGCCGCGCTGCAAGCCGTGGCCAAGGAGGTCCCCAGCCTGATTGGCGCGAGCGCCGATCTCTACGGATCCACGTTCAACTACATCGCCGGCGGTGGGGACTGGGAGCCTGGTAACCCGGGTGGGCGCAACATCCGCATCGGTATTCGCGAGCATGGCATGGGGGCGATCCTGAACGGCATCGCCTACCACGGCGGTGTGCGCCCGAGCGGAGCGACGTTCATGGTGTTCGCGGAC
>JADGRC010000528.1 GCA_017881245.1 Pseudomonadota bacterium
AAGCGGCTCGATGGAACCATCACGAGCTGGAATGCCGCCGCGGAACGACTCTTCGGGTACTCCGCGGCCGAGGCCGTGGGTCAGCCGATCAGCCTGGTGATTCCTCCCGATCGAATCGCCGAGGAGCGCACCCTCCTCGACCGCGTCGCGGCGGGGGAGCCGGTCGAGCACTACGAGACGACGCGCCGGCGCAAGGACGGGGCCGCCGTCGAGGTCTCGATCTCGCTCGCACCGATCCTGAACGCCTCGGGTGAGGTCGTGGGCGCGTCCAAGACGGCGCGCGATCTCACCGAGCAGCGGAAAGGTGAGGCTCTGCTGAAGAATACCGAGGATCAGCTGCGCCAGGCGCAGAAGATGGAGGCGGTGGGCCGTCTGGCCGGCGGCATCGCACACGACTTCAACAACATCTTGTCGGTGATCCTGAGCTACAGCGAGTTGCTCCTTGCCGACATGAAGCCAACCGATTCGACGAGTGACGAAATCGGGGAGATCCGTACGGCCGCGCTCAGCGCCGCCGAGCTCACCCGCCAGCTCCTGATGTTCAGCCGGCAACAGATCGTGGCCCCCAGGGTGCTCGTTCTGAATGAAGTGCTGGCCAATACGGACAAGATGGTCAGGCGCATCGTGGGCGAGGACATCGATCTCATTTCGGTGCCCGCGCCGGGCCTCGGACGGGTACTGGCCGATCCGGGCCAGATCGAGCAGGTGATCATGAACCTGGTGGTCAACGCGAGGGACGCCATGCCGACGGGAGGCCAGCTCACCATCGAAACCGGGAACGTCGCGCTCGACAGCGACTATGCGCGCGAGCATCTGGGTGTCAGGCCCGGTCCCCACGTGATGCTGGCGGTCAGCGACACCGGCGTCGGGATGGACCAGGCCACCCAGGCCCGCATCTTCGAGCCGTTCTTCACCACCAAGGAGGTGGGAAAGGGGACGGGCCTCGGGCTCTCGACCGTGTTTGGCATCGCCCAGCAGTCGGGCGGGAGCGTGTGGGTCTACAGCGAGCCCGGCGCGGGGACGACCTTCAAGGTGTACTTCCCCCGGGTCGAGGCGGATCTCGAGGTCGCGAGGCCGCCCTCGTCGGTGCCCGCGACCCTGCGGGGCTCGGAGACCATCCTGCTGGTCGAGGACCAGGAACAGGTGCGCGCAGTGGCGGCCGGCATTCTCCAGCGCAACGGGTATCGGGTGATCGTCGCTCAGAACGCCGGCGACGCCCTGCTGCTGGCCGAGAAGCACCGGGGCGACGTCCACCTTCTGCTGACGGACGTCGTGATGCCCCAGTTCAGCGGCGTCGAGTTGGCCCGGCGCCTCGCGCTCGTCCGGCCCGGGCTGAAGGTGCTGTTTATGTCTGGGTATACCGACGACAGCATCGTGCGCCACGGGGTGCTCGACAGCAAGATGGCCTTCCTGCAGAAGCCCTTCACGCCCGAATCGCTGACGCGGAAGCTGCGCGAGGTCTTGACGAGCGGTTGAATTGGCCTATTGGCTCATTGCGTTCTTGGCGCCCGATTGTTGCGTTTTTTGCCGTGAAGGTTCGAACGGCCGGGCGCCCTTGCACAAAACGGTCGCCTCGTGTCGGCAAGTTCTGTCGACGTGGACGCGATAGCAGGGCAACATATTGGTCATGTGTAGAACTCATCTTTCGTCGGTCCGGCTGGCATTGGCCGCTGTTGTTGGGCTTGCCGCAGCATGTGCCCCCAGCTCGGACAGCGGTCCCGGCACGGGCGGCGCTACGGCAACGAGCACGGGTGGTGCAATCGGGACGGGCGGCGCAACAACCGCCACCACGGGTGGCGCACCCGGGACGGGTGGGGCGACGACCGTGACCACGGGTGGCGCACCCGGGACCGGTGGGGCGACAGCCGCGACCACGGGCGGTGCACCCGGAACGGGTGGCACCCCGATCACGGGCACTGGTGGCATGAGCGGTGCTGCCGGGGGCGGAAGATCCGGAACGGGGGGAGCTTCCGGTCCAGGCGGGGCTGGGGTGGGAGGCTCGGCGCCGTCCGATTTCGGGCTCGCGGGCCCGAGCCGGTGCGCCACGGCGGGCGTTCAGTTATGTGAAAGCTTCGAGAACGGCCTCAGCTCGACGATCTGGACTACGACGCAGAGCGGTGACGCCACCGCGGTCGTGGATTCCATGCAGGCGGCACGCGGCACGAAGGCGCTGCACGTCAAGACCACCGCCGGCAGCGGTCACGCCTACATCACGGAAAAAATGACCTTTCCAGCGATGGGCAACGTCCTTTACGCCCGCATGTTCGTCTACCTCGGGGACGCCCTGACCACCAACGGGCATTTTAGTCTTGCCGAGGGAGACGGGACCGGCAGCTCCGGTGCGCGGTTCGGCGGTCAAAACAAGTTCCTCGGTGTCGGCACCGATGGCGCCTCCGGTGACTGGACCGACAAGGACAACAAGCTAATCCCCGCGCAAACCTGGATGTGCTTCGAATTCGAGCTCAACGGAGCCACCAATGACTTTCATGGCTGGTGGGACGACGTGGCACGGACGGCGCTGAACCGGGGCGCGACCCAACACGCGGGTTTCCTCATCCCGCAGCTCAACGCCATTTGGTTTGGCTGGTACATGTACAACGCCACCGAACCCCAGGATCTGTGGATCGACGAGATCGCCATCGACTTCAAACCTATCGGCTGCGCCAAGTAGTCACCGTGCGGGCTAATGTCCCAATAGGGACATCTGAGTGGCCGCGAATTCCAGGATGCGCGTGGTTTCCTGTTCCGTCGCATCGACGTGGATGCGAAGGGACGTATCGGACCGAACCAGTGTGGCCCGTCCGATGAGTCCGGAGAACCCCGTCACGATCACGAGGGGGTTCGTGAGCAGCTTGTGAATCAATGCCGGCCACTCTTGTTCCCAGCGAAGCGCATCGGCGGCGCTAACGAAATCCGCGTCGAGATCGGAAAACGGTTGCGGGGTCACGCCGAGTGTCACCGTCAGGGCGGTGGGCACCGGAAGGCCCAGTAGCGTCGGGTCCGCCGTCGGACCCTCATCGACCGCGCCGCGAGTTCCACCAACCGGGCGTGGGGCGGCGCCGGGGCCCCGCGCGGCGAATAGGTCAACGACCGAGACCATGGCCACCGCGCTCGCGGGCATCACGCTGTCCTCGGCGTCGATGCGGCGAAGCAAGGCCGTCCAGCCGGAGTCATCGTCCGGTGCGCCTCGTCTTTGTGTACCGTCGGGACCACCGTCGGCGGCGACACCACCGTCGGGTTTTGGCGAGACACCGGCCCTGTTCGCGCGGTTGTCGAGGATGAGGCTCCGATAGGCGGGCGGGGTCACCACCACCAGGTGAGGCGCCACCAGCAGTATGAGTCGCTGGTCACGACTACCCGGTGGCAGCGTCGCCGGTGGTGGCGTCGCCGAGCGGCGTTCGGCGAACGGTCGTCCGCGCTCGATGCGCCAGGCGAGTCTTCTTCCCGTGGCCCGTGCTCCCCGCTCCAACGCCGCCCTAAGCTCGGTGTCGGTGATGCGGTGCCGGATCGCCAGAAAGGTCACTCGAGCATCCAAAGGATTGGGCGTGGCAATCAGAAGCGCGTCGACATCGCGGTAGAGATCCAAGTCCGTCCCTTCTAAGAGGTCTCGCCGGTCGGGTAGGTGCAGGAGCAGCGCATCTACCAGAGGCGCGTAGACGGTCCCGCGAAGACGGTCTATTCGCAGCAACGCCGTGACGCGCGATCCCCGTGGGGCGTACGCTCGTACGCTGGTTGGACGGGGCGGCGCCGCCCCGCCGTCGTCCCCTGGAGCCGAGCTTTGCGGACCGGGCTTGGCTTCCGAATCCGCCGGCGCTTCCGGTTTGCGTTCGCGAACCTTGGGTTTTGAACGAAGGGGCGCGCGGGGCGGCGGCGTGAGGACAGCATCCGAAGGCTTGTCGCCCGAAGCAGGCGAGCCGAGCGGCAAGTCCTGCAGATCCTCCAGGGACATGTCGTTGATTTCGACGTCGACAGGGATTTGGGGCCAGGCGCCCGACAGCGACGAGCCCACAATCAGCGCTCCCCCGAGCAGGTGCAATCCCAACGACGCGAGAATCGCCAGGGGAACGCGTCGCCCGATGATCACTCTACATTCCACCATACGGGCGCCAACTTGGCGACCCTTCCAGAGACCCTTCACGCGACCTTCAAGCGCCCTCGCGGGCAACCTTCAAGCAACCCTCGTCGAGTCACCTCCGAGACGTCCGAGCAACGAGTCCGTGTCGTGGACGGTCGGGCACCCGGCTTGGATGCCCGTGGGTCGGTCAACAGCGGCGATCGCACACCCGGGTGCCGTCCGGACAAACGAGCGGATGCTCATGTGCTCCATCGCCGCCGCAGTCCATGTCGCAATCCTGTTCCGGGAGGCAACGCAGTCGGCAGTGACCCTTTGGACACGACACGGTACAGGAACCATGGCAGGTTACCTCGCAATCGGCGGCTCCATCGCAGTTCACACGACTCGTCGTACCCACGACCGCGGCGCAGCGCTGTTTCACCCCTTCGCAGGACACGTTGCAATTGTCGCCACAGATCACGTCACAAAGCCCGGCCCCCGCGCACAACGCCGTGCAATCTTTACCGCAGGAAACCGAGCAGTTCGGATTCGCTTGCGAACAGCCGAGCGTGCAGTGTCCGACCGCATCGCCGCAAATGTGGTGACAGGAAATTCCCAAGGGACAAAAACAGATGCCCTCGTTGGTCGGATCTTGGCAAGGCTGCGGCGCCCGAGGACATCCCGGTACCAACGACGCGAGGAGAAACAGCAGCAAGGCCGCCGTCCAACCTGGCGAGTGCTCGCCCGGCGGTGGGGAAGGCAGCATGTCGATTTCAAAATACACGGTACCCGGAAAGAGCGCGATTTCCTGGAGCCTCCGGTGTTGCCCCAATGGCGCCCCAATGGCCGGTTGGTGCGTGCGGACTTCGTGCGGACGGCAGTCGCATGCGACCGCGCGATGTGTCGGCTAATCTCGCACCGTGGCCGAAGCGCCGACAGTCCCCGTGTCTGCAAATCGCGTCGCGACGACGGGCGCGGGCGGGGCGGTGCCCATCGTCAGGACCACCCCCGCGCGGGGTCGGACTTGACCAATATCGCAGAGGGCGGCCGCCAGGAACGACCCGGCCAGTTTCGCTTCGGCGGCGGGATCGTCGGTGGCGTCGACGGCGATCAAACGACCTCCGGGGCGTATCGCGGGGACCAGTGCGGCCATCCAGCGCGCGATCGCGTCGACGTCCAAGGTCGATGCGCCCTCGATCAGCAAAGCGTCGACGGCCCCGTCGGCGATCGGCAAGTCGACCCCCGCCAGCGCCACGGTCAACCCGTGACCAGTGGTGGCTGCTCCGTGGGCGACAGTCTTGGCCGCCCGTCTGACCGTGCGCCGCGCACGCGGGCGCTCCTGCCCTTCAGTGAGCACCAGGACACGAGCCGAGGCGGACAACACCTCGCCCAGCCACAGGGGGCCGATCACGACAACCGTCGCCGCGGTACCGAGCGCGCGCCCAATCGCCGCGAGCATCTTCGCGCTGCCCAACGGTCCGGAAAGGAGCGGCCCCCGCATGTCAGGCGACGCTAGCACGCCTGGGTCCGCGGCCGGTGCATTCATCCTGCCGATCCTCGCGGAGGGTCAAGAGATCGGGGGCAAGGCACGTTCTTTGGCCCATCTGGCAGCGTTGGGTTTGCCCATACCGCCGGCGTTTGTTGTCGGTCGCGCGCTTTGGCTTGCCCTACGCGCGTCGGGGCCACCGTTGCCCGAGCGCCTGGGTTCCGTCGCCGATCTGGCCGCTTTGGACGCCGCGCGAGACGGCCTCTTTCGCGCGCCTTTTCCGGCGGTTTTTGAGGCAGAGTTGCAGCGGGCGCTCGATGCCGTGGAAAGAACGTTCGCCCGACCGGCCAACCGGGGGCCCATCACCTTCGCGGTTCGTTCGTCTGGCGACACCGAAGACCGCTCGGGCAGCCTCGGCGCGGGCATCTACGCTTCCCTGTTGCGGATTTCGCGCGCCGCGGTGCCGGCCGCGGTTCGGCAGGTCCTGTCCTCGTTTCTGACCCCGGCGGCTTGGGCGTATCGCACGCGGAACGACGTCCGAGGCGTGCCTGGGGCGCTCCCGGCCGGTGGTGCCGTCCTGATTCATCCCTTCGTGGAGGGCGACGCGGCCGGCACCGCGGCGCTGGATTCGTCGCCATCGCCGCCGCCGCCGTCGTCGCTACCATTGTCACCGTCGGGATTACTGCTGTTTCCGTCCCATCCGGGCGGGTGTGCCGTGCACATCGAGTCCACGGGTGCACCACCGACGGCGACGGCGCGTGCCGCGATCGAGGCGGCCACGCGCACCGCGGCCCACATGCACGGGCCGATAGAAATTGAGTGGGTGGCGACCAAGGACACCGCGACCTTCCTTCAGCTTCGCGCGTATCACGCCGCGCCCAGCAAGGCGTCTCCCGAGACACGGGGGGATGGGACGCACACGAATCCGTTCTTGGTCGCGATGGACCCGGCCCTCCCGGAAGGTCCCTGGACGTGGGACGCGGCGCACAATCCATTGCCCCTTTCGCCGGCGCAGGCAGGCCTGGTCGAAATGGTGGATGCGCGCTGCCAGACGGGGGTCCGGCAACAGCTCATCGGCGGCTACCTTTTCTTCAGGGCCACGACCGGG
>JADGRC010000529.1 GCA_017881245.1 Pseudomonadota bacterium
GACCGCTCGGCCATGCCCGCCGTGGCGGCCAACCGGGAGGTGTCGAAGCTGTTGCGCGACGGCGTGGCGGTCTCGGTGCGGCAGCCCGACGGCACCTTCCGGGACGACCGTGTCGACGGGTCCGCTGACGCCGGCGATTTAGCGAGCGCCTCGAGAACGGCGGCCTTGGTCGGCTCCAGCAGGCAATCGAGCCGGCGCGGCACGACGAACGGCAGGATGACCTTACCGTAGTCCGACGCCTTGTAAGCGCCCCGCAGCAGATCGGCGACCGACCAGATGAAGCCAACTTTTTCCGAATGCCCGTTCACTTCGCCCGTCCTTATTCACTGCTACGCGACCCGCGCCGGATTCGCCGCATCTTCGTCAATACGGACCATGCGGGCAAACGGATAGATGCGGCCGTGGAGGCAGAGCGGGTCGCGCGATGTCACCTGAGCCCGCGGACTACGCCGCGTCGGTCGCGGCCGTCTTCGTGGTCTGGATGCCGAACACCGGCGGTGTCGGGCTGGCATCGCGTCCCGCCCGTTCGTGGTCGAGCATGACCAGTTGGTGGTCGATGGTCTGCCAGTGCACTTCCCGTCCCCATCCTGCGGAAATGTCCCTGACGCGCAGCCTTCTTCCGCATGCTCACCTGTTGGCCGGCCGGCAGGGCAAAAACTACAAGCAGTCCCGTGCGCCTCACCACAGCCGTGGACATGGCCTGACATACCGCTGGTTCGCACCTGCAGCGAATGACCCTCAGCCAACTTGTTGTCTGAGCGGAGCTATTGCAGAAATCATCTGTGGCCGAAGCACGTTCCCGCGCATAACGTCGCCGACCCCATGACGAGCGGACGCCCAGTGAAAAATCTGTTTGCAGCGGCGAAACTTCTCCTCCTCGACATGGCGTCGACGTTCCTTTTTCTGGTGATTTTTCTATTGACCAAAAATCTGCCGCTGTCGGTGGTCCTCGGCATGGCGCTGGGTGTTGCCCAGATCGGCTGGCAGTTCACGCGCAAGAATTCCATCGACACGATGCAGTGGATGAGTCTGTTCCTGGTGTTGGGCTTCGGCACCGCGACACTTCTTACTGATGATGCACGCTTCGTGATGGTCAAACCGAGCTTGATCTACGTCATCGTCGGCGTGGTGATGCTGAAGCCGGGATGGATGAACCGTTACCTGCCACCGGCCGCGAAAGCGGTTGTGCCGGACGTTGCAGTCATTTTTGGCTTCGTTTGGGCGGCACTGATGTTTTTCTCTGCGGCGCTGAATGTGGTCGTCGTCATGAATTTCAGCGTGGTGGCGTGGTCGGCATTCATGTCCGTCTATGCCATCGTCAGCAAGGCCGCCCTGTTCCTGATTGGATACGCCACCATGCGTTACATCGGCGCTCGCCGCCGTGCTCGGTGGGCGGTATCCTCGGCCCAGGCGCAATGAACGCGATGGTAGTGCCCGGGATCATGCCGGCGCGAGGACACTCTGCCGATGGGGCGCAAGTCGCCTATTGGCGCATAGCGTCGTTTCGCTGCGATGCGGAGTTTGGTCCGCTACCGGGGCATGATAGACCTGACAAGCCCTCCGCCCGGAGGATTTATCGGTTCACGGCCTAACGAGACGCCCTTCTGTTACGCATAAGGGGGAGACGCAACGGTGCAGCCCGGGAAGGCGATGACCGTCAAGGAAATGGGGCCTGTCGCGGTGACACGGCGGGCCTTTCTTTACTGAGGTCGGGATGAACGCTGCGTTGCTGCCAGCATGGGTGCAAGTTCTGCTGCTAGTGCTGCAAGCACTCGCCGTGCCTGTGATCGCTGCCGCCGGCGTGTGGATCGCGCGCCAACAGATGCACATTGCGAGGGTGAAGTTACAGCACGATCTCTACGATCGGCGGTATGCCGTGTTTCAGGCCCTATCATGGATAGCGTCGTCGCCTGGGCTCCCAGAATCCACCCTCATGTCTCTGGAAACATGCTCGGAAAGAGTATCTCGATCACATCCAGCGGGAACCGCAGCGACACCGGGCCTTTCGGCGTGTCGGACCCGATGACGCCATCGATGATCAGCGTGGCCAGCAGTTCGCGGGCACTACGCTCCTTGAGTCCTGTCACTCGCGCCGCCTCTCCACGAGCCAGTTCGCCGCGTTGCAGGGTTTGTTCGAGGAAAAAGAACGCCTCGGGCCTCAGTTCGCGTCGCGCGACGTAAATCCGCAGGCGTTCAACCAGCGTGTCGAGCGCAAACAAGCGACTCATGAAGGTCACCTGATCGACACAGACCCGGAGAAACCAGGCGGTGAAGTCCACAAGCGCCCGGCGTGACAGATTGCCTCGGCCGTCAAGATCCCCCTGACGCGGCATATCCGCGTGATCCATCATTCGTTTGTAGTCACCGCGACTTTCGAGGCCACGCGCCAGACCGCGTGAAACCGACCACAGGCCGTGCGCGCCGATGCCCGCCTGAAGAGCCATGGCATGACTCATGAGACGGCTGACGCGGCCGTTCCCGTCGAGGAAGGGATGGATGTAGTTGAACCGGTGATGGGCTGCTGCCATCGCCAGCATACGTTGCCCCATGCCAAGCGGCTCGAAGCGATAGCGTCGCTCGAAATGCTCCATGAAGGCCGCGATGCTCTCGCCAGCAGGTGGAAGGTGCCGACCGACCGCAACCTCATGGTCGAAGGATGATCGGAACTCCCCCGGCACCATGCGGACCTCGCGCCCCTCCCCCCGGATGATCATCATCGCGTCGGGGGCGTCCTCATAAAA
>JADGRC010000530.1 GCA_017881245.1 Pseudomonadota bacterium
CACTGCGCCTGCAGGTCCATCAGGCCGCAGTCGGAAAGACCTTCCGATGAAGGAGTCCGATCCTGAAATCTGCCTCGCCCATTCTGATGGGAGGCCGGACGTAGGCCGGGAGAGGGTCCGATCTCGGCGGTGCAGGCGCAGTGAACGTTGTTGTCAAAGAGGGGCGGGAGCAGTGGGGGTCGGTTCCCGGCGAGTTCGCGAGGCGCGGGTTGCCGTATGCCGAACAGGACTCGTACACCTCGCGCCGACCGCGATGTCTGAGCCGCGAACCGAACCCCACTGCTCCCGCCCCCCCACAACGGAGCGAGCGGAGCAGTTTCCGGCTCCTTGGCCACTGGGCCCATGGGCGCGCCGTCCATGCCGAATCGGACCATCGACGTGAAAAGGCCCGCCGGGGTGCGCCGATTCGCGCGCCGGGGCGGGCCCTTGGGGCTCTAGACGAGTTGGCTAGAGCGCGGCGAGGAAGTTCGCCAGATCAGTGATGTCCTGCTGGACGAGGCCGAGGTGGAAGCGGGTGTCGTAGAAGCGCACGACGTCGGTGAGCGTCGCCGCGAACCCGTTGTGGAAGTAGGGGCCGCGCGACGCGAGCCCGCGGAGGATCGGTCCCTTGAAGGTGGCGACGTGCGCCCACTTGCCGTCGATCAGCGCGCGTCCGGGATCGGACGTGCGGATGGTCGCGCCGGTCGTCTTGTTGACGAGGGTGTAGCGCGGCGTGGTGTCGATGTTGAACTTGTCGGGATCGGTGAGGCCGAGATCGAGCGGCAACCCGACCGAGTGGTTACCGGCGTTCGGTGTGTCGTGGCAGGTGGTGCAGGTGCCGGCCAGGTTGGGGACCCCGATCGCGTCGTTGACGCCGCGGACGCCCGAGATGTTGAACTGGCGGGTGTTGAAGATGTTCTGGCCGCGCGCGATCGACGCGCGCGCCGCCGCCTGCGTGCTGCCGGTCTGGGTGGCCCAGGCGTCGTAGACGCTGAACACGTGGGTCGAGAACGGCGTGCCGGCGGGATCGGCGCCGAGAACGTCGTTGATGCCGATGTGGAACGGCTGCGCCGAGAGCGCCGTCGGTCCGCCGGTGGCGCCAGCTGCGGTCAGGCTGCCCGCGCGCGTGTCGGTGATCTGCGCCGTGAAGAGCGCGCTCTCGAAGTCGACGATCGCCTGGCGCTGGGCTGCGGTCAGCGGGGTCGCCGCCTGGGCGTGGCCCAGGGTCGCGTCGTTGGCCTGGTTGTTCAGGTTCTGCGCGACGGTGTTGCCTGGCACGCTCTCGCGTCCGTCCCACATGACGGTCGCCAGGAACTTCAAGTTGGTCGACGGCAGCGGGCGACGGAACAGCGACAGCTCCGCCGCGCTGGCGAAGTGGTACGGGTCCTCGACGAAGGTGAGGTCGAACTCGGCGTTCGCCGGGATGCCGATGCCGACGCGGATCGTCCCGCGGTTCATCAGCAGGCTGTAGGCGCTGCGACGCTGCGCCACGGTGGCCACCGGCAGGTTGGGGGCGTTCGCGCCGTCGTTGAGGCGGAAGATCGGCGCGGTGCCGGTCGTCCCAAAGCGCGCCGTCACCTCGGCCGGGGAGATGCCCCACGATTGCGCCGGCTGATGGCAGTCGACGCAGGCGCGGCCGTTGGTCCCCAGGCTGAGAAAGAAGGGGTTGTTGGGATCGACGTTGCCGGTGGTGCTGATGGTTTGGTGTGAGCCCGAGCCGTTGCTGTAGACCTGGGTGATTTGAGCGCTGGTGATTGCTTGGTCGGTGTCGGCAATGTCTGCTGCCGATGGCTCGCAGGCGGCCAGAGCCAGGGGGGTCGCCAATGCGACCGTCAGGGCGGATAGATGCTGCCTTGTCATGCTCATTCCCTACCTCCTCGAACGTTGTTGGGTCAGGCCTGCGGACATGCCGTCGCCCTGCTTGCGCTCACCAAACCGATTTCCAACCGTGAACGACATGTACGCACTGGGGCGCTCCTTCATTGCAAAGGAGCTGGGGTGCAACTAGTGGGCTTCGTGCTCCCCTAAGTTCCTCCATGCTACATGAACCCGACATATCTGTTTCCGATATATTTCTCCCACATCAAGACTCGCAACGCTGATGGTCAAACCACACTTTGTTTGATTGATCGGCAGCGCCTCGTGCAACGCAGGCTCGAATCGAGGCGCGCCGGCTCATTGCCGGAGGGCGTAAAAAGATGAGCCACAAAGCGTCGTGAGTGGCACCTACGGCCGGCGGATCTGCTTGAGCGGCACGGCGACCCGGTCAATCATCCAGCGGGGCAAGAGGAAAATCTCCTGGGAGGGCGGTGCCTTGGCGAAATAGGCGTCGTCGCGTTTCGAAAGAGCGAGGGCCGCGACGGTGCAACTGCCTTTGCGTCCGCGCCCGGTGATCACGACCATTGGCGCACCGCCCAGCTCCGCGGGCGGATCCTCGGCGATGCGCGGGGCGCGCCAGTCGCGAAAAATGCTGGAAAAGGCGGCGACTTTCTCGGGATCGACCCGCAGACCACGGGGGAAGGTCGCTCGCCACGCCGTGCCGTCCTTGATCAATCGGTAGGAGTCGACGCCATTGGTCACGGCCATTTCGTCGACGTCCGCGTCAGAAAGGCGACACAACAGCTTGTTGCGGAACTGGATGGGGCGGCGGGCCAGGCGCTCGATGTCGAAGTTCTTGACGAGGAAGATCTGGGGGCCCTCGCTGGTCTTGACGAAGAACTCGTCGGCTCCCGAGGCGTTGCCCACCAGCACGATGTCCTTCTCTCCGTCGCGCAGCGTGACGGTGA
>JADGRC010000070.1 GCA_017881245.1 Pseudomonadota bacterium
CTCGCCATCGACCGAATGGCCATTGCCTCGCTCAGCCGCGTCCGCACACGTGCTGCGGCGACTGGTCTCGATAAGATGACCCCCAAGCTGATCATCGCCGAGATCAAGGCCGCCCGCCGCGCCCGACACGGGAAAGTTCTGACCAAGACCGTGAGGCGCTAAACGGCTCCGCGCGTCGTCGGGTTCACGATCACTTCGGACTTTCACCCCCGACCGGTAGCGTTCGGATGCGTTTTTCTCTGTTTTCTCCCAATCACGGCAAAGCTGGCGTTGCAGGCCGGAGGCGTGTGGCCTTACTGGTTTGACATTCGGGTAAGGCGGCGGCTTTTTCCCGCCATGCCCACGACACTCCGCATCAAGATCACAGCCAAGCGCCAGGCCACGTTTCCGGCGGCGGCGCTCAAGGCACTGCGCGTGAAGCCCGGCGACTACTTGGAGTTGATTCAGGACAAAGACGACTGGCGGCTCGCGCCCGTGGGAGTAGATTTCAGCAAGCTCGGGACGCTCCGGCAAAAGATTGCCGCCAACCATCCGCCACTCGATTTGGCCAAGTGGCGCCGCACCCCAAAGGACCATGCCCGCCTACGGGATTGATACGTCCATCTTTGTCCGCGTGCTCACCGGTCTGCCGGCCGCAGACTATCAGGCGACCCTCAAACGGCTCGCGGCCATTCGCGCCTCGCAACCCGAGCACATCACCGTCGCCAACATCGTGATCGCCGAAGCCTACGCCGTGCTGCAACACCACTACGCGCTGAGCAAGTCCGACGCCCGCGCCGCGATCCTCTCGGCGCTGACCAGCGGCTTGATCGAGCCGACTCACGGCGACGCCGTGATCGAGGCATTGCGAGAAACCAAAGAGCCCGGCCTGACGGACCGGCTTATCGCCCTCGACTACACCCATCAGCGCGCAACCGTGCTCACGCTGGACCGCAAGATGGCCACCCTCGCTGGTTGCGAAAGACTCTGAGCAAAGCGGCTCAGCGCTGGAACCTGTCAACGGAGTCCCGGAACCTGTCAACGGGATCACGGCGCAACCTTTGACAAGATTCGTTTTAAGATCCGACGAACGGCCATCCGGTCAAGAGTTGCGACGCGCCCTGTTCGTCACTCACCGCACCGCCCGGGTGCTCGACACGGCGGACTCCACGCCCTTGGCTGCGAGTCCTGCGCATGAAGATCCTGATCGTCGTCGCCCACCCCAGCCCCGCGAGTTTCAACCGCGCCATCGCCGACACCGCGGCCGACGAAGCCCGGCGCCTCGGTCACGAGGTCGTGCTGCACGATCTCTGCGCCGAGAAATTCGACCCGGTGATGCCGGCGGAGGAGCTTCCAAAAAACGCCCCGCTGCCGCCCGACATCGCCCGGCACTGCGACGACCTGCGCGCCGCCGACGGGCTCGTGGTCGTGCACCCCAACTGGTGGGGCCAGCCGCCGGCGATCCTCACGGGCTGGATCGACCGCGTGGTGCGGCCCGGCGTCGCCTACGAGTTCAGCGTCGGCGACAAGGGCGAAGGCATGCCGGTTGGCCTGCTCAAGCTCCGCGCCGCCCTCGTCTTTAACACCGCCAACACCCCGCCCGACCGCGAGGTGGCGGTATTCGGCGATCCGCTCGAAGCGATCTGGATGAAATGCGTGTTCGGACTCTGCGGCGTCACTGATGCCGTCCGGAAAACCTTCAGTGTCGTGATCGTCAGCAGCCCCGCGCAGCGCGCCGGCTGGCTCGAGGAAGTCCGCGCCGCCGTGCGGGAAAAATTTCCCCGCGGGCCGGCGTCGTAACGACAAACCGGCCGAGCCGACGGGGTCGTCGCACCCTTTGACAAGATTCGTGTTAAGATCCGACGAACGGCCATTCGGTCGAGAATTGCGACGTGCCCGTTGGCTCGATCTGCCACAATGGCTACGAGTCCTGCTGCTACCGTCGGCACGCCGACCAGGAGACTTTCGCCCTCGAGTTCATCGGTCATCCAAAGTTCGACCCGAGACAGGTCGGCAAGAAGCAAGGTCCGCCGCCGCGGATCTTATTGCACTTCGTAGACCTCGACCAGCGCGACGCCACCCGTGCCGTCAACCCCCTGCACCACGGTGGTGTAGATGCCGGGGTTGAGCGTCACCAAAAGGGCGGAGTCCTTGCTGCCCGCAGGCAGCGCAAAAGCGCCCACCTGAACCGCCGCTGCCGTCATCGCCGCCGCGTTCTCGGCCGTGCCCCACTCCGTGTTGGACGCCACCGTGCGCTGCCCCAGCACCAACGACATGGTCGGACGTTCCAACGCGGCGTTCACCCCGTACTGCCGCAACGTCGGTCCGACCGCGCGAATCAAGACGCGCCGCGGACTTTCGCCCCCGATCACCATTCCCGGAATGACCACCGAAGACCCGGTGCCGACCAGCGCACGCGTCGAGAGGTTGATCAGGCGGGTCCGCGTCTGCCCGACCTCATAGACCTCGGCGAGGGCGACGCCGCGGCGTCCCCCTGCGCTGCGGACGTGGGCCGTATAGACCCCGGGCGCCAGATCGACGAGCAGCGCCGAGTCCGCGCGATCGTTGCGCAACGCAAAGGCACCGACCTGACTGCCAACCGTCGCGATGGCGTCCGCATTGGGGGCGCTGCTCCAGCCGATGTTGCGGGCGACGACATCCTGCCCGCGGAAGAGCACCAGCTCCGGATCGGCGAGCACGTTGTCCACCGCGTAGTCCGTCAGCGAAGGGCCGATACCGCGAATCAACACCCGCTTGGTGGGTTCGGAGCCGGTCAACACGAAACCGGCGATCAGGACGTCTTCCGAGTTCGAGGTCGCGGCCCGCGTCGAGTTGTTGACGAAGCGGCTGGCGCTGGACTGGAGAATGACGCTGTTGTTGCCCACCGCCAGCACGCTGCCACCGCCCTCGGCCACATCGTTGTAGATGAATTCGCCGGTGCTGGCAGTCGTCGTCCAGGTCTGTCCGTCGCTCGAGAACACGGTGTAGCCGAAGGCGGTCATGCCCACAAACCCGCTCTCCGTGTGGCCGAGCGCCATCACGGGCCCGACGGCGGACGACAGCTTGGCGGTCTGTGTCCAGGCCAGACCGTCGGTAGAAGTGTAAATCCAAGGAGTGACCCCGCTGTAGGGACAGGCCACGACCAACCCACCGCCTTCGGCAATCGCATACGAACGCGCGGGAAAGGTGCCTTCCGGCAACAGGTCCCAGTTGATCCCGTCGGACGACACGGCAAAGACCGGTTGGTCTTGTTCCCCGGACAGAGCCCACCGGACTCCCTGCGCGATCCATCGCCCCGCGTGGCAGACCAAGCGGTTGAAAGAAGGGCCCCCACTGGCCGGCAAGCCTTCTCCTTCCGTCCAAGTAATCCCGTCGGTCGACGACACCAGGCGCCGCCCCGCCGCCACGCCGACGAACCGTCCGTCGCCGAAGGCCATCTCGCTCAGGGAGCCAGGCCCACTCGCGACGGTGGCCCAAGTGACGCCGCGGTCGGTCGATCGCAACAAGGTCGATCCACCGCCTGCGGCGAGCGCAATCCCGCCTCCATACACCACGGCAGCGTTGCCCCAAGATGGTTCTGCGAACGACGCCGCGGTGCTCCACGCCACGCCATCGGGCGACGAATATACCCCCGCCTCTCCGGCCACCAGCCAGCGTCCATCGGCATACGCGATCCGCCGGAGGTTGTCGGGAATCTTGTTGTTGCAGCGGTTCACCCAGTTCGCGCCGTCGGACGAGGTTCCAATGAAACCTCCGGCTCCGACGATCACGAACCCTATGGGGCCAAAGACGACCGCGCGGGCTTCCCGCGCCCCGCCGAGCACGGGCAGCGGAGTCGTCGTCCAGGTACTCAAGTCGGTGGACACCGCGGCACTCCCACTGACCGCGCAGACGTAGCGCCCGCCGCCAAACCCGATGTCGTTGGGCGCGAAACCCGCGTTGAGCGTGGTCCACGTAACTCCGTCGGTGGAGGTCTTGAGGTCCGAGCCCAGCAGGAACCAGCGTTCGTTGACGAACACGATCGGCTTGCTCGCAAACGAATCGGTCACCAGCCCGGACATCGCCGCAGAAGTATCGGTCCAGGTGGTTCCGTCAGTGGAAGTGACGGCGCAAACCTTTCCCTGCAGATTGCCGACGGCGATCACCCGCCCGCCGCCCGCCGCAATCCCGGTGAAGTAGGCACCCGTTTGTGAGTAGGCGATGGTCCATTGGACGCCATCGACCGAGGACCAGATGCGTCCCCGCCAACCCGACGCCAGAAATCGCCCGCCGAAAAAGACCACGTGTCCCAAGTCGTCGAGGCCGGGCGTGGCCGGGGACACGAACCAAGTGGTCCCATCGGTCGAGGTGAGGATTTGCTCCCCGGCCGCTGCCAGCCACAGGCCGTTGCCGCGCACCACGAACCGGACGCCCTCGCCCACTCCGGAGACCCGTGAAACCCAGTTGACCGCATCGCTCGATGTGAAAATCGTCCCGCCCCGCCCCACCGCCACGTAGGTACCGTCGGCAAAGGCGACATCGGTAAACTGATTGCCCTGCGGCAAGGGGTTGCGCCAAGTCCACCACGGTTCACCCGCTTCGACGCCGAAGGCGCTGACGGCCACACAAGCGATGCCGCACAGTCCGGCGACCAAACGAAGGAGACGATACTGAAACCACAGCGAAGTGTTCATTTCCGGTTCCGGGTCAGGGATTGAGATCCTGTCATGCGAGAGGATGACAAGCGAGGGCGCGATACCCGCCATCGGAAAGCAGAATATTTCTGGCCCCCGCGTCGGAGGGACGAGTCGGGCGGCCGATTCCAGGGTCGGAGCCAGTTCGGTCCGCCCGCGCGGGGAAGAAGGCCACGGCTGCAGCGGGAACCGGTCAACGGGGTCATCCGTGGTCGTCACACCACGACACGAACCGCCGTCCGCCCCCCGAATATCAGGCGTGACCCGTGCGATCAGTTGCGCCACTACACCTGTTGTCATCGGAGCCCGGCCCCCATGGCCGCACCGCCCGAAACCCCGCGACGAAATCCTCCCCTCCCATGCTCAACATCGCCCTGTTTGGTCCTCCCGGAGCCGGCAAAGGAACCCAGTCGGAGTTCCTCATCAAGCGGTACAACCTGTTCTACATTTCCACCGGCGATCTCCTGCGCAAGGAGATGGCGGGCAAAACCAAGCTGGGGCTCGAGGCCCAGAGCATCATCGCCGCCGGCGGCCTGGTGTCCGACGAGATCATCGTCCAGATCATCGAGAAGACGATCACCGACAACACCGGCTGCAACGGCTTCCTCTTCGACGGGTTCCCGCGGACCTACATCCAGGCCTACATCCTCGAAGGCCTGATGCTCAAGCTGCACACCTCGCTCAACTGCCTCATCAGCCTCAAGGTGCCCGAGGAGGAATCCGTGCGGCGCCTGTTGAAGCGGGGCGTGACCTCCGGGCGCAGCGACGACAACGAGACGGTGATCCGGAATCGGCTCCGCGAATACAACCAGAAGACGCTGCCCGTGCTGCAGTTTTACCGGGACAAGGGCATCTGCGCGGAGGTCGACGGCACCCAAAGCATCGAGAAGGTCACCGCGCAGATCACGCAGCTCGTCGGTGCCGAGCTGAGCAAGAGCCTCTTCAACGTCGTGCTGTTCGGCTATCCCGGCTCGGGCCGCGGCTCGCAGGGCCGGGCCCTCGCCCGGAAGTTCGGCCTCGAATACGTGGCCACCGGCCCAATGCTCGACGCGGAGATCAAACGCGGCACCGACCTCGGCAAGAAAATCGTGGCGCTCTACGAAAACGGGCAGCTCGTGCCCGACGACATCGTGGTGCCCCTCATCGAGCAGAAGCTCGCGGCCTCGAACGGCGTGAAAGGGTATATTTTCAAGGGCTTCCCGCGCACGCTGGTGCAGTCCTACATCCTCGACGGCCTGCTCCAGAAGCACGGGTCGTCGATTTCGAAGATCATCGAAATCGAGGTGCCAACGCTCGAACTCATCCGCCGCCTCGACGAGCGCAGCAAGACGGCGTCCTGCATGCCCTACGACAGCAGCACCTCGAAGATTGTGAAGCGCCTCAGCGAGCACGAGACCAAGACCGTCCCCGTGATCCAGAAGTACAACCAGCTCCATGGCGTGACCAAGATCGACGGCATGGGCACGTTCGACGAAATCCTGGCCCGCATCGCCAACGAGATCGAAACCGGCTTCAAGAGCATGCGATAGTCCGACTGCGGGGGAGGGGCACGCCAAACACCCCGAGCGCTGCGGAAGCGTGTGCATCGAAACTGGCCAGATTCGACGCGAAAGCGGCAGGGACCTGATCCAAAACAAACCCGGCAACAACCCTGCACCCCGCACCTGACCTCTCGACTTCCGCCCCGCCGACCACTTACTTCGGCCGGGCATCACACTATCCTGGTACCGGTGCGCTCTCCAATTCGCCTCATGTCCTCACTTGCTCCTTCCCGTCTCGCCGGTCGCACCGCTTTGGTCACCGGCTCAAGCCGCGGCGTCGGTCAACTCGTCGCCGAAGCCCTCGCGCGCCAGGGCGCCCGCGTGTTCATCCACGGACGCACGGAGGCCGGCTGCGCCGCCACCCTCGCCCGGGTCGTGGCCGCCAGCGCCGGCGGCGCGAATCCCGTCGTCCTCACGGCCGATCTGGCGGTCCCCGCCGAAGTCGAGTCCCTGGCCGACCGCGTCCTCGCGCTTGGCGGAGTCGACATCCTCTACAACAACGCCGCGATCATGCACCCGTGGCGCGGGCAAATCCAGGACCACACGCAGGCCGACTGGGAATCGAGCTTTCAGACCAACGTGTTTGCGCTCGTCCGGCTCTGCGCCCGGCTCGTGCCCGCCATGCGGAGCCGCGGTTGGGGCCGGATCGTAAACGTCACGTCTGGCATCGACAAGACGCCTCAGCTCGCCGGCTACGGCGCGAGCAAATGGGCCGTCGACAAGTTCACCGACGATCTGACGGCGGAGCTCAAGGGCACAGGCGTGATCGTCTCGCGGCTCGATCCGGGCTGGCTGCGCACGGAATTGGGCGGCCCCAAGGCCCCGAACGATCCCAGCACCGTCCTACCCGGCGCCCTCGTCCCCGTGCTGCTCCCCGACGACGCGCCCGGCGGCCAATTTTTCCGCGCGCAAGACCTGCGTAACGCCACGATCTGAGCCGCCTGACTGGCGGCCGAGCCGAAGGAGCCATGGCTTGAAGGCCTGTTGCCCAAACCGAGCACGTGGTTTGCGCCTGTTGGAGGAGCCTGCTGGCAGGCGATTCTTAGTCGTGCGAATCGTGAAAATCGCGTGCAAGCACGCTCCTACCTCCGTCGGCGAAAGCCCAAGTTGATTTGGGCCACAGGCTCTTGACTCTTGCCACACCCGATCGGCCGGAGGGCGCGCTGCGCCGTGGGGTCCCAGGAGTAATTCTCCCGGCAATTCGCCGCGGGTAGGGGCGCGACGGTCAGGGCATCCGATGGAACAGATAGGTTCCGGTGGCGCGCACGACCGGGCCGAGCAGCGTCGGCGCGACGCGCTGCACCTTGACCTGCAGAAGCCGGTGAACGGTGACCGACTCCAATTGCACGATGAATTCGTCGCTGCCGAACTTTTCCGTCCGAAAGCGCAGGACCACGACCCGGCCCCGCTGCACATACCCGTCCCCTTCCCGCCACTGTGCTTTCCAACTCACGGTGCCTTCGTGGTCAAAAGCCTGAATTTCGAGCAGCGTGCCCTCGTGTTTTACCGCGATCTGCGCGGTCTCGTCGTCGAGGACGTTCACCACCTTCGGGTCAAATTCGAGTTTCAGCAGCGCATGAAGCGACGCGTTCCCCACAAACAGCCCGGAATCGCTCGCGACCGTCGTGCCTTCATCGGCATAGAGGCCCGACAAGCCGGCTTCCGTTTCGTCGGCGGCGGCGAGGACCACGGTCGTCAAGACGGCGGCCAGCACGCCTAGCCAGCCGCGGGAGATTTGAACAAACGCGCACATGGGAAGGGCGGTTCGCGCGCAGCCAAAGGAGTCATGGGTTGACTTGTGATACGGCGGGCTGGGCCAAATCGTTTCAGCGCCATTCAACTCATGACTTCCGCGATTTCCGATTTCGGGAGCGAACAGGGGCATAACAATGAGCCTGCTGAGAACGATACGCCAGTCGGTGCGGGTGCGCGAAGGATCTCAGAAGCGAGATAGGGATGCCCATTCCGGCTTCGCGCCGCTCTAGCGGACCTTGCCGGCGGAGTTCTCGAGCACGACGTTGGCGAGCACCGTCGTGTCGGACTTGTCCGGCAGGTGGGAGCAGAAGCCGATGCCGACGTAGAAGGGCCCGTCGATGTGCAGGCTGATGGGCGGGCCAAACTGGTGCATAGGTTCGCCTTCCAGGCTGACGAAGAGCGCGAAGGAGTCGCCGTGCTTTTCGATACCGATGCGCTTGGCCACGACGCCGACGAGGCTGTCAGGGCTGGCGCCGCCGGGACGGCCGCGACCCCCGATGCGATACTCCATATCCTTGACGCGGGCGCCCTTCTCGGGACGCTGCGCCAAGTGGATCATGCCGAGACCGTGCACGGCGGCGATGGCCTCCTTGGAATCGTCATCGAGGTCCTGGCGAATGACGAGGACGGCTTTGCGGTCGCCGAAGCCGGTCGGGTCCGGATACGTAATGTCGGCCGCAAGCGAAACGTCACCGGACATCCTTTTCCAGAGATAACGGAACTCGTCGCGTGTATACCAGACGTTGTAGCCGGCGGAATTGATGGTGTAGTGCTTCGTGCTGGCGTCGTAACTGGCGCTGCCCGGGACCAGCGCGCTTCCAATGTCAGACTGGCCCTCAAACAGGCCGATCGGGGTATCGAAATTCTTGCTCGGCCGGTGAAAGTCCGCCGGTGGTGGCACCTGCTGGTGCGTGGCGGAACCCGGCAGTGCCCAATCCGGTACTTGGGGTGCTTGCGCGAGGAGCAGCTGCGGCGCGGTGCACAGTATGAGGGCGAGCAAGGCGGACCGGCGGGGTAGTTTCATCGTAGGGCGAACGATACAGATGCTCACGGAAAAGGGAAACCTGAACGAGTCAGGCGGCGGAAATTGATGTCCAGCCGAATTGCCGCTGGCAGTGAGACGAGCCAAAGAGAGGAGACGAGCCGTAGGGTCTGGCTAAACATTTTCTCCTGAAGCCCGGGCGCTGCAGCGCGGCAACAGGCGACAAGCTATAAACGACAGGCTGTAAGCTTTGAGCCTCGAACGAGCAGAGCCCTACCCCGCGCTCGAAGCCGCCCAGAGGTTGATGTCGCCGTCCTTCGCATATTGGTCGATCTTGGACAGTTCCCCGGCCGAGAAGCTCGTGTTCCCAAGCGCCGCCACGCAGTCCTCGATCTGCGACACCTTGCTCGCACCGATCAAGGCGGTCGTCACCCGCGGATCCCTCAGCACCCAGGCGAGAGCCATCTGCGCGAGGCTCTGGCCGCGACTTTGCGCGATATCGTTGAGCGCGCGGATATTCGCGAGATTCTCCTCCGTCAGAAAGTCGCCGCTGAGCGAGCTATTCGCCTTCACGCGACTGTCGGCGGGCTGGCCGGCGAGATACTTGTTGGTCAACATGCCCTGAGCCAGGGGCGAGAAGGCGATGCAACCGATCCCCTCCGCTTCCAGCGTAGCGAGCAGCCCATCCGTCTCCACCCAACGATTCAACATCGAGTAACTGGGCTGGTGGATCAGGCAACGATGGCCGAATTCCTTGAGCAGCGCGTTCGCTTGTTTCGTGCGCAGGCTGTTGTAGGAAGAGATGCCGACGTACAGCGCCTTGCCGGACTGCAGCGCCTTGTCCAGCGCGCCCATGGTTTCCTCGAGCGGCGTCTTTGGATCGAAACGGTGCGAATAGAAGATGTCCACATAGTCGAGCCCCAGGCGCTTCAGACTTTGGTCGAGGCTGGCGGTCAGGTACTTTCGGCTGCCCCACTCTCCGTACGGACCGTTCCACATCCAGTAGCCCGCCTTGGTGGAAATCACCATCTCGTCGCGCAGCCCGGCAAAATCGGTCCGCAGTATTTCGCCGAAATTGCTCTCCGCCGATCCGGCCGGAGGCCCATAGTTGTTGGCCAGGTCGAAATGGGTGATGCCGAGATCGAAGGCGCGGCGACACAGGGCCCGGGCGTTTTCCGTTGGCGCAGCGCCGCCGAAATTGTGCCACAATCCGAGTGAGATCGCGGGTAGCTTGAGACCGCTCTTCCCACAGTAATTGTAAGTCATCGATCCGTATCGGTTGTCAGCGGGGACATAGCTCATGGCCATGACCTATCACGCGATTCCGCGAAGCCAACAAGCCGTTTCGGCATTCAGGGGTGAAAAAACTCCGCCGGCCTGACCTTCCCGGAACGGCGGCCGCCGCCGCGCGTCTGTCCCACCTGGCCAAGCGGATCCAGCCATCGGGTCATCTCTGATCAATAGCGGGGATTTCGATTTGGAGAGCAGGATGTTCTGTGCCTGGTTCCCGGGCATCGCCTTCGGCCGTCGCCTGATTGCCTGAAACGGCGCGTCTTTGGAAAACGCGCGCGCAAGCCGGAATCGTTCTGCGCGTGCCGGGCGATGATGACCTCATACGCGATCGGCTCGACCACCCAGCCGTGGGATGCGTCGGAGTAAGCGACATCGGCCACGGGCACGCTCAAGGCGACCGTCCGCGTTTTCCCTGGAGCGAGTGACACGCGCGCGAATGCCTTCAGTTCGCGCGCGGCGCATTCAACCTGCGAACCGCGCGCGGCGACGTAAAGCTGCACGACCTCGTCACCGGCCACGGCACCTGCGTTGGTAATGTCCACTGTCGCGTGCAGCGTGTCGGACGGCGCCAGTTGTTTTTCCGCGAGCTGCAGGTTGGCGTGCCTCCAGGTGGTGTAACTGAGACCGAAGCCGAAGGGGAACGCCGCCTCCGCGCCATCGCGCGCGAGTTTGCGATATGGCTGGAGACGAACTGAAGACGGCAGGCCCTTGCTTTAGACAGAATGGAAGAAGTCAGCCGCTCGGCGCTCAGGTCAATCGTTAGCAAGCCGGAAAGGGCGGAAATCAAATGGGAAGAGGCGAAGGCAGGCCTATTCTCCGCGCGCGATCATCGCGCCTGCGACAGGCTGACAATCGAGGTGCCCGCTTCAGCCGCGATCTCACCGCGCGCTCGGAATCGTCCCGAACGCACGCTCAGTGCACCAGCGCCGCATGATTCCTCTCGGCAAGAATCCAGCCACCTGCTCGGGTAAGTTATTGACTGTGGAAGACTTGACATGCGCCCGTTGCTGGCCATCGTATCGTTTTGTCTCCAGATACCCCGCTTACTGGACGCACACGCCACCGGTCCCCTCGGTTCGTGCCGCCCCGCCGGCATCAACCCCGCCTTCGCCACTCAAATCCGGATGTTTTGACAGTCGTCGTTCGGTTGGTGCGCGCAATCCTCCCTGGCTGCAATTCTCGCGTGAACCCAATGAAAAACGACCGTCTGATTCTAAGCATCGCTTTCGTCGCCCTCTGTTCGGCTGGAGCCGCTCTGGCGATGACCAAGGCAGATTAGGTGACC
>JADGRC010000531.1 GCA_017881245.1 Pseudomonadota bacterium
ACTGGCGTCCTTCTGGCCATCCTCGTGGGGCATGGCGCTCGGGCGGAGGTCACGCCTGGTGTGCCGCCACCCGGCTCAACGTCGCCCGAAAGCCCGGGCGCCCCGACGTCTGTTCAATCGTCCACGCCGGTCGTCACGACAGCGCCCAACACCCCCGCCGTGACGGCGCCCGGCCCCAGGGTGGATCTGCCGCCCGAGCAAGATATGCCGGCGACGGAGCTGCCGCGTGAGTCCGCCATCGAAAATCCCCTTGGTCACCCTCACGCGATTTCAGGCACCGCGATCGGCGGTTACGGCGAGCTCACGCTCAACGCCCCCGCGAACGCCAGCGCCGTCGTCGACATGCGACGGCTGGTCCTGTACGTCGGGCACAATTTCAGCGACCGCATCCGGTTCTATTCCGAACTGGAAATCGAGCACGCTGTAGCGTCCGCGGGCGATCGCGGGGAATTTGAGGTCGAGCAGGCCTATCTGGACGGCCTGTTTGGTCGACACCTGAACCTCCGCGCGGGCCTGATCATCATGCCCGTGGGGATCATCAACGTTTATCACGAGCCCCCGACGTTTAACGGTGTCGACCGGCCCGACGTCGATCTCTTCGTGATCCCATCGACCTGGCGCGAGGCCGGATTTGGGATCTTCGGCGAGATCACAACGGGGCTCTCGTATCAGGTGTATCTGGTCACCAGCTTCAACGCGAACGGGTTCACGGCCGAATCGGGCATCGCAGAGGGCCACCAGGAGGCTCAATTCGCCGCGGCTCGCGACTTCGGGGGCGTGTTGCGGCTCGCGCTCGAGCCGAAACTGGGGACGGCCGTTGGTGTCAGTGCCTACGCCTCGACATCGGGGAACTCCCTGCGGTCTTCCGTTGGTGGCGTGCCCATCGGATTGGTTGAAGCGGATGCGCGGACACGCATTCGTGGCTTCACGGCGCGCGCGGAGGTCGCTTTCATGTTCATCGGTGATGCCGCCGCGTTGAATCAAGCGCTGCTAGCGGGCAGCCCCGAGCAGATGGTGGCCGGTCCCGTGGCATCGCGCCTTTCGGGCGGTTACCTGGAGCTCGGCTATGATGTCTTGCGTTTGTTGCCCCAGGCCACCACGCAAGATCTCACCCTCTTTGGTCGTTTCGACCGCGCCAACACGCAAGCGAGCGTTCCGGCGGGCTTCACCGCGAACCCGCGCTTTGACCGCACCACCTACACGGCCGGTCTGGTCTACCGGCCGATCTCTCAGATTGGCCTGAAGGGCGACTACCGCCGGCACCAGTTCGGCGCCGGGGCCGGATACAACGAGCTCGCGGCCGCGATTACCTGGATGTTCTGATGACCGTCTAGCGGCTTCCAACTCATGACCGTTTTGCCCATGCTTGCCGCGTCGGCCGCGGCGGCTTTGCAATGCTCCGACGCCAGAGCCTTCCCGCGACCCACACGAGGTCGGCCTCGGCGAGCGGCCCCGCGGGCGGCTTTCTTGAGGCCCTGAACGAAGACTACGAATAGCCCTCATCCGACGGGTACAGTCCCCGTCTGCCTCCGCCGATGATCGGGATGCGGCGAAGTCCGCGGACGGCGAGGAACTGACCCATGAGCGAGTGGCGCCGACGGCGCGCGATGATTCACCCGCGAGCAAGCGGGGGATTCACCTTGCTCGAAGTCATGGTCGCACTGGTGCTCGCGACCGTTGGCCTGCTGGGGACCGTCGCTGTGCAACAGACGATCTTCAACGCGACCGCCAATGCCGGCGACGCCGCGATCGCGACGCGCCTCGTGATGCGCGCCATGGAGGAATACGACGCCAAGGTGGTGACCGCGGGCCCCCCCGTCGTCGACCAAGTGGCTGCCGCGACGACGCCCGGTTGGTTGTTGTCGGGCTACCAAAATCCGCTCGGGGCCAGCAATGCGACTGCGACGCCCGATTTTCGGTTCAAGCGCGAGGTCCAGGTCACGAATCTTGGCCCCGCCCAGCCGTACAACATTTCGGTCCAGATCACATACGCGCTCGATACCGGCGCGCCGAAGGTTGTGCGCCTGGACAGCCAGAGGTGGAAGACGTGGTGATTGAGCCTCGGCCTTCAGCGCCACGCAGGTCGACCGACCGGGCACTGACGCTGGTCGAACTGATGGTCACGCTGGTCATCGCCGGCATCGTGATGTCGTCGTCCTTTTTGTTCTTCGCCGGCCAGCGTCGCGTCTACGATGCCCAGACGAAGGTGTTGGGCGTTCAGCAGAACATCTGGGCGTCGATGGAGACGTTGTCGCGGTTCGTACGCGCGGCCGGTACCGGGATGATCGGCTGCGTGAACGTCACGGATCCGACCCCCACGGGGACGACGGCGCCCTTGACCGGTTTGCGGGCATACAGCGCGATTCCCTCCCCTCAGATGATCCGGCTCGCACCCCTGTGGATCAACAACGGCGCCAATGGCGCGCCCGACGCCATCACCGTCGTGTTCGGTACCGGCGGCTTTGGGAGTTTCAGCGACGCGGCTTTGGCCGCGTCGGTCCAGAACGCGAACGACAACGTCGTGACCACGGCCGGCACGACCGCAGCCTTTAGACAAGGCGAATTTGCTTTGCTCCTCGACACGACGGGCCTGCCCGCCGGTCCGCCGCTTGGCGATCGGGGCTGCACGCTGTTTCAGATCACGGGAATCAACGCGGGAGCCGATACGCTGCTGCGCGCGAACACTTCGGTTTGGAACCCGTCTGGCGCGGTCGCCGGGCTGGTGCCGTACGACTACATCGGCGGCGCGTCCCCAAAGGCGGGCGTCCGCAATTTTGGAACGCTCTCCTGGGTGCGGTTTTCGATCGACGCCGCCGGAGCGTCGCCACGTTTGATGATGACCCGCCTGGATGGCCTCGCGGGACCGGCGACGCCCCAGGTGCTCGCGGACGGAATCGAGGATCTGCAAATCGCCTACGCGTGCGATCTGACGCCAGTTGCACCGGACGGACCCGACGGTGTCATGTCCGAGGGAAACGATGCGGCGTCGCGGCTCGGCGACGAGTGGACGTACAACGTGGCGGGTGACGTGCCGCCCGCCGCCTGCGTTCGTCCCCAGGCGGTCCGCCTGACGCTCATAGCGCGTACCGTCGACGGCGACGACAACCTGGCCGGGGCCACCAACAACATGAAACCGGCGGCCGAGGACGGCGTGGCCGGGACCAAGGACAACTTCCGCCATCGAGTACTGACCACCATGGTGTCGCCGAGGAACCAATGAGAGCAAGAAGGCTGGGGATGATCGCCGCGGCCCTTACGAGGTGCCCGAACAGGAGGGACGACGGCGGCGCGGTTTTGCTGTTGATGATGTTGCTGATCATCGGTCTGTTGGGCCTGGGCGTCACGGGGCTGTGGTTGACGTCGGGCAACCTGCAGGTTCAGGCGAACAACAATCTGCGCTCGCAGGCCCTGGTCGTCGCCGAAGCCGGGGTCGCGCGCGCCCGTGCTGCGTTGAACGCCGGCGTCAATGTCGACGGGTTGCTCGCCGGTCAAAACGCCGGTATCGACGACGTTCCCAACGCGCTTGACGGCGCCGGCAAACCAACGGGCGCGGGGGCCGTGTTCGTGGACGGCGCGATGCCGCTCTCGAACGTCGCTTTCCCTCCGGCGTCTTTCGGGCGCACCAGCGGGACCCCCACTGCGCCCGTCGCGTCGACTATGGGCACCTACAGCGTCTGGATCCGCAACGACACGGCGGAATGTCGTCAAGGTCAGTACACCCACGATGCGAACGGAACGGTCTTGATACGCTCGCGCGGCGTCGCCCCGGACAACCTGACGGCCGTGGTTCTGGAGGTGGCGATGGGCGCGACCCCCGCCGTTCCGGGCGCGCCCGGCGTGGCCGCGGGTCTGCCACCCGTTCTGTGCGTGTCGGGAAAGAACGCCTGTGACGACAACAGCTCCACCGTCTCGGGCGTCGTCGCGAATTGAGCCACAACGGGCGGCAATTGGTGCCATGCGCGGCGAGGTGGGTATTTTGCGTTCATAAAGTGATCGTGGGCGTCCACCGAGCTTTCGTATAGGGCCCGTGTACCCGCGGGTCCGACGATGCGAACCAAGTCTCAACGGACGTTGACCCCCAGGGCCGGCGTCACCCTCGCGGTGACCGTGGGTGCCTTGGTCGCGACGTCGTTGCTTGCCTCCGACTCGGCCACGGCGCGCCTCAGCCCGCTGACGTTGATTGCGCGCCAGATCCACCAGCCCAACATGCTGGTCGTGCTCGATACCTCGGGATCGCTGACGGGTGTGCCCGGCGGGTCGTTTGATACGTCGACGGAGGTCGGCGTGGATTGCACCGACGGCGCGAATTGCCGCGGCGGCGTCGCGAAGGGTACCTGCTCTCAATCCGCGAAGGTCTGTTACTCGGACACGCAGTGCCACAACAAGACGTGCAAACTGGACGGCATGGACTGCGCGTCCAATACCGACTGCGCGCCCCAGGCCGGTTCATGCAACCAGAAGACCTGCAACAGCAACGGATCCAACTGCCAGTATGCCGCGTGCTTTTCCGACCCCGACTGTCCGCCGTCAACGAGCGGAACATGCACGTCCACGAAGGTGGCCTGCAGCCCGACGAAAACGTGCGCATCACAGCCGCGGTGTCAGTACGGCAACGCCAACTGCAGTCTGGGTCAGAGCTGCGCGGCGTATGGTCTTTGTTTGAACGCGTCGAACCAGACCACGTCGCAGACGTGTTCCGTCGACACGGACTGCCCGCTGAAGAGCACCGGGCTTTGCGCCTTCGGAGGGCAAAGCTGTACCAGCGTGGCCAGCTGTTCGGTGAAGCTGTGCGGGGATCGGGCGACGACCTGCACCGCCGACTCGCAGTGCGGTGTTTGTTCGAAGGGCAGCTCCAGCAAGGGGACCTATTGCACCCAGAACAGCGACTGCACCAAGTCGGGCGCCACCTGCAAAGTGTCGAGCGGAAGTTGCAGCGTCAACAACAACAAGTGCACGATCGCCAACTACACCTGTCAGATTCAACAGGCGCAAAATCCTTGCGTCGAAACCAACTCTTGCGTGGGGCCCGCGAACACTTGCGCCGTCGGGCCATCCAATCCGTGCGTCTCGGGATCGGTGTCCGACACCTGCAATCTGGCCAACAACAGTACGAGCGCGATCGGGATGTGCCGCATCACCTTGCTTGCCTGTCAGAAAGACGCGGATTGTCCGGCCAGCGGCGACGACTGCGGTCCCGCGACGTCACGTGTGGTGATCGCGAAGCGCGTGCTGGCGGATATCGTCAGCAGCAACACGGGCATCGTCAACTTCGGATTCATGACGTTCTATCAGAGCCTGTACTTTCCCTATTACAAGCAGACCAGCACGGGGACCCAGACCTCGACGATGTTCTTCTCGCAGAGCCGACTCGACGGACGAGGATGCTTCGGCGCTGATACCGGGCCCACTGCGACGTGCGTGATAGACGGAACGACGTACACGCTTGCTGCCAACAACAACAGCCAGTACACGATTCGCGGCAACGGTGGTCAGGTCGTCGGCGCGAATTACTGCGGGCGAACCTGCAATATCTCGGGCCTCGGCACCGGCAGCTACCTCGGCAGCAATTACAGCTACGTCATGAAGACCGGCACCACCTCCGGAAGCGCCGTCGTGAAGCCGAGCTACACCGGCAAGCAGATCAGTTCTGGAGGCACCGATTACCGGTACTACGATTCGAATCCCTCCTATTACAATGGGGGTGGCGCACCGCCGATTAGCGTGCCTCAGTGCGGGGCCACTTGCAGCACGACTTGCGGCGCGCGCTGGGACACTCAGTTGGCGCCCTTCTTGGATCCGACGGGCGATCCGGTGAAGGCCAAGGCAATGTCGTTGGCGATCGGAGATCGACTGGCGCCCGCGTCCTACGGCGGCCTGGTTGCCTACGGTGGAACGCCCACGGGATGCGCGCTGAGAAACGACGCGACCAACAGCAGCGCCAGCAGCGCCTACGATTACATGAGCGCCGTGAAGGGCATCGATTCGCTTGCCTGCCGGGACAACTTCGTCCTGCTCATCACCGACGGCGAAGCCAACGGGCCGGGCGACACGTCGTGCAACAGCGCGGCCTGTGCCGCGGCGGATCCGCGCGGGGCAGGGTGTTTGTGCCGCGCCGTACTGTCGGCATACGACATGCGCCGCAATCTGGGCGTGCGGACGTTCGTGATCGGGTTTTCGGGAGACGTGAGCGCGGGCGTCGGACGTGCGGTCAACGACAACATCGCGAAAGCCGGCGGGACCGACCGGGGTGGCGACGGTCAAGCGCCGTACGCCTTCCTGGCCACCAGCGAAGCTGAATTGAGTGCTGCGATTCAGGACGCCATCTATGACGCGGTCAAAGGCAGCTACGCCACGTCGCCACCAACGATGTCCTCCGGGCTACAGCAAACAAATGGAATCTCGAACGGCAGCTACGCCCTCGATTCGCGCGCCGATTTCCCGTCGTGGAAGGGGCACCTGCTCGCGTATGACACATCGGCCACGCCGCCGGCATTGATTTGGGACGCTGCCTCCGAGCTTGGCAACATCGACTGGAAGACGCGCCGGATCTTCACGTCGGACGCGTCGAACCACCTGATTCAGGTCGCCGTCGACGGCAATGGCAACGTCACCAACAGCGCGGCCCTGTTTGGATTGGGCCTGGGCGGAACCACCAACGAGGCCGGTCTCATCGCCCGCTGGTTGATGGGTGATCCGGCGCAAGGGAACAAGGCGATTTTGGGAGCGCTGGTCAATTCC
>JADGRC010000071.1 GCA_017881245.1 Pseudomonadota bacterium
CGCACACCTTGTCTGGTCAGTTTCAATGCTGAGTTCATGTCCCTATCCTTGTGTTCGATTGTCCCAGTGCACTTCATGCACCGGCGACTGTTTTCGTGTCTCACGTACCGGGAATAACCGGGGCATTCGCAGCCAACGTGAGTTCCCGCGGAAGTATTCCGGGCGAATCTTCTCCGGCGCGCGCGGACAGCAACCGTGTCTTGACGTGGCTCTCCAGTTGACGGCGGGCGGCGCGGAAAGCGTTGCGGATCGCGACATAAAGGTCCTCGTGAGCGGCGTTGCTTGGATGATCGAACGCCACGACCACGACACCATCGGGCATGGTCAGTTCCATGCGCACCCGATACAAACGCTCAAGTCGATGTTGCCGGTGCTCGTCGGTGGCCTCGATAAAAACGTCGGCCTTGGTCGCTTGGCTCGTCAAAACGCCCAGCCGCGCCATCCAGGCGCGCACCTCCACCTGGGCGGCCTCCGGGGCTTTCACTCCGACAAACGTAAATTGGCAATCGCTCTGAATCTGAAACCCTCGGGATCGGAAAAACGCGGCCCCAGGTCGACGCGCGTCACCCGCCCGAATTCAAACCCTCTCAAAACCACCCGACACGTCTTCCCGCGGCATTTTCACCAGGGCGCCAAGCTGGTCAGTCAGCTGCAGCCCATTCCGCAAGGGACTTCAGTGGTACTAGCAATACTTCATTGGCCTCCCATCCGCAATGTCCCATTTCATTGAGGCACTAACGCGGCACGCGGAATTTGCGCCGCCCCCTCAACAGTTCGCAAGTATTGCGGCCCTTCACCATGCGTTCCTTCCGATTGCCGCTGGCACGCGACTCGCAGCGTTTGGTCACGGTTTCATCGCACAATGTCCATGTCTCGCGACTTCTTCGCGCGCTTCCGGCGCCTGTTTCGGAACTATCGACGGAATCAATGCATCCTGCTGGCGGGGGCCGTCGCCTACAACACCTTGCTGTCCCTGGTTCCGCTTTTTGCGCTGCTGCTGGTGGGACTGTCGTACGTCGTCGATCAGCGACTCCTGTTGCACACGGTTGCCTACAACCTGGAATTTCTGGTGCCGGGGCAAGCACCATCCATCACGATCCAAGTCGAGGCGTTCTTGCGACACCGCGACCTCATCGGCGTCATCGGCGTCGGGGCGCTTCTTTTCTTCAGCACCGTGGCATTCAGCATTCTCGAGAACGCGATGGCGATGATCTTCCACAACCGCGTCGGGGCTCGTCGGCGACATTTCGCCGTCTCCGTGTTGATGCCCTACGTCTTCGTGATGGCGTTGGGGATCGGCTTGCTGTTGGTTGCGTTGGTCACGGGCGTCTTGGAGGGGATCGCGCAAAGATCCGTGCACATTCTGGGGCGTGTGTGGCCGCTTGCGCGCCTCTCTCGCACGCTGTTGCACGTCATTGGAACGACGGGCTCGGGTCTGATGCTCACGGCCCTTTACCTGGTCCTCCCGGTCCGGCGCGTCAGCCTTCGCCACGCGCTCATCGGTGCCGGCGCCGCCACGGCCCTGTGGGAGATCGCGCGGCATCTGCTGGTCTGGTATTTCGCGAAGCTGTCCATGGTCAACCTTGTTTACGGATCGCTGGCCACGACCGTGATCCTGTTGCTGACGCTCGAGGTCGCCGCGCTTATTCTGTTATTCGGCGCGCAGTTGATTGCCGAATTGATGAGCGTCGACGCTGGCCCCGCGGGTGATGGTGCTGCCCTATCCGCCGTCGTGAGAGGTTCGTGACGAGGCGAAAGCGGGACTTTGCCCGTCCGCGTCCGCGGCGAGGCCCGCCTGCAACAATCGAAGCGCGCTCGGTGGATCGTCGGCCCACTGCAGAAGAGAAAGATCCTCTGGGCTGATCATTCCGTGACGAACGAGCGCGTCGAAATTGATGATCTCCTTCCAGTAGGTAGAGCCGTAGAGCACGATCATGATTCTTCGCCCCAACTTTTGGGTTTGCTCCAGGGTCAACATCTCCATCAGCTCGTCCAGGGTTCCAAATCCGCCTGGAAACACCACGACCGCGCGGGCCAGGTGCGCGAACCAGAGCTTGCGCATGAAGAAGTAATGGAACTCGAACGACAGCTCGCGCGTAACGTAGGGGTTCGGCCGCTGTTCGTGCGGCAGGCCGATGTTGAGCCCAATCGTTCGGCCGCCGGCTTCTGACGCGCCCCGATTCGCGGCTTCCATGATGCCGCCCGCCCCGCCGGAGCAAACGATGTAACGGTGGCTCCCCGACGACAGGCTCTTCGACCAGACAGTAACGAGACGCGCCAACTCCCGCGCCTCGGTGTAGTAGCGACCCATGGGGCCATCGGGACGCAGGCGCGCGGAGCCCTGGAAAACGATGGTTTCGTGAATGTTCTGGCGACGGAACGCACGCAGGGGATCCAGATACTCGGCCAGGATGCGTAACGGACGCGCGTCGTCGCTGTCCAGGAATTCCGCCTTCTTGTAGGCGACCGGGGCGGACGGCGGCGCAAGCGGCGGCGCCAGATCGTCGTGCTTGCTCATGCGGCGATGATGACAGATCCGGCGGGGGCGAGAAACGTCGAACGTGCAAGAACGACGCGCAACGCGCCAGCCCGCACGCACGCGGCAGCCCGCACGCACGCGCCAGCCCGCACGCGCTGCACAGCGCACTCCGCCCCACCTCGGCCGCCTACACGTTGAAAGATCGACTCGGTCCAAGCAAATCGACATCGATCCCGAAACCGGGATGACGTCACCGCGATAACTGGAATGTGACGTCCACAATAAAGATGACCTTGGTGTTGTTCGTGTCGTCGTTGTCGATGGCCTGTGGTGGCGGGGGCAATAGTACGAGCGGCAGCCCAAACCGATGGATTGGAGGCGGAGGCGACGAGAGTCATGGAGGTGCCGGGGGAACGCCGGGGAACGCTTCGGGAATTGGAGGGACGGATGGGGCCTCTCGAACCGACGCGGCCAACGGCGTCACGGCTTCCTCCGGCGCCACTGGCGCAGGTGGGACCGGACCTTCGGCCACCCCCGGCTCCCCCGGCCAGCCCACCTGGACGATCCTCGTGTACGCCAACGCCGACAATAACCTTGGCCCGGCTCTCTTTGCCGACCTCGTCGAGATGGCGAGCGCACGGCTTGGCGCATCCGTTCACCTCTTCGTCTATGCCGACTACCCCGGTGGCAGCAAGATCCCGGGGACCACTGAAACCTTTCCGAATGGCTCTGAGCTGCTGCGCATCATGGGAAACGGGGCCGTCGAAACTGTGGCCACGGCCCCCGAAGAGGACTTCGATGACCCGAAGGTGCTCTCCGCGGCCATCCGATCCGTCTTCCAGGCTTTTCCCTCCGATCGACATGGTCTCGTGTTGTGGGACCACGGGGGGGCCTGGCGATACGGATTCGGATCGGACGAACAGGACGGCACCCGAAAAGGCGCTCCGATGCCGTTCCAGATTGTCGCGGACGCCGTCCGCGCGGGGGTGGTGAGCGCCGGCATCCCCGGATCGCCCGCCCTCGACTTTTTCGGGTTCGATGCCTGCCTACTCGGCAGTCCCGAAGTCGCGTCGGCATTTGCGGATCTAACGAAGGTCTTCATCGGGAACGCGGAGATCGATTACGGCGCCGGATGGGATTACCAGAACACGATGTCGTGGCTCAGCCAGCACGTGGCCGCGTCCGCCGCTGACTTCGCGCGCCAGGAAGTGGCGATCTGGGACACCCACCACAGCACCGAGGTCGAGGATCGGTTGTTCAAGTCCCACGTGGCGCTCGACACGTCCGCATTCAGCGCCTTTTCAAGAGCAATGGCCGCGCTCGACAGCTCCCTCCAGACCAACGGAGGTGCCGTCGCCGTCGCGAGGGCGTTTGATCTCGCCCTTCCCGATTACCAGGTCGAATCGGCCGGGGACGAAAGCAGCCCATCGGTACCGCTCAAGGATGTGGGTCAAATCCTCTCCTCATTGGCCGCGAACGCGAACCCGACAATTTCCTCGAACGCTTCCGCCGCCATCGCGGCGTTAAACAAGCTCGTGCTGGCACGCGCGCAGGGCGCCACCCGCACGAGCCAGTCAGGTCTCAACATTGGCGCCGGCGTCCCCGTCGAGTTCACGCCGGCTTTGAGCACACTTTACCGACAGCTCGCGAGCAACTGGAACGGGAACTCTCACTGGGCGGACGTCATCGACTTCGTTCGGAGTGGAGCCGACGCCCTTGGTCCCGGAATTACTTCCGCTGGCCTTGTTGACAATACGCTGGGGTTCCAGACTGACGATGCGGACCTGCTCTCCGTTGACATCAAGTTGTGGAGCCTGAGCACCGACAGAAAGTCTCTCTTCTTCCTGCAACTGCTCGATCGCGCCTATCCCGACCCGGGCGCCTACCGGTTCAATTGGAGCGGAAATGTCCTCGCTCTGGATGCGATACCCGATCCGGTCCTGGTTACGTTGTCGCCCTGGCGGGAGATCTCCGGGAAGAGCGGCATCCAGATTCCAATCTTCAAGACGATCGGCCTGCTGCGCAGCCAAGGCAAATCCTTCTATACCGAGCTTCTCATCGACATCGCGGACGGAAGCTCGGATACCGCCATCGTGTACACGAACGGACTGACCAATGTCTTTCCCGTCGCCGCTCTCGCCGCGTCGGATACGGTCTTCTCGCCGCTGTTCGTTCGCGTCGACGTGGAGACCGGAAAGGTCGACGTCGCGAACGGCCCGACGGACATCACGATTTCAACGGACTCCATTGCTTTCACGACCGCGCCACCGGGAACCGGGGGTTACGATCTGTCCCTCGAAGCTAAAGACACTTGGGGCAACGTCACCAGTCAGTCATTCCCATTTGACGTTCCGTAGGACCCGACGATGAGAACGCGCTTGCTGCTTGCCGGAATCGTCGTCGCACTCATCGCGGGGGTGGCCGTTATCGCGAGATCGTCCCGGCGGTCCACAATGTCGGCAATGGATCCTCAGACCCAACCGCTGACGTCGACGAATCCTTTGGGTCCAGCGCCCCCCCAGCTCCACCCCCCGCTCCCCTCCGTCGCAGAGGTGGCGGAACCAGCGCCAGTGGCGGTCACACCGCGTGCGGTCATTACCGCCGTGCCGCACTCGCCACTCGAAGAGAAGAGCCCGAATAGGAACCTCAACGACGGACATTCGAACGCGCTTCACGACGCCATCGTGGCCGCGACGCCTAGCTCAGCCCGTCTGTATGTCGCGTTTGCCCGAGCTGGCGTAGCCACCCCGCCGGAAGCCAAGACTCTGGTCCAGATGAAACAGGTCGGGGCGCCGCCTGACGAACTTGTCGCATACGTCAAGACCTCCTTCCCGCATGACCTTCTCGTGCGCGCAGTCGCTCTGCGGTGGTTGGGCGTCGGCGTCGGCGTGGGGACTCATCTCGTGCCCACCGAGACCACCATGCCGACCGGTGCCCAGCCGATGCGTCGCGAGCGGGATTGGAACGACCGGAACATGCCCGAATAGCCGTTCAGGCCAGAAGATCTCCTTCGCAATGGAGACTCCCGCACAATTAGCGTCCAAGGGCGCCAGCCGCGCAGGATTTTCTCCGAGCACCTGGCTGATCACCTTCGATCGGCCAGGCTTGGCCGGGCACGCTGCTTGCTCCTAAGCCAGGAGGTTTCCAGAAGGGGTGAACGATGTTGAGAGTGCAAGACATCATGACGAAAGACGTTTACGCGGTCGAATTCGAGGCGTCCGCCGAGGAGGCGGCGTGGGGTTTGACCCGCAGAAGTATTCGCGGAGCCCCGGTCCGAAATCGAGAGGGGCAGCTGGTCGGTATGTTGACCAAGGATGACCTAG
>JADGRC010000532.1 GCA_017881245.1 Pseudomonadota bacterium
CGGAACTGGGCGCCGGCCGTTCCCATCAGCGTAAGTCGCGACGCCTCGCTCGCGAACGATCCTGCGTCGGCGCGGAGGCCGAGCTGGTCGCGGTACAGGCGCCGCGTGGCATCGGTATCAGCGATGGTCACACGAACGTGCCCGCCAATCACGTTGCCGGCCGGCATCGCGGGATCGGCGGGCAGCGGATCCGGCTGCTGCAGCTCGACGAAGTGGCCGCCCGGCGCTTTGACCACGACGGCGCGGGCCTTGGTCGCGCCGGAGGTCAGCGGCACCGGCTGTCCCCCAGGTGTGACCACCTGGATCTGCCCTTGTTTGAGTTTCGCCAGCAACCCGTCAATATCGCGCACCGAGAGCACGAGCGTCATCGCGCCGGGATCCTGGAGCCGCGCGTGAGCGGCCGCGCGATCGATCTCGGTGAACTCCAGCACCTCCAGGTTCCAGGCCCGGCCGGGGATGGTCAGGTTGACCTGGCGGAGCGTGGCCTGCGGCGTCCCCTGGTTGTCCAGAACCTGCGGATACGGCACGTCCTTGTGGGACCGGGTCCGCACCGGCGGGGGGCTCGTGAGCCCGAGGAGGTCCGCGTAGAAACGCGCCGCTTCCTCCAGGTTGTCAACGATCGGAGTCATGTTCCCGGACGATCCGACGACCAGAGTTATAGTGGACCCCAAAAACTGGACAGCCGAGTAAGTTAAGGTCGTCGAGCCGCAGGCAGGGAGGCCGGCGATGGCAAAGCGACGACTGCACAGTGCGGAGATCAAGGCGAAGGTGGCGGTGGCGGCGATCCGAAGCGACCGAACGTTGAGCGAATTAGCCTCGACGTTTGCTGTCCATCCCGTTCAGATCGCGCAGTGGAAGAAACAGGCGGTGGCGGCGTTGCCCCAGGTCTTCGCGACCCGGCGGGACACGGAGGCGGAAGACCACGAGGCGTTGAAGGCGGCGCTGTATCAGGAGATCGGCCAGTTGAAAGTGGAGCTGGACTGGCTGAAGAAAAAACACCACTTGGTCGACCACTGACCGACGCGCCGCGGTCGACCCGATGCATTCGGCGTTGAGTGTGGTGCGACAGTGTGCGCTGCTGGACTTGCCGCGGTCCTCGTACTACTACGAGCCGCGGCCGACCAGCGTCGAGAATCTCCGGCTGATGCGCCTGCTGGATGAGCAATACACGGCGACGCCGTTCTACGGATCGCGTCGCATGCGAGTGGCCTTGGCGCAGGCCGGGCATGCGGTGAATCGGAAGCATGTGCAGCGGTTGATGCGGCTGATGGGCCTCGAGGCGGTGGGACCGAAGCCGCGCCTGAGCGAGCCGCATCCGGGCCATCGGGTGTATCCGTACTTGCTGCGGGATGTCCCGATTGTTCGCGTGGACCAGGTCTGGAGTACGGACATCACCTACGTGCGCTTGCGGCACGGCTTCGTTTACCTGGTCGCGATTCTGGATTGGTATAGCCGGTACGTGTTGGCGTGGGATCTGTCGGTGACGGTCGACGGCCAGTTTTGTCTGGCGGCGCTGGAGACGGCGCTCGGCGGACGTAGGCCGGAGATCTTCAACACGGACCAGGGCGCGCAATTCACGGCGACGGTGTTCACCGACCGGCTCAAGGCGGCGGGGACCCAGATCAGCATGGATGGCCGGGGCCGAGCGCTCGACAACGTCTTTGTGGAACGGCTCTGGCGCTCGGTGAAATACGAGGAGGTGTACCTGAAAGACTACGGGTCGGTGCGGGATGCGCGCACCCAACTGGGTCGCTATTTCCGATTCTACAATCACGAGCGCCCTCATCAATCCCTCGCCTATCAGACGCCGGCGACGGTGTACGCAGCGGCGAAGGTGGCGTGAGTTGCTGACGAGGGGGCGTCGCGGCCTCTGCGAGGCCACGGCGCCTGTCAACAGGGAGACGAAGACCTTAACGATCTCGACCCTGACATTTGTCTAGACAAGTGGGTCCACCTCAGGTGACGCCGACGAAGGCCGCAAATTGAAAGAGGTCGTGGAGTGTCATGTCAGACTTTCTCCGGTTTCAGAAGCGCAAACGTCCATAGGGCAAGCAAGCCGACGGAGACGACCAGACTGATGGCGTAATTGAGCAGCGCCTTCTCACCTCACTTGAGTCGATCGCAGCTGGCGATGTAGCCGAGGCTGACGACGAAACATGCGACCGCCACGAAGACGAACACCACGTCGAGCATCGGTCTTACTTCCGGGGCAGGTTCATGAAAGGAACCACGACGATCCACCAACAGCGTACGAAGTCCGAATTCAGTACGCCCATAAGGATCACTAAAAAGTTACTAATGTCATTCACCACCAACCGAGAGATTTCCGTTCCCGCCAGCATTCCGGCAGTCTTGGCAACAAAGCCGTCGCAAATGCCGGCGTTTAGCCAAGAAGGCGTCCATAAGGCCACGTTATGCAAGAAGGGCACCGCCTCACCGCGGCTACAGCCCACCCTTGCGCGCGTGACAGACCGAATTCGGTCCTTGGAAGCGTGCTATTGTCGGGATGACTCGACCAAGTTGTTCGGTGGCTTCGCGCTGCAATGTGGCGATCCGATGAACACTCCATCTGCGACCGCGACTGACTTGACTGGCGGGGCGCGCGTCGAATGACCTTTGCGGAGCTGGTGTTATTCGTCGCTGGCATGGCTCTCCTGGTTCGCCTCATGCGGCCCTTGCAGCGACGTCTTGAAACGCGCCTTTACAGACTGTTTCTCTCGCGAAGACCTCGCGTGCAGCGGCAAATCATCGACATCACCGAGTACGAGAAGAAGGACGATTCAGATGACACCGATCGATTTCCCCTCGCCTGACCTGATCGCCAAGTCCTTGAGCAAAATGGCCGTGGCCCTGATCGCGGTGGCGATCCTAGCGTTGTTCTTGAGCTCGTATTCAGTGATCTCGCCGGGAAACACTGGCGTGATCTTCAATGTCTGGACCGGCTCCCTGCGGACGGTTCCTCAGGGGATCGCGTGGCGCGTGCCGTTCATCACTCAGGTCCAAAGCTATCCGACGGCGCTACGCACTTACACCATGGTCCGACGAGGCGGCGAGGGTTCTGCGCAGGGAGACGACAGCATCGACCTGCCCACGCGAGAAGGCCAACACATCACGCAGGACATCTCGGTGACGTTCAACACGTCGGAGGGCCTCGCGGCCCAGGTCTTCAAAGCCTTCCGTGGCGCCGATATCGCGGACATCGAAACCACGTTCATCCGACGCACGATCATCACGGTGGCGCAGAACACCGCCGGACAGATGGACCTGTCGGAAGTCATTTCGGCGAAACGCAACCAGCTTCAGGATGGCATTCAAAGAAATCTGTC
>JADGRC010000072.1 GCA_017881245.1 Pseudomonadota bacterium
CCTTCCATCCGCAGGACGTTGGAAGGCGATGTCCGCGCCGCTTATGAAGGTGATCCCGCCGCCACCAGCCTCGACGAGGCCGTGTTCTGCTATCCCGGAGTGGCCGCCATTACGTATCATCGCCTGGCGCATCAGCTGCATACGCTCGGGGTGCCACTGATTCCGCGCATCATCTCGGAGATCTCGCATGCCGCGACGGGCATCGACATCCACCCGGGCGCGGCGATTGGCGGCGGCTTCTTCATAGACCACGGCACCGGAGTCGTCATCGGCGAGACTTGCCTGATCGGTGAACGCGTACGCTTGTATCAAGGGGTCACCTTGGGGGCACGTAGCTTCGACTTGGATGAGTCCGGTCGGCCCATCAAGGGCGGCTCCCGACATCCCGTGGTTGAAGACGATGTCGTCATCTACGCCGGCGCCACCATCCTGGGGCGAATCACCATCGGAGCCGGATCCAGCGTGGGCGGTAACGTATGGTTGACCCGTAGCGTTCCACCCCACAGTCGCGTGACACAGGTACAAGCCCACAGCGCCACCTTCGAGAACGGCTTGGGAATCTGAGCGCTCCCTATCCCACGTCATCCGCGTAGGTCATCACGAGATACATGGTGGCATCCACATTCCCGGGATTGCGATAGGCGTGCGACACGTCCGCGGTGAACATGATCGCGTCGCCCGGCTGCAGGCAGTGGACCGTGCGTTGCACGGTGATCTCCACCGCACCAACTGTAACGACCAGGTTCTCCACGGTGCCGGGCGCGTGAGGACGGGCCAACTCCTGACCGCGTGCCTTGAGATGCAGCTCGTAGAATTCGCTGCGGCGACTCTCGTCGAAGGGAAAGAGTGCCCGCGACGTGAACGTTCCTTCCTGATTGCTCAGCACCTTGGCCGCGGCGGCCGAGAGCACCCGCGGGGCATCCTCCGAGCGGCGCATGATCAGCGCCGAGAACGTCACGTCTAGGGCCCGGGCGATTTTCCAAAGGAGGTTTATTGTGGGCACGCTGTGCCCGAGCTCGATCTGACCGAGCATGGCCCGGCTGACACCCGCCCGCTGGGATAGACGTTCGAGGGAGAGGCCTCGCTTGCTCCGCAGGCGCCGGAGGTTCGCCCCCACGGCCGGTGCGATTTCGTCTTGCTTTTCAAGCGGCTCCTCCGCGCGTGCCATTTGAAGGACTTCTCCATCCAGGCGATCCGCGTGACTCCGCTTGAACGGCTCGACTTCTCTGTCTAGGGTCGGCACGAGTAAGATAATTGTCCATTATAGAGGACAGCGCAAGAACAAACGGCGGCTCCCGCGGCTCGCCCAACCCTGTTTTGAGGCAGGTCCTCGATGATCCCCACACCTTTGCGGTCGACCCGCCATCGGCGGACCCGCGCGACCCGGCTGGCGGCCCCGACTAGGAACGCATCGGGTAGATGATCACGTCGTGGTAACGCGCCTCGGCGCCGCCCGGATTCTCGTAAACGTGGGCGACGTTCGCATTGAACAACATGGAATCCCCAGCCGCGAGATCCTCGGCGTGATCCCCGACGATCATGCGAAGGACGCCACTTAGCACCACCACCAGCTCGCGGGTTCCCGGTCCGTGCGCCTCCGACGAATGGCGCGCCCGCGCCGCCAGCCGCAATTCGTAGACCTCGACCTGATTCGCGCCACCCGCCGGCATCAATGGCCGACTCTCGAACTTCCGGTCACTCGATCGCAGGACTTGGGTGTCTTCGCGCCGCAGCACCGAGACCGCCTCTTCCCTTTCGCCGATCAGCTCTGAAAACGAGATGCCGAGCCCCGAGGCAATCTTCCACAACACGCCAATGGATGGATTGGTTTTGACCGTTTCGATCTGGGACAACCCCGCCCGGCTGACGCCGGTGACCTGCGCCAACTGGTCCAAGGACATGTCGCGACGGCGTCGTTGATCCCGCAGATTTGCCGCCACGCGCGCGGCCAACTCCGCCACCCCAACCTCGTCTCCGGGCGGAATCGGCGCATCGCGCAAGGTTGCCGCGCGGCCCGCTACGGCGGGTACACTTTTCGTGGTCTTCACTCCTGCTTTGGGCACGGTTCAAAAGTAACACGAGATCGAACGCATGTCGGTAGAGGGTGGCCTAGAATACTGGACAGCACCCGGGGCGGTTCCCGAGGCCCGCCCGATTTCCCCATCACCCATTTCGCCCCGTCCCCGCGGCGATCCGCTCCGCGTTTCGCTGTTTGGCGCGATTCCTCCGTCATATAGGAGGGCTTGCCCACCACGACGGAGGGTTCGACGTCCGACCTCATTTTCTTCGCGTTGGGACATTGCGAAGCGCGCTCGCTTCATCGTAAGGCTGGTCTCGTTCCAGGTCGTCCACTGATTTGGTCGACGGATAGCGTTTCATAGGGAGATAAGCACAAATGGCTGAAGCACACGGATCTCATCACACGCTCGGCGCCGAGGCAGCGCGCCAGCTCGCGAACACAACCAAGACGCCACCGCAGTGGATCGGCGTAACACCCCGCTGGCTGGTCAGCCTTTTGCCGTGGACGCCGGTCGAGGCCGGCACCTATCGGGTGAATCGCGTCAAGGACAGCGGTCACGGGGGTACTGAGATCGCGATTCAATGCAGCCCCAGCGACACGGAGAAGCTGCCAGAAGCGTTCGTCGACTACGAGGAGCAGCCCCGCGAACACACGCTGTCCACGGTGACGACCACCATCGAGGTGCAAACCCGCATCTCCGATCTTTATCGCAGCCCCATGGACCAGGTCCGCGAGCAGTTGGGTGTGCTCATCGAGATGGTCAAGGAACGTCAGGAAAACGAGCTCGTCAACAACGCGAGCTATGGGCTGCTCGGCAACGTCGTGCCCTCGATGAAGGTGGCCACGCGCGGGGGCGCACCCACCCCGGATGACTTGGATGAGTTGATCGCCAAGGTTTGGAAGGAACCGGCATTCTTTTTAGCCCACCCACGCGCCATCGCGGCATTCGGCCGTGAATGTACGCGACGCGGGGTTCCGCCCGTGACAGTCACGCTGTTCGGATCACCCTTCATCACCTGGCGCGGCATCCCCATCGTTCCGTCCGACAAGTTGCACGTCGAGGGCGGCAAAGGTGGTGGCGGCACCACCAACATCCTCCTGCTGCGCACGGGAGAGAAGAAGCGGGGCGTCGTCGGATTGTTCCAGCCAGGCATTCCCGGCGAGGTCAGTCCGAGCCTGTCTGTGCGATTGATGGGAATCAACCAACGGGGTGCCGCCTCGTATCTCGTCTCCCTCTATTGTTCGACCGCCGTACTCACCGACGACGCGCTCGGCGTCCTCGAGGGTGTCGAGGTCGGCAAGTACCATGAGTACAAGTGACGCCGGAGCGTCCGCATTCCCCACCGGCGCCTCAGTAGGGTCCGCCGCACCCGGAGATGCGTTCCCGCTCGCGGCCGAGGTCGCGCGCCTGGCCAATCAGATCCTGTCGCAGTTTCCTGGTGACTCTGCGCGTCCGTCCGCGAATCCTGCGTTGCCCGAGGGGGCGAGGAATGCCTCGACCCCCGACGTGGGTGCGGCGAGCGCGGCAGCCGTCGGAGCCAGCGCGGGCTCGCCGGGAGCTGCGGCGGCACCCATCCCGGGAGCCCCCCTTCCCACTTCACTCCTCCCCTTCGTGGGGCCGACCCCATTCACCGCCCCCCCAACTCTGGTAACGGCGCCGATGCCCGCGTTTGGCCCGAGTGCGTCGCGCCCCGGCGCCAGTGGCGCCAGCTCGTCCCTGACACTACCCCCCGCGCCGGGCCCTGCGGTCGCGCTGCCACCCGCGAGCTCGCCGCCTCCGAAGGAGAGTGATCTGCGAAATATCCCGGCGCTTTTTTCCGAGAGTCTGGGTCTCTCCTCGCCCCTGACCCTCGTCCGATCGTTCGAGGCACCCGACGACGCGCGAAGCCCAGGGCGACCTTACTTCCTTGATGGCCTGGCCGCCCTCGGCGGACCGTCGCCCTCGACGTGGGAGCCGACGTCGGCGACGGCGTCGACTCCGATGCAGGCCCCGGCATCCGCATCCGCGGTCCCGGTGACCGGCGCCGCCCCAATTCCATATCCCCCGGCCGCATATCCCCACCCGGCTGCATATTCCTCCGCATCCGCATACCCCCCGTCCGCATACCCCCAGTCCGCCTATCCCCTACCCGCCTATCCCTTACCCGACCCGCAGTCCGGGCCGGCGGAGTCGTCCTCCGCGACTTCGACATCCACGTCGTCCCCTGCCCCTCCCGCGGGATTCAACGTCCAGCCCCAGCTCGTTCCTGACCGTGGGGCCGCGCCTGGTCTGTTTGACGCTTACACCGTGAAGCGCGATTTTCCGATCCTGAACGAGCGCGTCCACGGTCGTCCGCTGATCTGGTTCGACAACGCAGCAACGACGCAGAAGCCGCGCGCTGTAATCGATCGGCTCTCGTACTACTACGAGCATGAAAACTCCAACATCCACAGGGCGGCGCACGCGCTCGCGGCCCGGGCGACCGACGCATACGAGGCGGCCCGGGACAAAGTACGGCGTTTTCTCGGCGCCTCGTCGCCCCAGGAGATCGTCTTCGTGCGCGGCGCCACCGAGGCCATCAATCTCGTGGCGCAGAGCTGGGGGCGCAGAAACATAGGGGCTGGCGACGAGATCCTAATTACGTGGCTCGAACATCACGCCAACATCGTCCCCTGGCAGCAGCTTTGTTCCCAAACGGGAGCGCGCTTGTGCGTCGCGCCCGTCGATGAGCGCGGCCAGGTCATTCTGGAAGAATACGAGAAGCTCCTGGGGCCGCGAACGCGCCTGGTGTCGTTTACCCAGGTGTCGAACGCGCTTGGCACCATTCTGCCGGCACGCGAAATGGTCCAGATCGCGCACCGGTACGGCGCGCGGGTGCTCGTCGACGGGGCGCAGGCGGTATCTCACATGCCGGTCGACGTACAGGCGCTCGACTGCGACTTCTATTGTTTCTCGGGTCACAAGGTCTTCGCCCCCACCGGTATCGGCGTCCTGTTCGGCAAGGCCGGGGTGCTCGAAGCCATGCCACCTTGGCAGGGGGGCGGGAACATGATCAGCGACGTGACATTCGAGAAGACCACCTACCAGCCGCCGCCGCTCCGCTTCGAGGCAGGCACCGGCAACATAGCGGACGCCGTGGGACTCGGCGCCGCGCTCGACTACGTGAGTGGCCTCGGGCTGCACAACATTCAACGCTACGAGCATGAGCTCCTGACCTACGCCACCGGCGAGCTCGGCCGGGTCCCCGGGCTGCGGCTGATTGGAACCGCGCCCGACAAGGCCGGGGTCTTGTCTTTTATTTTAGACGGCCAGCGGACCGAGGATGTCGGCGCGGCGCTGGATCGCGAAGGCATCGCCGTCCGCTCCGGGCACCATTGCGCCCAACCCATCCTGCGCCGCTTCGGCCTCGAGAGCACCGTCCGCGCATCGCTCGCGCCCTACAACACCTGCGAGGATGTCGACGCCCTGGTCGCGGCCCTGCTCCGACTACAGGCGGGACGACCGCGCACGGGCCTGGGTTCCTGACGGACCGCGCTGAGAGGACCCTTCCGTTCCCTTATTCAGATTGGTATTTTGTCCTGGACGCCGCGCCGTGTGTCTACTATATTGGACACATGATCAACTCCTTGACTCCTTTGCAAGCTCAAGACCTGATCGCAAGCGGCACCATCGACATCATCGACGTCCGCGAGCCGGGGGAATGGTCCCACGGACACCTTCCCGGGGCCCGCCTCGTGCCGCTGCAGCGTTTGAAGGCGAATCCCAACGATGCCCTGCCCAGAGACGGAATCATATTCGTTTGCGCGGCCGGCGTCCGCAGTCAGGCCGCCGCCAAGGTCGCGGAGGCGAATGGACGAACGAGCCTGTACAACCTGACCGGGGGTACACGCAATTGGGTCAACGCCGGGTTACCCCTCGTCCACGACTGACACGCCCGGCCTCACATCCGCGGACGACACGCGACGGCCGGGCGTGACCCGACGACTCGACCTCAGACCCGCCCGCCGACCCGACCGATGGCGAGGGCACGCGGCACCTCCACGAGCGACCCCGTGTCCACGCGGTAGATGTAGCCATAGATCGGAATGTCTCTTGGAACCAGCGCCAAGATCACGTCATGCGCGGCCTGGGCAACCGCCGCCACCGCCGATCCCACGTTGACGCCCTGATAGTAGTAGCCCTGTGGGCTGAAATGATCGATGGAGTTCACGGCGTCGAAAACGGCCCGCGCCTCGATGGCCTCCACCCGCGAGCCGAGGTTCGAATCCAGGGTTACACCCGCGCCCGCGCTGCCGTTGAAGCCCTTCGTGGCCTTGATGGTCCGCTGGTTCCAGTCGGTGACCGTGTCCGCAAGCGCGCTCACAGCGACGAGACTCGTCGTGGTGAACGTAGCTCCTACGACGAGGCACCGGTAGACATGAGATCCTTTGCGCATCGTTCTCTCCCTCCGTGAAAAGCCCGCGGGCGCGTCGCGACGACCGCCGTCGCTTGGACACGCCCGCGCGGACAGGGGCCGCCCGAGCCCCCCCGTCGCTTGCCCACGACTTCGTGTCGGGCCAACCCCTTTGTTTCATGGTGTCTCTTATACAAGATTTTCTCCTGTCTTCAAGACGCGTGCAAACTTGTGACATTGGGGCGGCCCTCGCACCTGCGCCACCCTCGTGCGGGCGGCGGCGAGCGACACCGCGCCGTTCCGCCGCCTGAAGCGGGCTCGGCCGATCAGTCCTTGATAATGACGGGGTAGTCGCCCGAAAGGCGATATCCCGTGCCGCGAACCGTCTCCACCAGCGCGCCGGCCGGACCCAGCTTGGTCCGCAAGCGGTTAACGTGGGTGTCTGGCGTGCGCGTGGTGACGTTCGAGTTGTACCCCCACACTTCTTGGAGTAATTCCTTGCGTGTCCGCACCCGACCGTGATGCTCGATCAGGTAAGAAAGAAGCCGCATCTCCAACGTACTGACGCGCACATCGAGGCCGTTGACCAAAACGTGGTGGCCATCCAAGTCTACTTCCAGCGGACCCACGACGTAACGGCGGCGACGATCCGGATGTGAGGCGTGTCGGCCCCTGCGCGCTCGGACGATACCGTCGATGCGCAGGGCCAAGTCGCGCACGCTCACCGGAAGGAGGACGAAGTCGCAGGGGTGAAACTCGAGGCCCAGGCTGGGGTCGATGTCGAGGTCGGTCCGAATCAACGTGATCACGGCCGAACGGTGCCCCTCCTTCTCGCGAGAGCGCAGGCGCTGCACAATCTGTGTCCCCAGAAAGCCGGGCGCCTTGGAGTCGAGCACGACCACGTCCGGCACGAAGCGCTGGACGTCGTCCACGCCATCCGCCCACTCGTTGCTCAACTGGACAACGAATCCCGCCGCCATAAGGGAGTGCCCAAGAACAGTCCGGAAGGCCAGATCGCTGACGAGAATCAGCACCCGGCCGACTCCCGCCGGTTCCGTTCGGTCCTCGAGGACATCGTTGGACGGCGGCGTCAAGAATGCGTCCAGGTCAGCGGGAACAATTCGGGGCACGCTGCTTGGTGCGGTGGGATCTCCGCGACCCGCGTATGAGCGTGTGGGCGTCTCTCGGTCGGGTCCCGCGACCCGGACAACCGCGTACTGGTCCTTCGTCATAAACCGGGCCCCTCGTGGACCCGCAGTCTATATTCCACGACAGAAGACGTTTGTCTACACATGCACCGAGGCCAACCCCATCATTTCACGGCCAATCCGAATCAAGGATTGAATGGATCCGACGTGTCGATTGGCCGCCGCGTTCGGGACGAACGTCCCAGTGTCGAAACCAGTCCGACGGGCGCGCTCGACTTCGTTTCCGGGGCAGCGCGGGGCCCAGGCGCGGTACCGGGCACGCCTGGAGTCGCTGCCACCGGCGGAACCGGTAAGGAATTGACGGTCGCCATCTCCTCGGACGGAGGCAAGATGTCGTCGTCGTGATGGCGGATGCGCTCGTGATCTCGGGACAGCTCCTCGTTCTGTTCTGAAGATGACTCGGCCTCGGAATCGCGCGTGGGACTCCGATCGTCAGCCACCTCCGTGTCCTCCATGCGCGACCGGCTATGAACGGTCCGGCTGATTGTCGCATGATTCCCGAAGTGGTCGCGACCCCTTCGCGGTAAGGGAAGGGCATCGGAGTATTCGCTGCCCACCGGTGTCGTCGTCGAATGCGACACATTCTCGAGGCGGGTCAATGGAGTCGGCGCCTCGTGCCTGATCTGCCCCCACGCCGGTCGATCGTTGGGGCCGATTGAAGCCGGGGATGACGTCACCGTTGTGTCGGCTGCCGAGCGACTCAACCCGGCCCACAGGCCGCCCGCGCCCAACAAGATGGCCATCGCGACGGAGAAGCCAGCGATGACTGATTTCCAAGGGCGTCGAACGGCGCGTGCTTGGTAAACCCTTGTTTGCGGCAACGCTTCATCTACAGGTTCGATAGGTTCTAAAGGTTCTACAGGCTCGGGAAGTTCCTCGGCAGGCTGCTCGGTCCCTCCCTCGGCAGCCTCACGCAGCGGCTCGATGCTCACGATGCAATCGAGATCGATGGCCAGCGTCCCTCCAGACGCCGAGGCGTCATCCTCGCCCCAGATGGCGGCTGAGCTCCCCCCCAAAGGGGCGTCCCCGAAGCGAAACGGCGGCGGCAGCCTCGGCGGCAAGGCAGGGGCCGCCAATCGCTGCAGCTGGTGATCGGATGGTCCGTGTGAGCGCGGCGCCTGGTGCGAGATCACATTCTCCTTCTCGGCGCCCGGTCGGTGTGCCCGCACGTGGGTCTCGATCAAGGCCCGCCGGGCGGCTCGCTCCTGCGCAAAGGCGAGTGATACGATCTTGCCCAAGTGACGGGCGTGCGAGTCATCGCTGCCCGGAACCAATCGCTCGATCTCGGCAGCGAACTCGGCGGCCGACCCGAATCGCATTTCCGGATCGATGGCCAACGCCCGCGCGCAAACTCTGGCCAATCCCTCGGGAGGATGAGCATCCGTGGGCAAGGCACGAATGGGCGCCCGAGACATCAAATGGCGAATGATGGTCGCCTCGCTCAACCCGAGCCAAAGGCGCCGTCCCGCCAGCATCTCCCACAACATCACGCCAGCCGAAAACACGTCCGCGCGACGATCGATCCGTGTGCCCCACAATTGCTCGGGCGCGATGCACGACACTCTGTCGCCGCCGCCCGCGGCTTCGCGACCCGTCTGGCGCGTCGCGAACAGGCTCTTGGCCAAACCAAAGTCCACCAGTTTCACCTGGCCGTCGTAAGTCACGACCACGTTTTGGGGGTTCAAGTCTCGATGCACCACGCCGAGTGGAGTCCCGTCAAAGTCCTCCAAATTGTGCGCATAATCGAGGCCAGCCAACACGTTCGCGAGAATCCGCAGCCGCAGGGTCAACGTGAGCCCGCCAGAGCGAAGCAGACGGTCCATGACCCGCGTCAGCGGTTGCCCGTCCAGGTACTCCATGGCGACCGCGGGGCGCTTCGCGTGCTCCAACACCTCGTAAGTCTGAGCCACGTTCGGATGATTCATGAGCGCGCTCTCCCGCGCCTCTCTCAGAAACATCGAAACCACTTCCGCATCGGTTGCCAAATCCGACCAGATTCGCTTCAGCACGGCCAACCGGGTGACGCCCTTGCCAACGCGCATCTCCGCCAGAATTACCTCCGCCATGCCTCCACGCCCGAGCGATGCGATCGACCGATAGCGAGAAAACGTTTGTGGAAGAAGAAGGGATGTCATGGCTTCCTGTCAATGCCTCTTATCAGGTACGCGCCCGTCCCTGCGTCACAGTTGAGACACAGCATGAGACACAACTCCACTAAGCTGGACTTTTCGTGCCGAGAGCGTGCCGGCCAAATGACAGCGATCTGGGGCGCACAGAAAGATTTTAGAGGTTCGCTTGCCCCCTATTGGACGGGCGCGACGGGCGCCTCCATTTGAAGTTGTGACGAATGTTTTACAAAACGCGTCAGTCGGTCCCTGTACAGAGATTCACGATGTCACCACTTTTGCGGTCACCGGAGGGTCAACCGGCGGGCTTTCCCGAGCTCCCTTTGCGCTATCGACCAATCGGTCAAATCGGACGTGGGGGCATGGCGGAGGTAATCCTCGCCCAGATGCGCGTAGGCAAAGAATTGTCCAAGCTCGCCGTTCTGAAGTGCATCTGGCCCCACCTGGCGGTCAAGCCCGAATTCGTGTCGATGTTCCTGCACGAAGCCGGCCTTTGCGCCGCGATGAACCATCCCAACATCGCGCAGACCTTCGAGGTCCTCGAACACACGGAACGACCGGCAATCGCGATGGAGTACCTCGACGGCCAACCCCTGGCGCGGGTTCTGAATCGCCTCGTCGGTCCTGACGGGCTCAGCATGACGCTGCGGCTTCGCATCGTCGCACATGTTCTGACGGCGCTCGACTACGCTCACGATCTGTGCGACTACCGCGGCGCACCCCGCGGCATCGTCCACCGAGATGTCAACCCGCAGAACGTCTTCCTGACCTACGGCGGTCAGGTCAAGTTGGTCGATTTCGGCGTCGCCCAGAGCCTGTCCAACGCAGGTCAACCGCGTCCAGGGGCGGTTCATGGAAAGTTGGCCTATATGGCCCCGGAACAACTCCGAGGCGAGAGCGTTGATCGACGCGCCGATCTGTTTTCCGTCGGTGTACTCCTCTGGGAAATGGTCGCCGGGCAGCGCCTGTGGCAGGGAATGCCCGAAGCGACGATCATTCATCATCTGATGAGTGGGACACCCATCCCGCAAATCCCGGCGACCACGATGGTGCCAAAAGGGTTGGACGACGTGCTCGCGCGAGCCCTCGCCCACGATCCGGCCGACCGGTTCGCGACAGCGGCCGACTTCGAAACCCAAATCGAACGCTTGCTGGCCGGCAACGATCCTTCCCTCGGTCGGCGCCTCGGTCACGTGGTGTCGCTCGCGTTCGCCAAGGAACGCTTGGCTCGTCAGGCCCTGATCGAAAGGCACCTCGGCAGCGGTGACGCCACGAATGACGAGCCCGCCCGCGAAGACAGCTATTCCGGCGGAGAATCATCTTCACCCCCGCCATTCCTTCCACAGCTACGACCATCTCGTCCGACTCCGGGAGGAGCGTGGACGCTGAGCGATCCCTTACCGGGCTCCGAGGCGTCGTCCGCGCTGGAGACAGCGAACCACGTCATCATTCCCGCGCCGTCCGAGCGGAACCCGGATCCCCACCGGACTCGTGCGTTGGTTGCCCGGATCATTCCTACCACCCTCGAGCGAGCGTCTCGGATTTTCCCCACCGCCCTCGAGCGAGGACATTGGACGGCCGTGGGGGTGGGCCTTGCCCTCCTGGTCGTGGCGGGTGCGGTCGCCCTGAAGCACGCCGCCACGGACCCGACGTATCCTGGGAACGCGAGCGCACGCACAAAGACGGATGGAATCGTCACCCAGGCAGCAGCATCCGTCATCATCGCGCCAATCCATCCTCGCTCGGTGATTCCGTGGCCCCTGCCCATGCGCCCCGGGGCGCCGTCGGAATGGCCGCCACACGACCTCGCGGCCATCGATCACGAAGGTGAGGCAAACCGCCGATCGGCCGCCGCGACACATGGAAGGCAAGGGAGTCAAGACGGCGACGGCGCGCCACATCAGCGCGCTCGCGAGCGGCGCGCTGCCATGCGAGCAGAAAAGGTCCGCCCGGAGCTGCCGTATTCCGAGGACGAGGTGCTCGAACCCACCATCGACCTTCCCTCCCTTACGGTGACGGGCAAGCCGCCAGGCAGCGCGGGCTCAACATCAGCAAGAGACGACTCCGACCAGTCGAAGCGTTGACACCCCAACGTCACAGTTTGATGCCATATCGCCCACCGACCACACTAGCAGACCGAGGTCTTGTATATAAGACATATGAGAATCGGAATCATCGGGGGACTCGACAGGAACGCCCGGGATCTGGAAGCTATCGCGCTCGCCTGCGGACACCAAATCGAGCTGCACACGGGGGGCATCGTCGGGGCGGCGTCGGCTGCCGGCCTACGGGCCCTGGTCACACGCTCGGACCTCGTCATCGTGTTGACCGACGTCAATAGCCACAACGCTGTCAGGCTTGCCCGACGCCACGCCCGCGCTCGCCGGACTCCTTTGCGGCTCCTTCGTCGTCTTGGCACATCGAACTTCGAAGCGTTTCTGAGACAGATCTAGCCTGACAAGCCGCGGACAAACAACCCAAGCAACGGAGGATGCCCATGCCGGAGACGATTTTTCATCCAGATGGGCTGATACTCACCGGCGCTCCGGTCGAGGAGTTGCCTTATCATCAAGTGGCCTATTGGGGCGAGCTCACCGCCATCCTCACACACGCGCACGTCGCGGTTCCGAGTACCTTGGGCTTATGTTGGGGCGGAATGGCATTGGCCCAACTCCTCGGGATCGACAAGCAGACACTGCCATCTAAACTGTTCGGTGCCTTTGAGCAGCGCAACCTCACCCCCGACAAGGGATTGCTGGGGGCGCCGACGATCGCTTTTGGTGCGCGCAGAGTCGTCACTCCGGGATCGACGACGCAACGCTGGAACGGGCGCATGACTCCGGTTCGGTTCGACTACTGGCGCACGGGTACGAAACTGGATACAGCTTGTTTCAGACACCAGACGACCGTTACGTGGTGCACCTCGGGCACCCCGAGTACGAACCCTCCCGGTTGATTGAAGAATGGCGACGCGACGCCCAACTGGGGCGCACCGACGTCGGCCTTCCCAAGCACATCGATATCCACGCGCCGGTCAACCGTTGGCGTTCACACTGCACGGGCTTCTTCTCACAATGGCTTTCGCTCCTGCATGCCGCGCGGAAGAGCATCGATTCCCCCGCCGGGGACGATCACTCCTCCACTTCGTTGACCTGACCGAGAGCATCGCGCGACGGGGGCGCGCTTGGCTACCAATGCCAGACTTGGTCGTAGCCTTCGAGGACCGCTGGAAGCTGGCCTGTTTTCACGGCCTTGAGGCCACCGATGAGCTCCCCGGGCGCAATTCCCCGAGCCGTGGCATCACCCTCGACATAGTAGACGCTTGCTCCCTTCTGGATCAGGGATTCCACGTCCCGATCCAACCGCGGCGGCTGCGTCTGGACCTTCTTACCAAAAGACAGGCCCGCCGCATTTTGGCCGCGGACGCCGTAGTTGACGGCGTTCCCACGCAGCAACACGTCAACATCCGCGCCCGCCCCCCGAAGGGCTTGGGAAAGCCACAACACCGGATCGTCCTGCTCCTCCAGCGTCGCGCGATACGCGGTTTCAACAATGGTCAAATACTTCTTGGGCATCGATCCATCCTCCTTGAGTTGCCGACGGCCGCGTGGGCGGGTTTGCTGTACACTATGGGCGCAAGAGACATAGTCACCGGCTTGGAATGACCAAGGTGTTGACTGACTCTTCGGCGAACTTAGCGAAATCGGCCGGACTGCCGCGTCGAATCCCAGGAATCGCTTCGCCCACGCCGCGCTCGTCCACGCACAATCCGCAATTGACCCAGTCCAGTCTCAGACCGCGCTCGCGGGCCTCGTCCAAGAGAGCCGAAATCCAGTCCTTCGGATTCGGGTGATCTTCCGCGGCGGCGTCGCGTCCATGAACCGCGTTGGCGTGAGGAATCTGACGAGAGAACGGCAACGCCACCGCGCCTTCGTAGGCGAACACCTGCACGTTGAACCCCTTGCGAAGGGCAGCATCGATTAGACGCAAGCCGGTCGTGCTGCGGGCGCTTTCGTAGGGCGGATCGTTGAATACGAATGTCAACGTCTTTTCAGCGGACATGTGTGCCTCCTTGGTCCGGTCTCAATGCCAAAGTGCCTTGCCGCCCTCGCCCAGCCTGTCGACGACCACGTCGAGCGCGGTGGCCTTCACACTGGGGGACAGCCGCGCCTCGGTGATGCCCCGCTCGGCCAGCGAGAACCCATCCGCCAGCACCTCCACGCCTGCGCGCTTTAGCTCCGCGAACCAAAAGGTGTGCTCGCCCAGACGCGCCGCCAAGACGCCGTTTTGAACCAAGACCAGTGTCACCTCGTGCCGGGACCGGGCCAGGTCCGTGGCGAGGTCGTAGAAATAGCGGACATCGTTCGATTCGAACGGATCCCGCGATTCGATCAATAAGTACTTGGCCATCTTTGCCCTGCCCTTTCTCTGGTTTGAGCGCCCTGCCCGTCCAGTATAGAAATCATATATCTTCTATTACGGACAGCGCAAGCAGTTTCGGGGACGCTGTGGCGAGCAACCACGGGAAGACGAAGCTCAACGGTCGGAATAGAGGGCAACACGACCGCGTCGAAACCCGCGTCGCTCTTATCGCCCGGAGCACGCCATGTCCAGCCTCGAGGGCGACCCGGCTTGAGCCTCGGACGCCCCAGAGAGACTCAAGTACATGGAGACTCCCGCCATGACCAGGGCCCCAATCGCGAACCCGTCACTGACCCAGGACATTGTTCGCTGTTGGCTTCGGAGTCCGTCGAGATTGTTCTTCGAAGCGGGATAGGAATTCAGCGCATCCTCGGCCTGGCTGGACCGTTCGAGTGCAAGCCCCCCGCTGATACCCGCCCCGACCGCAAGCCCCGCGGTCAAGGTCCAGGCGAGCCAGGATCCTCGCTGACCCTTGCGCGGCGATTCGCGTTGCGGGACCCGAACCCGCTCCAATGCCCCCGCTTCAACCAACGGGGGTGGGCTCTGGTCGGGCGACACCCGCAACCCGGGCACCGACGCTAGACGTTCGAAGGCCACGCGAACCGTTTCGTCCCCAGCGAGATCGACGACGCGGTATTGTTTTTGTCCCGAGTCGAAGACGGCCTCCACTCGATGCCGCCCGACGTTCGCGACGATTGGCGAGGCAAAGGGACTCGTCCCGACGCGTACGTCATCCAGGTAGACTGTTGCTCCCGCTTGCAGCGACTCGATGTCGATACGCCCCGTCCGGAGCTCCAGGTCGACAATGTCCTTGTCAACCTCGCGGCGTCTCGGCTCCAGGATTAGATCGCCGCCGTCTGAAAGGTAACGTCTGAAGTATCCCAGGGCGGCCGCAAAGTCGCGCTGTTGGTACGCGATCTGTCCGAGGTTGTAGAGAATCTTGTAATTTGGAACCAACCGATAAGCGCGCGTCAGCTCGGCCAGCGCCCCGGCCGCATCACCTTCTTCGTAGAGCTTGACGCCCCGATGAAATCGACTCTGCGCCTCCTCGACCACCGCGGGGTCGGTGCTTGGGGCGGCCCCCGCGGAGGGACCGCCCAGCCCCGACAACACTGCCAGCGCAACAGCCCATCCCCGGAGCCGCATCATGGAGCAAACGGGTCGTCCGTGTCGATTGGGCGCGGTGTTTTCGTCGAACGCGACGTCGTCGCGATCGAGGCCGCGTCCGAGTTCGGGAGGTTTCTCCACGCGGCGCTTGGAACACGCGACAGAACGATGGCCGTGGGCGTCGTGGTCACGGTCACCTCGGTGCCGGGCCCTTCCGGCGCTCTTTCAACCGAGGGCGGCAGAATATCGTCGTCAGGCCCGCGGCGACGTTGGCGGTTCCTCGGCGGCGTTTCGTAGGTTGGGCTCGCCTCCGGTTTCAACGTCGCCAGACCTCCTTGGATAGCTCCATTGTCTCCGCTGCCAACTTCATCTTGCGGTGACAGGTCAAAACGTGAACCTCGGTGGACGAATCGTCCGATGGTCAGGCGACCTCGGGGATTCCCGCGAAGCGATTGGCGTCCGCGCACGTCGTCCGCGGCCTCGCCATCCCCCGCCACAGGTTGGCCGGACGCGGAGTCCGCCACCATTGGCCACGGAGTCGATGTCAACAGGGATGCTGGTGGCGACGAAGGTGGCGGCGGCGGCTGCGACAACATTGCGCCAGCGGATGGGTCCGACGCGACTTCGGCGCCTGCGACTGCGACCGGTGGCGCGGAAGCTGTTCCCGACGCGAGGGCGGGGGTAGCTGCCTTACCCCTCAGCAGGGAACGCAGTCCGGCGGCACCCGCGATGACCACGACCGCGGCCACGAATCCCACCGACACCCACTTCATGGGATGTGGAGGTTTGGGGCGAACGTAGACGGTTGTCGCGGGCATGGAATCCAGTTCACGCTGCGCATCGGATATCTTGATCGGCTCGCCCTTCGGCTCGACGAGCGGTTCGATGCTGACGATCGACTGCGCATCGATGGGCAGCGTCATGCC
>JADGRC010000073.1 GCA_017881245.1 Pseudomonadota bacterium
CCGTGACCATGTCGGTGCCCGTGTCGTCCCCGTGGTCCGTGTACGCCTCGGCATTCGGAGCACCCGCCGCAACGTCCACTGGATCATTCGGTATCGGCCACTCGGCCCACGTCGGGTCGCTCCCGGCGGGGGCCATGCCCGCGCCGCCGCTGGCCATACCGTCGGTCCCGACTCCGCCCGCGCCCGCGCCACCGCTGGCCATGCCGCCGGTCCCGACTCCGCCGGCGCCCGCGCCCCCGCCGGCCGTGCCGCTAACATCGCCTGGTGCCGTCGAGGCGTCGTGCGCGTTGCCGAGGGAATGGGCAGAGTCGCCGCAGCCGATGGCGAGCCAGGCCGCAGGGAAGAGCACCGTCGGAAGGAGCAGCCGGTATCTCGAAGGCATGCTGCACTTATGACCTGGCTAAACGAAACGGGTCAAGCGCGGCACAGCGATTCACGGTCGCCAAGCGATGACCAGGGTCAGGCCCGGCAGCACCCCGAACGCACTCAGAAGCCGCCAGTTCCCACCGCTTGGAGAGACGCTCGTTCATCTCCTGCAGCACGCGTGCTGAACATGAGCACGCCACCCGTTGCCGCAGCTACAATATTGTCATACATTATAATTCTGGTGCGATTCGAATGGGACCCACGGAAGGCCGCCTCCAACCTCAAAAAACACGGCGTGGCCTTCGATGAGGCAAAGACGGCGTTCGACGACAAGCTCGCCGCCTACTACCCGGACGCGCTGCACCCGGATCGGTTCGTCCTTATAGGGTTCTCCCGCCTTCAGCGGCTCCTCTACGTCGTTCACGCAGAGGTGGGTTCCGACGCCATCCGCATCATCAGTGCACGAAAGGCGACCAGACATGAGAAGACCCACTACCAGAACGATTGATCCCCTCGACACGCCCGTCGACTTCCATCGCTTTGGGCCGGTGAGGCGCAACGCGTTCGCGGGAGCGGGTGAGCGCGGAGGACCTTCCCTGCTTGCCCTCTGGGAGATGCCGGAGCTGTCCCCCCATGCCGTGCTGCTTCGCCGTGGTCACCCCGGGCGGGGCAAGTCTCGGCCGACGATCGCCCGCTCGGTCCGGTTGCCCGCCGCGGTGTGGAAGGCGCTCGAAAGCAAGGCGCAATCGAAGCACGTGAACCTACATCAGGCGATGCGCGCCGCCCTACTCAGCTGGCTGGGCCGGCCGATCTGAGTCTCGCTTCGGCGACGGAGGCTGGTGTGGACCAGCGCGCTCGGACCCGGCCTCCGACCGACACACGCGAGTCCGAACAATCCCTTCCAGATGACCGTCACAATTTCGTGATCGAACGAGGCTCCGCGGTCCAGCGGGGGCGTTGGTCCGACGTAGCCGACCGCCCCGCCACGGAGTTCGTCCGCCAATTTGTCGACCGACGCGACGGGGCGTGAGGCCCAAACCGCGGATTTGGACGAGCGATTTGGCAATTGAAGATCGCGTCTTCCACAGACCCCCCGTCGGGCCGTAAAATGCCCGTATGTCTGATCGCGACGCCGATCCCGACCAGGAGCTTGCGGCGCTTCGGGCCGAACGAGATCGCCTCGCGGCGGAGCTGGAGCAGGCCCGACATTTTCGCAAGGCAGTGGAAGAGGCCCCCATCGGCATTGGTTGCATCGCAGCCGGCAAGGGAAGGTACGCGTTCGCAAACCGCGCCTTCGCCGACTTGATGGGACAGTCGCACGAGAGCATCTTGCAGCGCGATCCCTACCAGGTCTGGGTCGGCGCCGTTCATCCCGATGATTTTCCGGCGGAGCAAGCGGGAGTCGGGAAGATAGCCACCGGGGAGATCCCCCGGCACCAGAGCCAGAGCCGCCTGGTCCCCGGCGGGCGGGAGGCCCGATGGGTCAGGGCGGACCTGGTCGGATCGAGCTACGTGGATGGACGCCTGGAGCACGTGACCGCTTACCTGACCGACATCCACGAGGAGCAGCTCGCGAAACAGGCACGCGCGGATCTGGAGGCCCAGGTCCAGCGCGCCCAAAAGATGGAGGCGATGGGTCGGCTGGTTGGAGGAATCGCCCACGATTTCAACAATCGCCTGGTCATCATCATGGGCTACTGCGAGCTTCTGAAGGCCGGCCTCGGGGCGCAACATCCGCTTGCGGGGCACATCGATACCGTGCTGGCGAGCTCCCAGGGCGCCGCCGGTCTGACCCGCCAGTTGCTGGCCTACAGCCGGCGCCAGGTCCTGAACGCCGAGCCTTTCGACTTGAACGAGATGGTCGAGCGCATGCGCGGGCTCCTCAAGAGCGTGGCGGGCGATCGCATCGAGCTTCGGATTGCGCTTGCTGCCCAGTCGAGGGTCTTGGCCGATCCTGGGCAGGTCGAGCAGGTGATCATGAACCTCGCGCTCAACGCGCGCGACGCGATGGCGGCGACAGGCGGTGGCACGCTGGGTTTTGAAACGCGCGATGTCGTGGTCGCGGCCGGCGAGGAACGCGGGGTCATTCCGGGCGACTACGTCTCCCTGGCGGTGTCCGACACCGGCACGGGTATTCCCGACGACGTTCTGCCGCGCATCTTCGAGCCGTTCTTCACGACGAAGGAGGCTGGACGGGGAACCGGACTTGGTCTCGCGATGGTCGAGGGAATCGTGAGACAAAGCGGCGGCCGGACCAGCGTCGACAGCCGTGTCGGCGTGGGTACCCGATTCAGGGTCCTCTTGCCGCGGGCCCCGGACACCGCCGTGCCGGCACGTCATGTCGTCGAGAAACCCTTGCCTGCTCGAAATGGATTTGAAACGGTCCTCGTGTGCGACGACGACGACACGGTGCGAGAGCTGTTGACCGGCATCCTGACCCTTCGTGGGTACTCCATCCTGAAGGCGACCAACGGGCGCCAGGCGCTCGATGTGGCTCGGGAATATAGGGGCAAGATTCATCTTTTGTTGACGGACCTGGCCATGCCGGGCGTCGGCGGAATCGAGCTGGCTGCCGAGTTACGCAGGCGCGATCCGGAGCTGAAGGTTCTCTACATCTCGGGTTACTCGGAGGATGCCGATCGGGTGTCGATGTCACTTGGCCCACGGACGTACTTCGTCGCCAAGCCTTTCTTGCCCGGGGATCTCACGCGAGCCGTTTCAGCGATTCTCGAGGGACGCCCGTCAGCCGAGGCGCGCCCGCAGTCGTCCTGAGGTTCTCCTGGCAAATCGACCTTCGTGCAACATTCGGCCGGCCGCAAATCCACCGCCGTCGCATGCGGGGAATTGTCACGGAGCCCCGGCCGTCGTCAAAGTGACTTCGGAAATCACCACCTCCAGGAATCCGTCGGCACCAGCGGGACGATCAAGGTGGGCACCGATTCGCAGGGGTCCGCGCGTCTGTTCTATCGAACCACGTACTGCGATTGCGTGGGAGTCGACCGACACGCCCCCAATCGTGACGCTGGCTCCGCCGGGCTCGGCGCCACGCCAGCCAAGCGACGCTTCCATTTGAAACGATCCCCGCGCGGACTTGATGTCGGGCAAGATGATCTCGGCGTCAACCCGGCCCTGCCCGGGTCCGATCCGCAGCACGGCGCCGGGCGGCGCTCCCCACACCGGTGATGGACCGCCCACCGACGTTCCCCCCCGCCACAGAGCCAACTCGGGGCGTCCGTCGACCTGCCACACCGTGGCTGCCCAGCGGTGTCGGGTCCTTAGCGCCGCGCCCCCACGACCGAGCGCCAGTGACCCGACGATCACGAATGCGACCGTGGCCGCGGTGGCGGCAAGCCCGCGAGGCGCGTCCGCGTCCGGAGCCTCGTCCCGCCCCGACGGCGGCCCCACCACGCTCGCGATGCGCGACCGGCGCGCGGCGATCCGCCACCACCGCTGGGCGACCAGGACAGCAGCGCCACCGAATCGCCACGCACCGAACCCCGCGATCGGAAATAGCAGCACCTCCGTCGTCACGCGGTAGCGCGGCTCGGCGACGAACAACGCGTAGGTCACCGCCAACGTCAACGCGAAAGGCAGTGGCACGAGGACGCTCCAACGCCGGTCGACCACCGCGAAGGCCAGGCCCGCGCATAGACAGAAGACGAACAGCAGGTAGTACCAATCCGCCAGCGCCGTGATCACGGGACGATGCTGGTTGAACCACGCGGCCGTCGCGGGCGGCACGACACCGGGTCGATAGACCGACCAGTAAAGCAACCCGCGCTCTGGCGCGAACAAGCGTTCGATGCGCAGCGCGACCATGGCGCACGTCCACGCTGGATCGAATTTCATGAATTGCACGGCCAACCGATACGCGACGCGATCGGTCTCGCGGTGTGGCTCCGTTAGAAAAGTCCGACCCGTCAACCGAAGGAACATCGCTCCGAGCGAGCGCGAATACGTCCCCTCCGTGTTGGGATCGTTTCCCATGAGAGCCGTGATGCCACCGTGGCTGTCGGTCAGGTAAAATTCGCCGCTCTGGCGACGGTTCCGCAATCCCCAGGGCAACAACAGCAAGACGGTGAGCGACATCGCCAGCGCCGTCCGACCGATGGTCGCTCGCAGTCCCACCCGTCGAACCCACCAATACGTCGCCGACAGGATCGCGAGAGGCAACGCCACGGCGCGAAAATACGCAGCGACGCCCATCGCCGCGCCGAATGCCGCCGACGCCAGCAGGGGTCGCGTATCCCCCCACGAGCAGAGCAGCGATAACGCCAGAAGGATGATCGCCGCCGTCGGAATATCGGTGCCGATGACGCTGGATAGGGCGATCCCAGCCGGCCAAAGCGCGTACCCCAACCCGGCCACCAGGGCGGCGCCCCCGGAGGACCGCGCCACGCCGGTAAGGTCCGGCTGCACGGGCAGCCCCGGTCGTCCCGGTTGCTCCGACAGCCCGGCTTGCCCAGGTTGCGAGCGCTGCCCGTTAACCAACAGCCTTGACGCGACGATATATAGGGGCCAGGCCGCGAGGCCCCCAAACAAAACTCCTAGCATTTTCGCCGCCAGGACTTCTCCACCAAGAGCGTGAAGCACGGCCAACAGCCAAATCAGCCCGGGCATGTAGACGAAGCCGGCGTCCAGATGGCCGAACTCCGCCAGATAGATCGCCGATTCACGGTACGTCGCGAAATCCCCGACCGGGATCGTGGGAACCGCCAACGTCCAGGCAAGCCGGACGGTCGTTGCAATCAGTGCGAGCATCAGGCCGATGCGCCATCGGCCCCCGTGACTCATCCGGCGGCGGCCCGCAGCGCGGCAAGCTCCTCGCGAACGGCATCCGCATGACCGGCCGATTTAACCCGCGGCCAGTGACGCGCGATCTTACCCATCGGGTTGATGATGACCGTCGACCGGATGACACCAAGAAACTTACGACCGTAGAGCGTCTTTTCGCCCCAAGCTCCGTACGCCTGCATCACGGAGTGATCGGGATCCGACAACAGAGCCAGCTTCAGCTTGTGCTTGGCGATGAACTTCCTGTGACTCTCCGGCGAGTCCGGACTGCAGCCGAGAACCACGGCGTCAAATCTTTCGAACTGCTTGATCCCGGCGGTGAACTCGCAAGCCTCCGTGGTGCAACCGGGCGTGTCGTCCTTGGGATAAAAATAGAGCACCACCCAGTGCCCTTTCAGGGCCGAGAGCTTGACGGTCGTATCGTCGTCTCGCTTCAGCGAAAAGGCCGGCGCGGTCTTTCCGACGACCAGTTGGGGTTGACCCGAATCGCCGCCTGAAGGTTCGCGTACCATGGGCAAGCTCATACCACTCGGCCCACGACGATCAAGCCCGCGGCTCGACCGCGGTTCGACCATGGGAACGCGCGCAATACGACTTACGGTAGTGTTACCGCGCGCCCGAGCAGGGGTGCGTCAAGAGATGCAACTGTCCATAGGAGTTTGTCACCAATGAGGCGCCTTGTATTTGTTCTCTTCGTTGCTCTGCCCGCGGCCACGGGAATCACCCTGTCGTGCGTTCCCGCCGACCCAGCGTCGAGGGGCGGCGATGCGAGCGTGACGACGGGCGGCCCTGACGCGAGGCAAGGCAGCGGGGGTAACGGAACTGGATTGGGTGCCTTGTCAACGATGGGAGGCGGCGACGGCCTAGGCAGCGGAGGTGATGTGTCGAGCGGCGGGGTTACCGGAATGGGTGGTGGGACCGTGGCCGGAACCGGTGGAGCCGCGGCTGGAGGAAGCGACGGACAAGGCACGGGTGGTGGCACCGCGGCGGGTGGGCGAGCAAGCGGTGGAAATGGTGGCGGGACCGGTACCGGGGGACGGGGCACGGGCGGCGCCGGCGGGGGCAACGCCAGCGGTGGGAGAGGTGCCGGCGGTGCCAACACGGGCGGCAGCGCGACCGGCGGAGCGAATACGGGAGGCGCCGGCCCGACCGCCTGCAACCTGACGAATCACAGCGGAAACGGATCGTTCACCTACTACTGGTTTGGCCAGGGAACCGCGCGCGAGGGCAGCGGATACCGCACCGCCTGCGGCTACTACGGGACCGAGAACGGCCAGACCGACACGGTCCAAAACATCTCGAGCACCGGTACGGCGAACGCGACATATTTCGCCGCCGTTCCGGGAACGAGTGGATTCAACTCGTCGGCGCATTGTGGCGCGTGCGTGCAGATCACAGGACAGAACGGCAAGATGATCATCGCCACCATCGCCGACGAGTGCCCGTACGGCAGCGATGGCGGCAATTCGGTTTGCGCGAACAATCCGAACGGCCACCTGGATCTCAGCAAGGCGGCGTTCGACCAACTTGGTTACTCGGTTGGCAATCCGAGCGGTACGAATTGGAAGTACATCCCGTGCCCCATATCGGGAAATGTGATCGTTCGCCTGAAGACCGGGAATCCCAACGAGTTATTCGTGGAGAACTCCATCCTGGCCATCACCGGCGTGCAGGGCGCATCGCGCACGTCCTACGGCACATGGCACTTCGGCGCCAACCTGGCCTCGGGGCAGTCGATAACTCTGACCGACGCCGCCGGGCGAACGCTGACCGTTCAACTGTCGAACACATCCCAGAACGTCAATCAGGACACCGGTAAACAGTTCCCAGCCTGCCAGTAGTACGGCAGACTCCGGACATCTTGACCGTTGACGCCGGCGCGCCCGAAGAGACCGGCGCAGCACATCAGACGCTTGGAGATGCTTCCCACCCGCCCCGTTTCTGGCGGTCGGCCGTTGTCATCGCGACCGGGATCTTCGTCACGGGGCTTGGCTGGCCCGGGTTGATTGGTCGGCTGCCGTTTGGCCTGTTGTTGAAAAACACCCTGAGCCTTCCCCCCGAGAAGGTCGCAGCGTTCTGGGCGGTGGCCACGCTCGCTTGGTACCTGAAGCCCTTGGTGGGACTGGTATGCGACAGCATTCCGCTCTTCGGCACGCGCCGACGCGGGTATCTGATCGTCGGGGGGATCGCCGCAGTGATTGGTTGGGCGGCGTTCGCTGTCATCCCCCGGGCCTACGTGCCGTTTCTAATACTCATGACCGGACTCAATGTCGCGCTGGTCGTCATCAGCACGACCGTCGGCGGCATGCTGGTGGAGGAGGGGCAACGCCTGGGCGCGACGGGACGCTTGAGCGCCATGCGTACCGGCCTCGAAGGTGTTATGTCGCTGGCGGCCGGGCCGCTCGGCGGGCTCCTGGCGGCGGCGCCGTTCGCGTGGACGAGTGGCAGCGGCGCGCTGGTCGTCGGCCTCGTCGTTCCGGTCACGTTGAGCCTGCATCGGGAACCGCGACGGGCCGTCAAGGACGTCGCGGTCTGGGCCGCGGCGGGAAAGCAGCTTCGCAGCATCGTGCGATCGAGGCCGATGTGGATGACGTCCATATTGTTGTTCCTCGTCTACCTGGCCCCGGGCCTTCAGACGCCGCTCCTTTTCTACCAACAAGATGTCTTGAAGCTGGACGTGCGATACATGGGCATCTTGCAGTTCGCCGGTGGCGCGGGCGTCCTCGGGGGCTCGGCGGTGTACTTGTGGCTTTGCCGTCGATTGCCACTCAGGCTGACCCTCATTGGCGGCATTCTGGTGAACGCGGCATCGGCGCTGCTTTACCTCGCCTACCGGTCTTCGACCGCGGCCCTCGTCATCGAAACCACGGTCGGCTTCGTCGGGGTGATGGGCACCCTTCCCCTGTACGATCTCGCGGTTCGCGCAACGCCCCGGGGCAGTGAGAGCTTCGGCTACGCGCTGATGATGAGCGTCCGCAACATCGCCGTATTTGGCGTTTCCGACGTCGTCGGCTCGCTGCTGTACGGGCGGTTTCACCTGGGGTTCGACAAGTTGGTCTGGATCAATGCCGGGTCCAGCGCCGCCGTGCTGCTGTTCGTGCCATTTCTGCCGGTTGCCTTGCTCGCATCGCGGGAGGGCAAGGTCCAGCCAGAAACCTAAATCAGGCCTGCGTGAGGCGCGACCGGGCCAAGATCACGACCTCGCAAACCGTACCGAGCTTTTTTCTTCCCAAGCAGGGAGGTTCGGCCTATGCTGCGCGCCCCGTTCGAACCACACAACAAAGGGAGAAATCACATGAAACTTGTTCGCACCGTATTCATCGCCATGGCCGTTCTGCTCCCCGTCTCCTGGACCGTTGCCAAGGCAGCGGATCCGGCTCCGGCCGCAGAGACCGACAAGAAGGACAAGAAGAGCAAGACCGAGAAGACGGAAAAGTCGGAAAAGACCACGAAGACAGAGAAGACCGAGAAGACGGAAAAAAAGTAGTTTCACGTCATTCGCGTCTGCACCTCGTCGAGGTGATTTCCGACCCCGCGGCGCCCACAAGGGCCGTGGGGTTTGTTATTTTCGGCAACGCCGTCCAGTCTTGGGGAAAGCCCATGCCCGTACGCAAGTCGCCCACTCAAAACGATTCCGACCTCGCCGACGCGGCGTTCGTGTGCGATCTGGTCAAGGTGCGGGACCTTCTGGCCGCCGGCGCCGATCCGGACGTGCGGGACGACGACGGGCGTACCCCCCTGTTCTCGGCGGTGCTTGGCGGAAGCATCGGACTTGTCGGCCTGCTGCTAGAAGCAAAGGCCGACATCAACGCCCGTGACGGTCAGGGTTTCTCGGCGCTGCACTTCGCCGCGCAAGAGGACCTGCCCGAGATGGCACGCTTGCTGATATCCAAGGGCGCCGATGTGAACGCCGTCGACGAGGACGGCGCGTCGGTCCTGTGGCGCGCGATCTTCTCGTGGCGAAATCGTCCCGACATGATCCAGATCTTGATGGCGGCCGGCGCCAAGCCGGATGTGGCCAACAAGGCGGGCGAAAGCGCCCGCGATCTGGCGACCCGCCTGGGCATCGGCGCCTTCACGGCGAACTAAGAGCGGCTTCGCCGCCGCAAGGGGCCTGGGAAGGCCCCCTGCGAGACCCCCTCGGAGTTGCTTGACGGCGAAGCCGGTCCAGCAAGCTGGACCTCCCCGTCCTTGGATCGGCCACTCTCTCGTCGGAGGTGAAACTTTGCCTCATTCGTCAACATTCGATCGAGTAACGCATCCGGCGCGGCAATCACGCGCACTGTTCTGCTGCGGCGACAATCGAGCTGCGTGATCGCGGCGCTAGCCAGAACCCTGGGCCGCGACGGCGCTATTTGGCGGGCGCCTGCTGTTGTTGCTGCTGCTGCTGAAGTTTTTCATTGGCCGCGATCTGGACCTCGACCCGGCGGTTCTGTTTGCGCCCGTCCGCCGTGCTGTTGTCGGCAACCGGACGATCGTCCGCGTATCCACGGCCGACCATGCGTTGAGCGGCAACGCCATCCGTTCCCAGATTGGCGATGACGGCCTCGGCGCGCTGGACCGACAGCTTCTGATTGGTCGCCTTCTTTCCCGTATTGTCGGTGTGGCCTTCAATCACCAGATCCGTGTCCGGATACTTCTTCAAAACCTGGGCAAACTGCGCGAGGTCGGTCTTCGACTGGGGTTTCAGCTCGGCCTTGTTCTTGTCGAATAGGATCGCGGAATTGAATCTGACGACCAGCTTGTCGCCCTGTCGATCGATGTTCGCTCCCTTGACCTTCTTCAGATCGGCTTCTTGCTTGTCCATGTAACGACCAATCAGCGCCCCCGACCCTGCCCCCACACCCGCGCCAATCGCACCACCAATCAATGCCCCCTTGCCACCCCCAGCCAGGGCTCCCAATCCCGCGCCCAGCAACGCGCCGCCGCCCCCTCCTATCGCGGCACCCTTCCCTTGGTTCGTCGCGCAGGCCGCTCCCGCCAGGAAGGCCGCGCACAGAACGGCTGCGGCCGCTCGATTTCCGATTCGGTTCACACTGCCATCGGTCATGGATTTCGTGCCTCCTTAAAGACATGCGCAATAGTAGCGCGCCGCCGCCCGTTCGGGCCGCCCGCACCACAAGACCGGGCGCGGCGCCGGCCAAACGGATAAAGTTGGAATAGATGGCTGCAAAGCAAGAGATCCGTACCACCGCCGCCGCCACGCTGCTGGCGGAGGTACCGATCTTCCAGCTACTGGATGACGAGGAACGCAGCCTGCTGGCCGCGGATCTGGACTTCGTTCGCTATGGAACGGGGGAAACGATCTTCAGCTACGGTGATCCGGGTGATTCCCTGTACGTCATCAAGTCGGGAGAGGTCGAGGTCTTCTTCAAGGACGATACCGGGGAACGCATCGTGATCGAGACCGCCGGGAAAGGAGAGTTCTTCGGTGAGTTGTCGCTGCTCGACAATGGCCCACGCACCGCCTCGGTCGTCGTCACCCGGGATTTGGAAGCGTTGCGCGTCGACCGACGAGACCTTGACCACCTGTTGAGGCTGCACCCCGAGGCCGCGCTGGAGCTGTTGACCGCCATGGGGCGCCGCATGCGCATCACGGCCGAGCTGCTGCGGCACACAACGTCGCGAAACGTGAACCAGGAGATCGCGGACAGCCGTACGTCGATCCAAAAGGCCGCCGACTGGATCGCGTCGTTCAGCGGCAGCATCCCCTTTCTGATGATTCATTGCGTGTTTTTCCTCAGTTGGATCATCGTGAACATCGACTGGATTCCCGGTATCCCGGTGTTCGACCCCTACCCGTTCGGTCTGTTGACCATGGCGGTATCCCTAGAGGCGATCATCCTTTCGGTCTTCGTGTTGTTGAGTCAGAATCGTCAAGTTGCCAAGGACCGCGTTCGCGGCGACATCGAATATGATGTCAACCTGAAAGCGGAACTGGAAATAGCGCACCTGCACGAAAAGGTGGATCGCCTGACGTCGGAGCTGTTGTCCCGTCTGGACAAGATAGAACAGGCGACACCCGGAGTCGGGGCCCGAGCAAACGGACAACGGTAACGCCCTAGTTGAAAGCGTATGTGGCCCGTTCAAGGTCGACCGAACTCGTGGAAGTTCGCGGGCGTCATCCGGTCGGCAGAACCAACCCCAGGATCCGAGCGCCGGCGAACAGATAAACCAGTGCGCCGACCGCTAGGAATGGCCCGAACGGAACCTCCACATGCCGCAAAGACGTCTTCCCCGCGTGACTCCTCGTCGCGAGCAAAATGGGAAGGCTGATCGCGGTTCCCACCACCGACGCCACGAACACCACGACCGGTAACGCCTTCCAGCCCAGCACCGCGCCCATCATGGCCAGGAGTTTTCCGTCGCCGAGGCCGAGCCCTTCTCGCTTCAAGACGTAGTAGTAAAAATCGGCGATCAGACGGACGAACAGGTAGCCCGCCGCCACGCCGATCAGACGCTGTTGCCATGACACGTCGTGCGCGGCGAATGCCGCCAGGAACAGCACCACCGTTCCTGGCAACGTGATGACGTCTGGCAGCCGTTTGGTGTCAAGGTCGATGAATCCCAGAACGACGAGCGTGCTTGCGAACGTGAAATAGACCGCGAACCGGCCCAGCCGCACGGCGACCAGCTCCCCGTCGTCGGCCCCCGTGAACTTCCAGAAAATCGCCGCAGCCAGCGCGGCCGTCAGGGCCTCGACGATTGGGTAGCGCGCGGAGATGCGCACACCACACCGGCGGCAACGACCGCGCAACAGCAGATAGGACAGCACGGGAACGTTGTCCCACGGGCGCACGGGCGCCTGACAAGACATGCAGCGCGATGGCGGCCGAACGATGGATTCACCCCGCGGCACGCGCGCGATCACCACATTGAAAAAGCTTCCCCACACAGCCCCCAGGACAGCGGCGCACGCGATCGCCGCTGGCGTCGAAAGGAAGTCTGCGATCGCGTCCAAGCCCGGTCTCCAAGGCAATGTTAAGGTTGCCGTCGGGTGTCTGGGAAACTTTTCACGCGGCGGCTGGCGCCGACGACGCTGGCACTGACCCTGCTGTGGCTCGGCCCCCTCGTCGGAGGCACCGGAGCCTGTCGCGGGCGGCGCGCCTTGACCCGCCCGATGGCGGCCGTGGACACGGCCGTCCGTCCCGAACGTTTCGCCTCCGCGCTTCGCAAGCTGGGACGAGCGCACTTCCGCTGTGTCGCGCGCTTTGACGCCGGCGCCGACAGTGGCGCCACGGAAAGCGTGACCACGGAAACCGATCTGTGGCTCGACGAGCAGGGCAATTGGCGGCTGGTGGAATTGAACGACAAGGACGGGGGGCGCGAGATCGTTTTGCACGGACGGGAGCTGAGCGTCGCGCTACGCTATGGGAAGATGATTCGCCGCGCTGCCGAGGATCCCGAGCCGCAACGTTTGCTGGAAGAGGGCATCGGGGCGCCTTTTGCCGCTTGGGAGCTGCTGCGCAACGTCAGCACGGTCGACGATTTCGGCGAAGAGAGCCGGGCGGGTCGCAGGGTTCACATATACAAGCTGACCAAAGCGTCCCGACCGTTGCCGCCCGCGATGCCGATCGATGTAAACGACAGGCGTGCTTGGCGGCAGACCTTGTTTGCCGGGATCATCGACGGGACCGTCGCGATTGACGACACGACCGGCACGCCCTTGCAGGCCGACTTTCGGGCCCAATACAGCATGAGCCGGCCCAATGGAACCTCCGCCGGTGGAAGCGGGCCCGGCCGGCGCTTGCCACAAGGATCCGGGGAAGCGACGCCGATGCACGGCGGCGTGGAGGTCCACGCGTCGATCGAGGACATCGGACGTAGCCCGTCGATTGCGCGTCCAGAGGCCGAGGACACCCCAACCCGCCCGCGAACGGTTCCCGAGGAAAAGGCATTGTTGGGGGGACTGCCCCGATCGGCCCCCGCGCCGGTTCCTCCACCGCCCCTCAGAGGCCAACGGTGACGACGAAACCGCCGGCGGATGGCGAAGGCGACGACCGCGTGCCGCACTCCGCCGATCCGCGCCCGGGCCGCCACGGCGGAGACGAGCCGCGCGAAGCGGAGCTGATATCGTTTCCCCGCGGCGTTGCGCGCGGTGGCCGCGTAACCGAGCATCTGACTGCCAATCGCAGCCTGGTCGTGCGACGGTCATTGCTGGCGACCGCCGTCGGAGGCGTTGTTCCCATCCCGGTCATGGACGACTATTTGGCCGGACGCGTGCGGGCCGGCATGTTGATGCAGATCGCCGATCGCCGAAAGGTAGACTTGGTTCCGTCCGCGGCCGAGCTGTTGGCGGACCCGCGTGAGGGGACGGCGGCGCGCAACGCGACGATGACCGCGGCCACATTGCTGGCGTTGAAACTGGCCTGGCGAAAGTTCTTCATCGTTCTTGGCGCGGGCAGACGCGCCGAGGAAATGGCCACGACGTTCCAGATGGGAACACTCTTCGATCATTTCTGCGCCAAGAGCCACGTGGGCGCGGGCCTCGACAGGACCGCCGCCATCCAGATCCGCGCCGCAACGTTCGCTTCGATTCGTGGCGCGGAGCGCGGGGCGCTCGTCGGAATATTCCGGGAAGGCGCCGAGGTGCTGGGGCGATCCATTGGGGAGGCCCCGGGCTGGGTATCACGACAGCTACAACGGGCCGTGGAGCACTATGTGGCCTCCGGCGGGAACCCCGATGCCGTTCCCATGGACCTGCCAAGAGATCGGAGTGGTCGAACCCAGGATACGCGTGCCCCCAGCCCCAAGGACGCCACAAATGCCGCCGAGGCCGACGCCATCGATCCCGATGCGCGCTGGCTGGATCGAGCCGCGGCAGTTATCGAGGATCGCCTCGGCCGCCTGGGGAGCGGTTACCTCGAATCGCTGTTGTCAAGGTTCGACGACCACCTGGCGGCGCCGCGACCGGCGCCCCGACCAGTTGGGACGAAATAGATGCGTGCGACGACCTCGCGAGTTTGATACGATGCGCCTGAGATAGCGGGCCAAATCGGCGAAACTCATTGGCGTCAAAGTCCAAAAAGACCAGCAAGAGTGCTGGCAGCAAAAGCAAGCAAGCGCCGGCCTCCGGCAGCAAGCCTGACAAAAGGGCCACCGGAAGGGCTAAGGGCACAGCGAGGAATTCGGCCGCGTCCGCCGGATCGTCCTCCACCGCGCGGGCCAAACGAGTGGTCAATCCGACCGGCAGGACTAAGGAGCGATCCCAGCGTCGGGGCAAGGCGCCGTTCGGCCCGAAGTCGGCGGGACGGGTAAAGGCACTTGGTTCAGGTGACGCGCGTGGCGAGACGCCACCGGACGCGAAGAGGCTCCGCCAGACCGCCGACTCGCTGAAGACAGCGGTCGCGGCGGTTGATGCCGCCCTCGAAAAGAAGGCCTTGCTACCGGTTCTAATCAACGTCTCATCCCTGGCCAGCTACACCGACTTCATTGGCATCGTCAGTGGCCGAAGCGATCGGCAGGTGGACGCGATCGCCGACGGTATACTGGCCGCCATGAAGGCGCGGGGGCGATCGTTGCTTGGACAGGAAGGCGCCGGCAGCGGACGCTGGACGTTGCTGGACTTCGGAGACGTCGTGTTTCACGTATTTTACCATCCTGTGCGCGAGTTCTACGACCTCGAAAGCTTGTGGGTCGACGCGCCACGCGTTCAGCTCCGAATTCCGCCCGAGGCGGTGATGGCGCAACCCGACGCTCTGTACGGCAACCTCTGAAGCTCGTCATCCTCGCGGTTGGCCGTATGCGCGATCGGCACCTCGGCGCCGTCTGTGATGACTACGTGGCGCGGGTACGACGTCACCTGCCGATGGAAATAATCGAGGTCGAGAACGACGACGCCTTGGTGCGGCGTATTCCGCCAGGGTCGGATGTGATCGCGTTGGAGCCCGGGGGCGAGTCTTGGGACACCGCGAAACTAACCACTTACATCCAAGACGGCATGCTGCACGGTCGCAAGGCGGTGACCTTCCTGATCGGGGGCAGCGACGGTCTTCCGAAGGCGGCGGTCGACCGAGCGTCCCGTCGCCTGTCCTTGTCGGCCATGACTTTGCCTCACCGTCTGGCGCGGGTGATCGTGTGCGAACAGCTCTATCGCGCTCTGTCTATCGTGAAGGGCGAGCCTTACAACCGCTGACACGTCCGGGCAGCCCGCCCAGTTCCGGGGCGCGCCGGCCCTCCGGACACGCTCCCGACCTTCAGCGCGCGGATCGCGGACCAATGTTTTCCGCTGGTTTGCGTTGACTCTCGCGAGATCGACTGGGAAAATCCCGCGCCTCGCCGATTCCACGAATGCATTTTTTTGCGTCGATCTCGAACTGCAAAGGAGTCCCTGTCATGTCCGAGTCTCTCTTCACATCCGAAAGCGTCACCGAGGGTCACCCCGACAAACTTTGCGACCAGGTATCCGACGGAATCCTGGACGCGCTGTTGAAGGGCGACAAGGGCTCGCGGGTCGCTTGCGAGACGCTGACCAAGACCGGATTCGTCATGGTCGCCGGCGAGGTGACATCCGCCGCGCAGATCGACATCCCCAAGATCGTGCGCGGAGTGGTTAAGGAAATCGGCTACGACCATTCGGACATGGGCTTCGACTGGAAAACCTGCGGCATCATGGTCGCGCTCGAACAACAGTCGCCGGACATCGCGCAGGGCGTGGACGGCAAGGGTGTCTATACGCGCGACGAGCAGGGCGCGGGCGATCAGGGCATGATGTTCGGATACGCGTGCGACGAAACGCCCGAGCTGATGCCTATGCCCATCGTGACGGCCCACAAGCTGGCCAAGCGACTGGCCGAGGTACGAAAGAAGGGCACGCTCGATTTTTTGCGCCCCGACGGCAAAAGCCAGGTCACTGTCCGTTACGATGGCGACAACCGCGTTTTGAGCATCGACGCGGTCGTCATTTCCACGCAGCACAGTGAGGACGTGAAATACAAGACGCTGAAGGAATCGGTCATGGAGGAGGTCATCAGGCCAATCCTTCCCGGAGCGTTCGTGACGCCCAAGACCAAGTACTTCATCAATCCGACAGGACGGTTCGTGGTCGGCGGGCCGATGGGCGATTCGGGCCTGACGGGCCGCAAGATCATCGTCGACACCTACGGGGGCATGGGCCGACATGGCGGTGGCGCATTCTCGGGGAAGGATCCCTCGAAGGTCGACCGTTCGGCCTGCTACTACGCGCGGTATATCGCGAAGAACGTCGTTGCGGCCGGCCTGGCACGACGCTGCGAAATTCAAGTTGCGTATGCGATCGGCGTGGCCGAGCCGGTGTCGCTGTTGGTACACACGTTCGGGACGTCCACGATCGACGAAGATCGGCTGTCCGATCTGGTTCGAGCCCACTTCGACTGCCGCCCCGGCGCGCTGATCCGCGAGCTGAATCTGTTGCGCCCCATCTACCAGAAGACCGCGGCGTACGGCCATTTTGGCCGAAATGATCCGGATTTCGCGTGGGAGAAAACGAACAAGGCCGATGCGTTGAAGTCGGCTGCGCGAAAGACATTCGCCCAGGGCGCGCACCTCAACGGCAGTCCGAAGGTGGGGAAGCCGACGGCGTCTCGGGCGCCACAAAAGAAACGGGCCGCGGCCGTCGCGATCTAAGCGCGCAACACGCCTCTGCGCCGTGGCCACACGAGCGGGTGAGTCTATTGGCGTGTGATTGCGACTTGCGTCGGAGTCGCGAGGGGCGGTTTGCCCTGAGGCGCCTGGGATCGTAGTGTGTCTTCGGCTCGGCCGTACCATGAATGACGTCGATTTCTCGTACGCGATGTTTCTGCTCCTGGGGGTCACGGTGGGTCTCTATGCCGCACGCGCCGTGGTTCGGGGCAGGGCCCGTCACGAACGTTCGGACCGCGACGGTGGCAGCGTGTTCGTGGGCAAGACCTTCATGGAATTCGGCCTTTGGCTCATGGGTCCGGTGGTCGGGCTGCTCGGCCGGACGCGGGTGACACCGAACCAAGTCACGGCTTTGTCATTGGTGCCCGCGTTGGGCGCCGGCGTGGCGGTGTCTCAGGGGTGGTTTGGTCTTGGCTGTGTGTTGGCGACCTGCGCCGCGCTGGGCGACGTGGTCGACGGACTCCTTGCCCGTCAGCTGGGCTCGGCCTCGGACGCGGGGGAAGCAATCGACGCCTTCGTTGACCGGTTCGGTGAGTCCTTCTTCATGGGCGGGTTGGTCATCTACTATCGTTTCTCTCCCGGCTTGTGCCTGCTGGCGATGGTCGCGCTATTGGCCGCGTTCATGGTGAGTTACTCGACCGCCAAAGCCGAGGCGCTGGGCGTGGCGCCGCCCCGTGGAACGATGCGAAGGGCCGAGCGCGCGGTCTACTTGATGTTCGCCTCCGCGCTGACTCCGCTGGTTAGTCTGTGGGCGGGCTCGGATGCACCTCTGATCGTGCGACAGGCGCCGATGATTTTGGCGCTGAGCTTGATTGGGGTCGTGGGCAATGTTTCCGTCGTGCGAAGATTGCGTGCGATCATTCGGGCAATCCACGTGCGCGACGGCGGAAACGGGCCTTCGGTGCGTCCGCCCCGTGGTGGGCCCGTGACCACGCCGTCGTCGCGCCTAATGACCGTCGCGGGCATCGACGAGTCTCCCTCGACCGGCTAGCTGACTGGGCCGCTGTGTTGCTTGCGTTGGCGGCGATGGGCGCTCGGGCCTTCGGGTCGCGTCAGGTTTGAACCAGCGGCCCGCGATCGGTCCTCGTCCCGCCCAATTTGTTGGGCGACGGGAAAAATACGTTTTGCGGATTGGACCTTGGCGCTAGAATCGGCCCACCAACTGGAAGGAGGGGTCGATGGGGCTGTTACGTTTGGCTCAGGAAACGCCAGAAGTCGCGCCGGAATTGCCCGTTGCGGAGGCGGTGGCGATCATGACGACACGACGGGTAGGCGCGGTTGCGGTGACCCGTGGCCGCAAGATTCTGGGTGTCTTTACCGAACGGGATCTCATGCGTCGCGTGGTATTCGAGCAGCGTGATCCGGCGACGACCGTGATCTCGGACGTCATGACCAGCCCGGTGCGCACCGTGCCGGACTCCATGTCGATCGAAGAAGCGGCGGCGCTGATGCGGAAGGGTCACTTCCGGCACCTGGCCATCGTGGATGAAGGCGACAACCTGCTTGGCATGATCGGTCTTCGCTATCTGCAGTACGAGCTGCTTGCGGAGCTCGAACGCAAGATCGGGGGCCTGCAGAGTTACATCATGGTGGACGGTCCGGGCGGCTAGACCGCGACTAGATTCTGGCCTCGAAGCGTCACCCTCGTGCTGCGAGGCGACTAGCCTTGCCGGGCGCCAGGAAGGGGAACGGACGTGGCCCGCCTCGAGAGGTTGGCGTCTGAAAAGTGATCGGCGAATGAGCCGGTTGAAGTGGCGGCACACGCGATCCGATAGCGCTCACAGCGTTCGATCATCTCGTTCGTGCTCTTCGGCATCGCAACCCGTGCGCGCGCGATGTAACCCGCGAGATCCTTGCACTGCTTGATCAAAGTCAGTCCCTGCGACGCCGCTAGCTCGTCGGCCGGGGCTCGCGCGGGGGCCAAGCGCGGCTCGAAAGCCGCGAGACGTTCGCCGGTCACGACAAACGACGCCCAGACATCAAAGATATCCTCCTCGGTGCGTAGCGTCTCGCATTTAACCTTGGCGGCCGCGGCAAACTCACGGACCAGCGGCTCGACCCCGACGAACATCGGGAGACGACCCAAGGCGCCAATCAGCCCGTCGGCGATGCGGTCGATCCCACGCATGGCTTGGGCGATCTTGATGTAGCGGCTCTTGTAAAATTCCTCGATGGGAAAGGCGAAGGCCTTGAACGGCTCGCCCCACAGCTCGTCGATGCCCTCGTCACCGCTGCGATGCAGGACCATCTTCCCCAGAACGAGGGCCTCCTGTAAATGTTCTCCGCACTGACGCATGAGCGCGTTGTCGGGCAAGATGGTGACGCCGCACGTCTGGATGTCCACCAATTTGGTGAAGATATCGGCGGCTCTGTTGAACAGGGCGCCGGCCAGCATGGCCCCCTTGACGCGCCGTCGCTGGCCATCGCTCTCACGTTCGAAAGCTGTGCGCGCCTCTTCGAGGCGAGTACTCGGCACATTCAAGCCGTGCTCCACGTGGTTGAACAGTCGACGAGTCGACGCTTCGATCAATCGTTTTTTCGCGAGGAGTGTGTCCGCCGGAACGTCGTACGCCTTGATCCAGTAGCCGTCGTAGTAGACGCGCCACAGACCGTCGGTGAATCGTTTTGTGCCTGCTGCTAGTTCGCCATCCATCGCGCCATCCCCATCGCCCCCTCGCGCGAGAGCAGCGATTCGCGCTCACATTTTACAACTCGGCCACCGATTGTGTGGCTTGGTCCATGAATTCATTTACGAAGAAACAAGTACAAGACCGCGTGGTGCCCTTGCCGGAAATGCGACGGAGACATGTGCGAAATAATGTCGTGGGCCGCCAGGTCCAGCTCCTGTGGGTCGTCCTTCGAGACCGACCCGCGATCAGAGTGTCGTATCACATACGATGGCGGCGTGGTCCGAGACTGGATGCCCTTCGGCGTCGCGAGGATTGACCACCGTCGCCCAAACCGGACGGAGCCCCTTGCCCGCGAACCAATCGAGGCGAGCGGGCAAGCGGGCGTGCCACCGCCGCAGCATCCGGCGTACGATCCAGACCAGGACCCGTCCCCCCGAGCGTCGCAATTTTTCCACCGCGTAGGGGTCGTTGAAATCGTAGTGATAGGTGGCGAGGCGGCGGTCATTGAAGCCATCGACGGTGTAGCCGCGGGCGGCGAGTAGATCGAACAGGGGTCGTTCGCCACCGAGATCGGGCATCATGTAGGCATCGATCGTGCGCCGAAGACCGGACAGAGCGAGCTTGCCAAGGACGTCGCGAGCCAGCGCGAGCGACGACGATAGATCGTGGGTCGAACAATTGAAGTCGCCGCCGACGATCGCGGGTAGCGAGCCTTCCGCGCGGTGGAGAACCGCACCGAGTTGGCTCGCGCGCTGGCGTGGGCTGGCGTTCGAATCGAAGTGACAGGCGGCGACGACGAACGGACCAGACAAAGTCTCGATCTCGACCAGGACCGCCCGTTTGCGACCAAGGCGTCGCTCGGACGATGAGAACTTGTCGCGCAATTCAGGTAGATCGACATTTTCGGCGCGTAGAAGAGCGGCGCGACTGAAAATGGCGGTCCCCGCGAGCGCGCTGGTATTGGTAGCTCCCGCGCGGTTTTCGCCCCAATCGTCCTCCAACGCCAAGTACGACGGCCCGAACACGTAACTCATGCCCAGTGCCGAGGCCAGATCGCGCGCGACGTTGCGATTGTGCGAGCGACCGAGTCCACAGTCGATCTCGCTCAGCAAGAGTACATCCGCCATCGAGAGGATCGGATCATCCCGCAGCGCGCCCAGGATCGCATCGAACCGAGCGCCCCGCTGGATGTTCCAGGCGACGAGCCGCAAGGTCCCGGCGCGCGCGGCGGGGCGGGGCGCGTGGTCGCCACGTTCGACGCCGGTGGTTACGCGTTCCACCTCGTCTCGAATCCGTGGCCATAGCGCCGATCGCTCAAGCGCGCGCCGATCACGCATGGCCCGCAGAGCCGGGTAGTGCCGCGCGAGATCGTGTTCGATCGGCTGCAGACGCAGGAACGCCAACTTCTACTCCACGGCTGGATACTGCGAGTCGGAGGTCCGTCCAACCGCCGGATAGGTCGAACGGGGTTCGGCGGCGGGTGGTGCTGTCGCCGGCCGTTCTTCAACAGCGGTCGAGGACCGCTTGAGATTCCGCGCGCCCGTGTGTCTGTGTCCGGGAGGACGAGTCGGTTGGTGAGCGCCTCGAAGCTCCGCGGCGCGGCCCGTCCCCGCCAGACCAGCCGAGGGCCGAGCGGCGGGCGCGCGTACCAGACCAGCCGAGGGCACGGCTGGCGGCGCCGGCGGCAGGCCAGCCGAGGGCACGGCGGCCGGTGCGCGTGCCAGGCCAGCCGAGGGCCGAGCCGGCAGCGCCGGCGCCACGAAGGTGGGTGCGGGGCGGAGACGTTCCGCGTTCGTTGACGTTGACGCCGGCGCGGGAGCCGCGGGAACCGCATTTTCGATCGCCGATGTCCCTGGCGCGGGTTTCAAACGCGACCAGAACGCCGCAAGGACGACGACGGTGACCGTCAACACCAGCAGCGCGCCCAGCCAGAAGCGAGACGTTCGAATTCTCGGGGGGTTGTCGAGACTGTCGCTCGTCCCCCAGTTCACGAGGTCTGATCCAGCCGCCGGATGGGCGTTGGCCACGACCCCCGAGATCACAGGTGAAATCGAAACGATCTGCGCAGGCGGGGGTTGGGTACTGGTGGACTGCGACGGTTGCACGTCAAGCAGCGCCGGCGCGGCTGGCCGTTCAGATCTCCGTTCAGACCCCTCGGACGACAACGGCTGGGTTCGACCCCCCCGCGACATGGGCGTTGTCTCGGCATTCGCCGACACCAGCGGTCGCTGGCTGCCGCCGTAGGAAAGCGGCTGGGTCACGAAGACACGGTCGGGCCGAGGGAGCCAGGTGGAAGAAGCCGCCACCGCAATCGGCGCTGTCAGGGTGTCCTTCGGCGAATGCACGCGGCCGTAGTAGTCCGCCCAAAGAGACTGGTGCTTGGAGGAAGCAAACGGGAAGAGGGCCTTGCCGAGCAGATACACCGACGGATATCGGTCGGCGGGACGTTCCCTCATCGCCGTCAGGATGACAGTCTCGAATTCCGGCGGCAGATCAGGACGAAGCTCGCTCGGACGAGGAAATTGGAAACGAGCGACGCTGCCCAATACGTCGATCGCGGATTCCCCCTCGAACGGGCGGCGTCCGATCACGCTCTGGTAGAGAATCACGCCGAGCGCATATTGGTCGCTTCGTTCGCCGGCCGGAAAATCCGAAAGCTGCTCCGGCGAGATGTAGTGGACGGTACCGACCAGATCACCGTCTTGCGTTTGACCGACAAAAGACGGTGGCCCCGCCCCGATCGGCTTGACGATACCGAAATCGAGCACGGTCGGAACGATGTTGCCGACCTTGTCCCTGGCAAGGAAAATGTTTCCCGGCTTGAGATCGCGGTGAATCAGACCTTGCTCGTGCAGCTCCGAGATGGCCGCGCAGATCGCAAGCATGATGCCCGCCGTCTGCTCGACCGTCAGACGCGTCCGCGTGAGGGCGCTGGCGAGATCCTCGCCCTCCAGGTACTCCATGACAAAGAAGGGCAGGCCCTCGTAACTTCCAGAATCGAAGATCTTGACCACGTGGGGGTGGCTGATCCGCGCGGCAGCCTTCGCTTCTTTCAAGAACCGCGCCTGCGCGAGCGGGTGGTCCACCCATTCGGGCGCCAGCGTCTTGAGGGCGCGCAGCATGCCGAGATCGACGTGCTCGGCCCGGTAGACGATGCCCATACCACCGCGCCCTATCAGGTCGACGATGCGATACTTTCCAAGAACAGTTCCAAAGGGAAGGCTTCCCACCTCGGTTCCGTCGCGCGGCGCATCGGGGGATACCGGCGGTCGGTTCTCTCCCTTGGCCGGATCGTTGTCGCCGCCCCCTGCCATTCCAGGCGACATTACTACAGGCCATGGAGCCGAAGGGTCCGCGAAAGACGAGAAGGTAAGGCCATACCCCGCACAATCACGGATTCGCGCACCTGGAAACTCCAGCGAAGATCCGGGCGGATCTGGAAAATTAGGGGACGGTTCTCAGAAAACTGATGCGCTCCGCGGCGAGCTCGTCCCGGGCACGCGCATTATTGGTCCCCTCGGCGTCCCGAACAACCGACACATGTTTGGCGTCCGGGTTGCAAGCGAGGGTGAAATGCTTCACATCACTCGTAGGCGCCCGCGTCTTCCCATCCACTCTTGCCGCTCTTGCCGCTCTTGGATTTTGTCTCGCGTCCTGTTGGTAAGCTGCGCGACAGCATGTTGTTCCGGCAGGCCCTCTCCGATCGGCGGGCCGGGTGCTACGGGAGGAATCCACGGATCTGGCGGAAGCACTGCCCCGACGGGCAGCGGTGGCCACCTGGTCGACGCCGGCGGATCGACCGGGGGCAACGGTGGCCGCATGGTCGACCCGGGTGGATCGACCGGGGGCGACGGCGGCCGCATGGTCGACGCCGGCGGATCGACCGGGGGCGACGGCGGCCGCATGGTCGACGCCGGCGGATCGACCGGGGGCAGCGGCGACCCGACGGGCAACGGTGGCCGCATGGTCGACGCGGGCGGATCGACCGGGGGTAGCGGTGGACGACAAGCCGCCTCGGGTGGTTCGGGTGGCAGCGACGCAGGGGTCCCAGGGAATCCCGACGGCAACCGCGATGCGGTCGATGCCAAAGGTGACAGCGTGGGACAAGACGCCGCGGCGGGTGTCTCGTTCGTTACCGTGCAAGCAATCTTCGTCAAAAGCTGTGTCAGGTGTCACGATCCGGCGCATCCCATCGTGCCTGAGGCCCCGACCTTCGTCGAGATGCCCCTGACGCCCGCGACCGCTTATGCAGCCCTGGTCAACAAGCCGGCGTCCGAGACTTGCGGCGGAATGCGGGTGACGCCTGGCGACGCGAGCCGCAGCTACCTCTATCACAAGGTCACCGACGCCACGCCTTGCGACGGCAAACGCATGCCCCACCCCGGAATGCTGGCCAACGGACCTCCGCTACCGGACCAGGACATCGCCACGATCGCGGCCTGGATCAACGCGGGCGCGAAGCCCTGACCACCAGGTCGTCAGGCAAAACGCTATTCTTCGATTCATTCGTCCGCTTTTGCGGGGTACTATCGGCGACCCATGAGCAACATGTTAGGAAATAAGTAGCGGCGATCCCCCTGCCAGCGCGGTCGTGACGTGAGACAGCTGCTCCTGTGTTCGGTCGCCTTGTTCTTCGGAACCACGCTGCTCGCCGCCGAACCCGGGCGCCGGACGGTCAATTTCAACCGCGAGTGGAAGTTCCTTCTGGGCGATCATCCCGGTGCGGAGGCCCCCGGCAGCGACGACAAATATTGGGACGACGTAGGACTGCCGCATTCCTTTAGCATTCCGTACTTCGCCGCCCCGCAGTTTTATGTTGGCACCGGCTGGTATCGGAAGCACTTCGACGTCCCGACCAACTGGGTCGGCAAACGGTTGTCCCTTGAATTTGACGGCGCGTTTCAGGACGCGGAAGTCTTCGTAAACGGCCGACGGCTAAGTGAGCACACGGGCGGCTACACGGGATTTTCCGTGGACATCACGGGCGTGGTGAAGACCGGCGCCAACGTCGTCGCCGTGCGTGTCGACAACCGGTGGAATCCGCGGCTCGCCCCGCGCGCAGGCGAGCACGTCTTTAGTGGCGGTATTTACCGCGACGTGCGGCTGGTCGCGACCGGGAGACTGCACGTCACTTGGTATGGCACGTTCGTTACCACGCCGCGGATCTCGAAAGAGTCCGTAACGGCGAACGTAAAGACGGAGGTCCGTAACGACAGCGCCTTCGCGAAGACGTGTCTGCTGAAAACGGTCCTCCTTGATCCCGACGGAAAAACGGTCGCGAGCATGTCCACCACGCGATCGGTGCCCGCGGGCACGACCGTGACGTTCGATCAAACCAGCGACCCCATCGCCGGACCGAAGTTGTGGCATCCCGACCATCCGTTCCTATACAGAGCGGTGAGCGAAGTTTACGAAGGCAGGGCGATGTCGGATCAATTCGCAACGACGTTTGGTTTGCGTTGGTTCAAGTGGACGTCGGACCAGGGATTTTTTCTGAACGGCGAGCATTACTATTTCAAGGGCGCGAACGCGCACCAGGACCACGCGGGGTGGGGCGACGCCGTGACGGACAGCGGGTTCTTCCGCGACGTGAAGATGGTGAAGGACGCGGGGTTCGATTTCATCCGCGGCTCGCACTACCCGCATGCCCCGGCGTTTGCGGATGCGTGCGACAGGCTGGGCGTGTTGTTTTGGTCGGAAAACAGTTTCTGGGGCACGGCCGGCTTCAAGAGTCCCTGGAGCAGCAGCGCCTATCCGCCAGAGTCTGAAAATCAGCCCGGGTTCAAGCAAAGTGTCAAGGACAGCCTGCGCGACATGATTCGCATCAATCGCAACCATCCAAGCATCATCGCGTGGAGCATGGACAACGAGGTGTTCTTCACGGAGGAGTCGACGCTGCCCGCCGTCAGGACTTTCCTGAAGGAACTGGTGGCATATTCGCACGAGCTCGATCCGACGCGGCCGGCGGCCATCGGCGGCTGCCAGCGCGGCGCCCTGAACAAGCTCGGTGACATTGCCGGCTACAACGGCGACGGCGCACGGCTGTTCATCAATCCCGGCCTTCCCAACCTGGTGACCGAGTACGGATCGACGATGGTCGACCGGCCGGGCACATACGCGCCAGGCTGGGGCGATCTCGTCGAAGACCCAAACGACGACGCGCGGCCATTGGTCTGGCGCCATCCGTGGCGCAGCGGCGAAGTGCTTTGGTGCGCGTTCGATCACGGCAGCATCGCCGGGCGGCGCTTCGGCGCGATGGGAATGGTCGACTACTTCCGGCTGCCGAAGCGCCAGTGGTACTGGTATCGGAACGAGTACCGGCAAATTCCGCCGCCGGCCTGGCCCGCGCCCGGCACTCCCGCCGGGTTGAGAATTGCGGCCGACAAGACAACCCTGAACTCGGCTGACGGCACCGACGATGCGCAGATCGTCGTCACCGTCATCGACAAGGAGGGTAGGGCATTGAGCAATTCGCCTCCGGTCACGCTGGCAATTGCCTCCGGTCCGGGTGAATTTCCAACCGGCCCTTCAATCACGTTTGCGGCGGAGTCCGACATCACCATCCGCGATGGCCAGGCGGCGATGGAGTTTCGTTCTTATCATGCGGGCGAGACTCTGATCCGTGCCACCTCGCCCGGACTCAAGGACGCTACAGTCACCATCATTTCCTTGGGCGAGTCGAAATTCGTTCCCCGGGTCACCCCGCCCGTGAAACCGCGTCCCTATGTACGCTTCGAAGGACACGCACCGGGGACCGGAACGGGGACGAATTCAGCGTTTGGCCTGAACAACCCAACCAAGGCCAGCAGCGAGACATCCGACCACGACGCCGGCCTCGCCAACGACGGCAATCCCACCACCTTTTGGCAGGCGCGGGACGCGGCGGCCGACGCCTGGTGGCAGGTGGACCTGGAGCGCGTCGTCGCGGTGTCGCAAACGCGGCTCGGCTTTCCATCCGAGGGCGACTGCCCTTATAGAATCGAGTTTTCCAACGACCAGATCCACTGGACGCTGGGCGTGGACCGAACCCGCAATCGCAGCACCGACAAGACGCGCACGGATGCTGTCACGCCGGCAATCACCGGGCGATTCGTTCGGGTGACGTTCACGGAAGTGCCCGCCGGAAAGCTCGCCGCCTTGGCCGAGATAGAGGTTATCGGACGAGTCGCGCAGTAGGGACTACGGCGTGAACACGCGCGTCCAGCTGAACACCGCCGCGGTCGAGGGGTCGACCGTCAACTTGACCCAGTCCTTGAAGTTGGTCGAGCCGTCGACCGTGATGCGCGTCAGATTCGGCACTGGGAACGCCACCGGGTGCATGATGCCGGTCGCACTCGTTGGATCGGCGAGCGGATGGTCGGACTCGTACAGATGTGAATCGCCGTTGAACAGAAGCACCGGCTTGCCGTAGGCAACGGTCAACGTGGCGAGTTGCTGGACAAAGGCATCGTACCCGTTAAGCCCGTCGCCACCCGCAATGAAGGCGGCCGGATCCCACATGTCGGCCTGCAAACCAATCACGATTCCCGCGGAGCCATCCGTCGTGGCCTGCGCGAATGCCCGGGCGAGCCAGCGGCTGTTGGCGGCGTTGCGCTTCGCGACCTCATCCGCTTGAGCGGCGGGGTTCGAAAATGTTCCCGTCCAGGGCAGAAGATCGTTGTTTGACCCCGGAAGGTTCAAGGTCACGAACAGGACGTTGGCCTGTTCCCACAACACGTTCTCGACGAAGGCCGCGTCATCTGGGTAGAGCGGATCGAAAGCCAGCGCCTGCGAGACGACGTTCTTCTGGACCCCGCCGATGGTCTTGCCGGGATTCGGGAAGAAGAGCTGCCGGTCCTTGGCCAGCTCGTCGGGCGGGTATCCGCTGCTCGATTCCTTGGGCTTGTGACAGTCGGTCCATTCGTTGTCGCCCGGCGTGTAGACGAAGGGATCGGCGAACGACTGGAAGAACCCGAAGACCATCGAATTCCAGGCGGCCGTGCAGGGCATACTGCCCGAGTGGATGTCGCCGAGGAAGAGCGCCAGGTCAACGTCCGGATCGGCGTTGACCTGGGCGATGAACGATGGCGCCGACGCCGCCAGCGCGGTGCTGTAGGGCCAGTCGCCGAACACGGCTAAAGTGGTCGTGCTCTTTGAACAGGTCACGGTCGCCGTCAAGGTGTCGGTGCACGCGGGGGTCGGATCGCCGTCGGAGACGGTGAGGGTGATGGTCACGGGACCCGCCGTCGTGCAGGTGAACGTCGGCGCTTTCGCCGTGGTGCTGTCAAAGGACCCGGAACTCGCGCTCCAGACGTAGGAGACGGCCGAGGGGCCGTTGTCCGCGTCGTGGCTCTTCCCGTCGAGCGCGATACTGCCGCCGACGGTGATCTCGGTCGGGTTTGCACCGATGCCGTCGGCAACCGGGCACACGTTGATCGTGCCGTTCACCATAACGCTTCCCGATCGCGCACCCTGGTGGCAAGTGAGGTGGACATTGACCGGCACGGTTACACGGGCGGCAATGTTGAACGTGGCCGATCCACCGCACGTGGTCCCGTCGGTGGCGGTCGCCGACAGCGCGATGCCGTAGGGCCCCCCCACGGGGATCCCGTCAATGGTGACCGAGATTGAAGCGCTGTGGCTGACGTCGATCGTCGCCGATCTACTGAAGCCGCCCGGCCCTGTGATTTCGTAGCTGGCGACGTTAAACGTCAGACCCGGCGTCCCGTCGATGTGCAGGCCGAACGAACCCACCTCGATCGGCCTGGAGCCGAGATCGTCGCCGCACGCGCCGAAAAGAGTCAGACCGGATACAGCCGCCGCCAAGAGAGTTGCCTTCGCGCGTCGAATCATGAACAGTGCCTCCGTTTTAGGTCCGCAGATGCGACGGCACACTATCGGGCCACGTTTGTCGGACGGGCGACAGTTCGGCAACGATTCGGCCTTGCGGCCTTGCGGTCTGAGGGCGAGTTCCTGGCGATTTCCTGCGCTTCTGCGCCGGCTGCTGTGAATGCGAAACAGCGAACCCTAAGAGGACCCTAAGAGGGCGAGCGGATAGCGCTCCCCAGCGCCAACCGCTCGCCCTTCCCCCTGCCCCTTTTTCCCCCACCTTCCACCGACACCACCCATCCGTCTTTACCTTCGCCCCCGTTCCCGCCTCCGCTTTAGTCTAAGGAAAAGCCAACTCCTGCTCTTGCGATCCCCCACGGACAGGCCTTGGAACAGCAAGCGGCATACCAGGGCATTCGACCCGGAAAGACAGCCGTTGGAAGTTCGCGTCCCCTTCGAGGACGTTCAAGATTGATCAGGTTGTGCAGAAAAGGGTTGATCGAGCTGTGCAACCGGAACGGGGAAGGTGGGCATCGGGCATCAACCTCCGCACGGCGAGGTGTCGCCGCACGAATCCCAGAACCGTGTCGCGCGCGGTCAAAACGACGCGTCAATCCCCTGGGGGACAACGTGCCGCAGGCCCGATGATGGACACGCGCCGCACGATCCGGGCGACGTTAGCCCGACCGGCATCTCGCCGATCTCGTCCAGAAAGACCGTGCCCCCCGACGCGGCCTCCAGCAACCCGGCCTTGGCTTGCTTGGCGTCGGTGAAGGCGCCTTTCTCATAGCCGAGCCGGCATCGATATCGAGCTGATTTCCAGCCGGGAGGAAGCGCATCTGCTCGCGCTGGCGGCGCTGGACGGGACGCCGGACCACATTCGGTCGCTTCTGATCGACGTGGGCCCGGATGGAGCGCGGGTGATTTTGGCCTCCGGGGACCAGGCGCTTGCGTTTTGGGAGTTGCGTCTGGAGCTGAGGCAGGTGGCGGAGCCCTGGCCGCCGCCCGTGAGACCGGCGACAAGGTTCTCTGGAATCATCTCTGGAGCGCCTTGCGGACGCGCGTGCGCGAGTTGGTGTCTGCGACGCGCCCGGGCGCACCCCGGGGCGGGGTTGACTCGGTCGTGGCCGTCGCGGGAACCGCGGCCACCGTGGTTGGCTTCGCGGCCGATGGCGGAACCCGAGTGACCGGCGCCGAGATCAGCCGGGCCATCGAACGGCTATTACCGGATTCCGGTAGCGGGCGGCGACAACGCCCCGATCCAGGATGGAAGGATCTGAAGTTGGCGGGCGCGGTGTTTCTCGAAGCGATATTGGACCGGCTCGGCCCAACCACCGTCGAGGCCGTGGATCTAAGGTTGGCGGACGGCGTGATCGGCGGTTTGGCGCGCAGGAGTACCAGCGAGGAAAACCCCCGCCGGCACTCGGGCGACTACTGAGCCACCGTCACGGCAAGCTGGCGTGTCTTGTCTGGTTCCGGAAGCTTGGCTGCCTCCGTGAACCGTTCGACGTGCCAGGAGAGTGATGCGCGGCGACTGACCACCGCGCACATCGATTGGTTCTTAGGGATTTCCAGCCAGCCGCGGGCCGGCATCACCACCGAAGACATCTGTGTCCCGTCGGTAAAGCAGTCCGCCGCCGTGCCATCGTGCCGGGGAACCCGGAAAACCACGACCGGCCCGCTCCGATCGCTGTGCAAGTGAAGCAACCGCGCCGGCCCGGCGACGATCAGGCGCGGCTCGGGATCCGACACGATCAACGTCTGGCGAAAATCGGCATGATCCGACCGCCAACCTCCCATCCGACCTGCACAACCACCCACTCCAAGAACCAATAAGACAAGACAAGCCCGACGACTAAGTTCCACCACCATTTCGGCTCCCCCTCGACTAATTGAAATTAACAAAACTCGTTACAGTGCTCACTGTACTCAGAAAACTTCAAAAGAAAATATCTTTCTCGTCAATTCGACGTAACTTCTTGCGACGGTGACTCGTTGTCGTTCAAGCTACGGACGATCTCGACCATTCTTCTCAGGGATTTCTCTCGGTATTCCAGAAATCGTCCGCCGGCGTAGATGGGGCGCCATTGTCCTGTTCCTGGAACCGGGGGAGTGTTAGGAATCGGCCTGGGGGACACACCATGGCAAAAGCAAAGAGCGCGGTTCCTGAGGGCTACCACACGGTAACGGCGTCGCTGGTCCTGGACGACAGTGCCAAGGCGATCGAATGGTACAAGCGCGCGTTCGGGGCAGAGGAACGCGCGCGCAGTATCGGCCCGGATGGGAGGATCATGCACGCGGAGATCCAAATCGGTGATTCGCGCGTGATGCTCAACGACGCGATGATGGGCGGCAAGAGCGCTCGCGAATTCGGGGGCTCGCCCGCAAGCCTGTGGATCTATGTTACGGACTGCGACGACTTCTACAATCGGGCCGTCGCGTCGGGCGCCCAGCCGATGATGCCGCTCGCCGACATGTTCTGGGGCGATCGGTTCGGGGCCATCATCGATCCCTTCGGCTATCGCTGGTCGATCGCGACGCGCGCGGAAGACCTGACCGTCGACGAGATCCAACAGCGGGAGGCGGCCTGGTTGAAGGAATTCGCCGCCAAGGGCGGCAAGTTCTGACGCGGTCTACGCGAACCTGAACCGCAGCTTGGCGGCCCAATCCGATCTATCCCAGGATGGAGGCGTGTCGACGGATCGACAAGGTGATGCCCTGCCTCGCGATCGCGGTGCTGGAGGCGCCGGTCGCGTGGGCGGGGGGACGGGGCCGGGCGCGACATTTACGAACGATCCCCAGCCCGCGACAGGAAGGGTCAAGCGATCCAGCAGTGTGCCTTCATCAAGGGCTGCGTCGTTCCCGCAGCCGACGGATAACAATAGTTGCCCAACGCGCGGAGCACGCATTCCACCAGGCCATCCGGGGCCACGCCGCCATCCACAAGGGTCAGCGCGACGGGGACCCCGGCGTCGTCGAACGTGACCTGAATCGGTTCTCTTGAGATAAAGCAACAGTCAAATGGAACCGCGGGCGACGGATCCTCGGTGGGCGTTCTTCCTCCATCACCACAGAGCGACGACAACGCGTCCAACGCAGTCGGGGTCGCAGGAGCCCGATCGCCGACCAGAACCAGCGCGTCGAGCGAAGACCGTCCGGTATCGGCGCTAGGCGCGAGATCCACGCCGGCGGCGGCGTCGAAATTCGCGGACACGGCGCGCCCGTGATCGCAGGCGGCCAGCATCATGGACAGCGCAACACCCGACAGCAGACTTCCGCGTCGGTGCGCGTGCACGGGCGTGCCACGAGCTTGCGACACGGCCGTCTCGATGTCGCGCAGTGCGCGGGCGCATGAGGCGCGCAGCTCATTGTCGAGCGCTCCCACACCATCGCGCTCCGCGGCGATAAAGTCGGCCACCAACTGGCGATTTAGCGTCCGCGCCGCCGCGGCCGCTCCCCTCAGCACACGAACCTGATCGGTGTTCCAACGTCGAGTCACGTCGCGGTACGTCTCGGTGGCGGTTGCGATATCAGCGCCCGGAACCAGGCGACGTGCGATTCCCAGGTTGTATCCCAGGTCATAAAGGGCGATGGGAACGGAGTACTCCTCCAACCGGGTGGGAAAAGCGGTGACCGCATCGGCGAGAAGCGCGGTCCGCGGATCCTCGAAGCGGTAGCGACGCAGCAGCATTCCCCCTTCCAGCAAGCCGCGGGCCTGGACGCGATTGAAATACGAGCTGCCCTTTCGGACGTCGAGGGGCAACAAGTGAACGGGAGCATGGCGAACGTCGCCGAGCGCGTCGATCTCCTTTTCGAGCGAAGCGAACGTGAAGGTCGGTCCCAAGATCAGAGCGTTACAGACCGAAAAGACGCCCGCGCCCGCCAGACGGGCGAGCGCCAGCGGGCCCGCATGATGAGAGGCATTGCGCCCCAGAGCCACCAGTTGCCGACCGGAGTACCCGTCGATGCCGACGTAGGCACGGACCAGCCCCAGATCGACAAGGGCGGACACCACCTCGTCCGTGCAAACGTCCGCGCGCATTTGCAGCGAGAACGCGATGCGGTCGACAGCGCGGGCACGGAGCGCCGTCGACAGCGCGCGGCACCAAGCGTGGGCCGCCTCGGGTTCCATGGGCAGAAGATTGTCGTCCATGAAATTGAACGCGCGGACATTGTGCCCGTGATAGAGCCGAGCCATCTCGTCGGCCAATTCAGTGGTGGCCTGACGCGCGTAACGTGGGCCGCCGGCAGCCTCGGCGGCATCGCTCACGCCAGCGACGCAGCAGTAGGAACAGTGGGCTTCGCACCCGCGGCTGCCGACCATGTCGGCGGCCGGAAACCCAAGATGTACCGGCATCGGCGACTGCGGGTCGGTTGGGTCAGAGACCCCGCTGCCGGTCACAATTGCGTCCACCACGGCAGGAGCACCCCGACGCACGTCCCCGGCGAGGTCCCGAAACACCACGCCCGGTACTTCCTCCAGAACGGTCTGGTCGAGACGTCGCTCGGGACGCTCCCGCAGGAGCGCCGCAAGGGCGGGCTCGCCCGCGAACCGCACAACCACGTCAATGGCGGTGACTTCGCGCAACAGATCCTCCGCGTTCAGAGTAGCGAAGTGACCGCCCACCACGATCTGTCCCTCGTACCCACGCAGGCGCAACATCTCGACCAACGTCGCCGACGCCAGCGCGGATTCACCCGTTTGCATGGACACGCCACAGATTCTCGGGCTGGCCTTCATGACCGCCCCGATGACGGCCTCGATGTCCACGAAGCCGCCAAAAGGAAGGATCTCGGCGCCAAACCCCGCCAGCCTCACGGCTGCCGCCAATCGCCCGAGCGTGTGGTTCTGGACCTGCGGCAAGATCAAGCCAATAAGCGCAACGTCCATGTTAACCCCCGGGGTGGTTGGTTCGGTCCGGCCCGCTCGTCACCGTTCGCCCCTTCTGTGGCGGCATAACGATAGTAGCCAAATTCCCACTCGCCTGGTGCCTCCTCGCAACAGATACTCCGGACGGACTCCCCGAACACGGTGGAGCGCGCAGCGGCGGAAGAGGCTTGATTCAGGACAGCGTCGGTTTCACCTCGGGTTAGCTGCGTCTTGGTCGATCGGCGAGTCGGACGACAAAACGCAGGCCCGACCAGACGTCGTCGATCGCGCAGACTTTGTTGTCGACCAGGCCCGTCCCAAGACCGATCGCGCGCACGCTTGCTTCGGTCAAGTCCGTGGCGACTCCCGATAGCCTCTTCGGCCACGAGATCCACAAACCCCCGGCGAAGTCCAACTTCTCACGAAGGGAGGCGAGGCCCGTCTCAAGGTCGCGGGTGCTTCGCGCGAAGAACACGATGACGTCGAAAGGACCGTTTCGCCTTTTCGCATCGACGGTGGTGACGCCTTCCGGCAACTCGCCCAGCGTCGCCAAAAAGTTGGAGGGCGCTCCCGCGAGTCCCAAGCGCGAACCTGCCTTGAGCCCCAATTTGCGCGGCAGAGGCGTTCCCGAGTAACCGGCCATCGGTGCGCGACTACTTGTTTAGGACGGCGACGGTCAACCGACTGACGCAGATGAGCGCGCCGGCGTCTTCCGACTCGATCCGAATGTCCCAGACGTGCGTTCGCCTGCCAAGGTGAATGGGGCGAACGGTCCCAACGACGAAGCCACTTTTGATGCCCTTCACATGATTCGCGTTGATTTCGATGCCCACCATGCTTTCGGTCTCGGGATTGATCCGGAGCATCGACGCGTAACTGCCGAGCGTCTCCGCCAGGACGCAGGACGCGCCCCCGTGAAGGAGCCCGAGCGGCATCCGCGTCCGCTCGTCGACGGGCATGCGCGCGCGGAGAAAGTCCGCGCCAACCTCCACGATCTCGATCCCCATCAACGTGGCCAGGTGCGCCGGCCCGTCGACCATCGCCTTGAATTCCGAAAGCCCGATCTCCTTGAACCAGATCATGTGACTTCTGCCTTCCATGCTTCCATTCGCGCGCAAACGGCGCCCCTGGTCCGGTCGTCAGGGGTTGGTGGGTGTATCCGAAACCGGAGGTGACAGCTGAATCGTTCCGGGTGGAAGCTGATCAATTCCCTGCGACAAACTGCGCACGCGCTTGGCGCTTTCCTTGAAAACATCGCGAGAGCTTGCACCCAACCCGTGGGATTTGCCGCCGGCCGCGCGCTCGGAGTGCGTCACGACACGATCCCGGGTCGGCTCCGGCTTGGGCGTCGCTGGTGATTCCGCGCGCGGGGCGACGGGGGGTACCGTCGGCGCAACCGTTGGCGTTACCGACGCCGGGGGTGCTTCGATTCCTGCGGGAGTGGTGGCGGGCGCCACGGGCGGCGATGCGGCGGTGCGCGCTGATGACTTGTGGGGGGGGGCTGAGGTTCCCGACGGGGACACCGGCAGCGCCCCAGGCGCCGGTACGACGGGAGGCGCAGGCGCCGCGGGAACGGCCGCCCGCGTGGCAGGCTTTTCGGTTCCCGACATCTCCAGCGCCCCCAGCACCTGGTCCAGCCAACCAAAGTGCCGAGCGGCCGCGTAGCCTCCCCCGCCCAGCAGCAACAGCACCAGGAACGTAGGCAGTGCCCTGCTCTTCTTCCTCCGGAATCGCTCGGGCGGCGCGTCGTCCGCCGCCCCTTCGGGAATGGACAGTTCCTCGATGAGACGTCGCGATGAGCGCTGTGGCGTCATTACGCGTCCCCTGGCTTCCAGGTCCAATTCCACGCGCTCCACGACACGTCGGCCTGAGCGCGCGACGCCCAGCTCTTGGCCGACCGCCGACTCGTTTGTCGCGCGCCCGAGATCGACCGTGCGACGGGTCAACCGTGGACCGGATCCCTCGACCGCCGTGAACTCGGCGAGATCCGTTCGCTCGGCGGCCAGATCGTCTTCGTGCGCGTCCCCCAGAACCACCGCGTTGCCTTCGAGCAATTCGCCGCCACTTCGCGACGCTGTATCGTCGACGACGGGCTGGCCGCGTCCGATGGGCGGGACGCCGTCCCGTCGACCAAGCTCAGCCAAGTACTGCTTCAGCTCGGTTTGCCCGACGCCCCCGTACAACGACCTAAGCAGACGTTCGAGGTCGAGGAGCATTTCATCCGCCGTCTGATAGCGCTCGTCGGGCGAAAATCTCATGGCCCGCGTGATCACGCTACCGAGCTCCGGTCCCAAATCGGGACGCGCGCGCCCCGGTGCCTTGAAGTCGGCACGCTGGACCCGCAAAAGGGTCTCGAGATCCGTCGATGCGTCGAACGGACGCTCGCCCACCGACACGACGTACAGCAACGTGCCCAAAGAGAAGACATCGGACCGACAATCGATCGGTTTGCCGAGGCCCTGTTCGGGGGACATGAAGGCGACCTTACCTTTGACCACGCCGGTCCCCGTGTGTTCCCGCTTGTTCATCGCCTTGGCGATGCCGAAGTCCGCGAGCTTCACCTCGCCATGCTCGCTTATTAGAACGTTGTTTGGGCTCACGTCGCGATGAACAATCCCCAGCGGCACCCCGTCGGGACCGCGCTTGGCATGAGCGTACGCGAGCGCCCGACACACCTCGGTCACCACGAAAAGGCCAAGGCCGGGGGGCAACCGAAACCCCGTGGCCTTTCCGCGCTGGAGCACATGGCCGAGATCCCATCCGTCTATGAGCTCCAGGACCAGAAAATATCGCCCCCCCGCGAGTCCCAGATCCAGCACCTGCACAATGTTGCTGTGCGTGAGGCTCATCGAAATGTGAGCCTCGTCGATCAGCATGTTGCGGAACTGCGGATCCGAGTAAACCGAGCCGAGGATTCGCTTGAGCACGACGGGCTTTTGAAAGCCTTCATGCCCTTGCTGTGATGCCAAGAAAATCTCGGCCATTCCGCCGTTGGCGAGTTTACGAACGACGGTGTAGCGGCCGTGCTGTGCCATGATGAAATTCGCTCGGGAATCTAGCATGGACGGCGGACGAAGCGGCCGTCGCCGGTCGGCGGCAGCCGGCGGCGAAACCTGCTCGCCGGACCGCCGTTCGTCAGCGCGTACGGCGGCGACGGCCGACGACGAGGACCGCCAGCGCCAACAACACGGAGGACCCGATGCCGGTCGACCACGGGCGCCCGTCCGCGACACCGCAGGCACACCCACCTCCCGTGTTCTTGGCCTGCGTTCTCACGTGACCACAGGTGTCGCCGTACTCGCAAAATGGCAAGTTGTCGGGAGTCTTCACGCAGGTGAAACAGCCGTTGCTGGGGCAGACAACGTTGGCGCAAGGGTCGGGCGTACACTCACCCGTCGCCGGCGCGCAGAACGGGCACGTCTTGGCCGCGCACATGTCGGGCTTGCATGTGCCGCTCGTGTAATCGCAGTACTCAACCGGGCCGCACACCACGCCGTGGCAGTTGAAGGGAACGCACTGCCCCGCGACACACTTCTCGTTCGCCGCACAAGACGGACAATCGAGGTTCACGCACTTGCCGCCCGAGCAATACTGGCTCCCCTCGCACTGAACTCCCGCGCACTTGTCTTTCACGCACTGACGGTTGATGCATAGCTGGCCGGCCGGACAGGCGAGCAGCGAGCTGTTCCCGCAATCCAGGCACGACCCCCGCATGCAGGTCTGACCACTCAGGCACGTGACTTTGTAGCAGAGGTCCACGCAGCTGCCGGTGTCGTTGTCGCACTTCTGGTCGGCGCCGCAGTGCACGTTCTTGCAGCGATTGGGGACGCAGTAGGACTGGATGCAGTCATAACCCGGCGGACACTGAAACTCGCCCGGCCTGCACAAAAGGCCGCATGAGCCTTCGCGGCAACCGAAGCCGCTCGGGCACATCGCCATGTTGTCCCCTACTCCGTCGCAGTCGTCGTCCTTCCCGTTGCAGATTTCGGGTTGCGGCAACACGCAACCATCGCATTGAACACCCTCGACTCCTTTGCAGACCTTCTTGCCGGCGCGACACTGACCGCCGGAATCAACCTGGGCCTGGGTCAGGCCCGGACACAAACACGAGTCCCCGACCCCCGGAAAAACCCCGTCATCGACCAGGCCGTTGCAGTCGTCGTCCTTCCCGTTGCAGATCTCCGGCATCGGCTGCGACGTCGCGTCGCATACGATCTTGCCGCCCACGCACTTCGTTACCCCCTTGGTGCAGCCCTGCCCCTGGATGCCGCAGTCCACGCCGACCCCCTGCGCGGGCCCGAGGCCATCGTCGACCAAGCCGTTGCAATCGTCGTCGATGTTGTTGCACACCTCGGTCGCGATCGGAGCCCCGGACAGGTTGCACGTGACGCTCATCTTGTCGGGTGAACACTCGTAGACACCGATGCGGCGACACGTGCCGGTCAGGCCGTTGTTGCAGGCACCACCCACGTCAAATCCTTCGTCCACGTCGCCATTGCAATTATTGTCGATGCCGTCGCAGATCTCGGCCGGGATCGGACAATTGGCGCTCGCGGCGCCCGTACCGCAGGCGTTGGGCGGGAAACCCTCGTCGATCAATCCGTCACAGTCGTCGTCGATACAGTTCGGTATCTCCACGGCGCAGTGTTTCGGCATCGGGTGTGCCGGGGTGAGGGGGGTGAGGTCCAAAGGACAGGCGTTCTTGACACCCTCGTCGATTTGCCCGTTGCAATTGTCGTCGACGCCATTGCAGATCTCCGCTGGCGGCACGGTCTCGGCGATGATTCCGACCACCGCCGCCTTGGCCGCGTTGGCGTCGTTCAGAGACACGCGAATCGCGGCGGTGGTACCCCCGGCGGCCGCAATCCGATCCGCGGCCGCCAGATCGGCGGCCGGAAGGCCATTGTCCGTGATCATGTACGTCTTGATCTGCGACGTGCGAAACAATTGGCAGGCCTGCGCCACGGGATGATACGGTTCAAACGCCGCACCTCCCATGCAGGTGGTGAGACTGAACGTGTTGTCGGGCGCCGTCGCCACGTCACAGGTGTCGGCACCATCGGTAATTAGGATGACTACGTTCTTGCGGCACATGTTTCGCGGCGGTGGGTCGTTCGGCTTGACGACGCCATCGAAGTACATGCGGGCGTAGAATAACGACCGCCCGAGCGGTGTGTTCCCTTGCGCGTGAAGTTCCGGATCCGTCACGGCCCCGTTGGTGATGGGCAACTCCACGTTGTCGATCCACTGATAGATCGCTGGAATATTGGCGTCGGGCGGGTCGAAATTCGCGGCAACCGGCGTGACGCCGGGCGCCGCGGTCGTGACGCCGACCCTCAAGACCTGTGCCGCCCCCGTGTTGAACCAAGGGCCAAACGTCATCTCGTTGTTGAGGTTGGACGTCATCAGGCAACCCGTGGAGTACGCTGCCGCCGGCTGCCGATTCGGAGTCGTGACGGTCTGAGCGGGCGTCACGACATAATGGCCCACCGAGCAGGCGTTGACGTTGAAGGTGTTTGATACCGTCTGCGGAAACGACATCAAGCCGAAGTTCGCTTCATCAGTGCCCACCTGCGCGAGTGCCGCGCGGAGCGCGCTCTTCAAATTATAGATTCGACTGGTGGTGCCCGCGGCCGCCGTGCAGATATTCGTCGCCTCCCCGCGACTGGTCCCCCCCGCGTCCTCTCGCATCGAGCCTGAGGTGTCGAAGATGAACATGATGTTCGGTCGCAACGACTGCGCGTTCGCGGCAGAGGCGACCGACGCCAGCAGACCAAACACGATGAGACGAATCGAACCCGAACGAACCACCTGACGAACCGTCATAATTACACCCCGCTCGATCCGAGGCTTGGCCGTTCGGTCGAGAACAAGTCAGATAAGGAATTGCCGACGTGGAAAATCACGATATTTCTAGAGAACCTCATTTTAGCCGACCCGGAAGGAAAACAGAAGTGCTCAAAACCTGATGAGCCTGATGCAGCCGGATGTCCTGAGGGGACCGAAAGCCGGATCCCGGAAGCCGGATGACCCACCCCGCCCCACATCCACGCGACCTTTCGGTCACCGGTCGGCGGCGACGGCGACGCCCGCGCATCCGACCCCGCCTCACGAGGCCCACCAAAACGACAATTTGGCGAGCAGGGTGTCCACCGCGGGCGCGTTGCCGATCGCGGACAACCGCAAAGCGGCCTGCGATGATCCCAGGAATATGTCGGGCGTCTGGGATCGACTGTAAACGATGAACAGAGTCGAGCCCAGGCGGTACTCCCAACGCAGGACCACGTTGACGTTCAACGCGGCCGACTCCGAATCCGCGTCGGTTGGCCCGGCGGCCAACGGCGCCAAGTTGGCGGCGCGGACATGGGCGACGCTGCGAGGGGCGCCGCGAAAGTCCGTGTAGTGCTCCGCGGCAAGGAAGAGCTGGGCGAAAGTCTGCAACGACAAGCGTGGCGTGAATGTGTAGCCGATCCTCAGGGTAACGCTGGCACTTCGCCCCAGCAAACGTCCGAAGATGCGCGGGTCGGCCGGATTCTCCGAGTAATTCTCGTTCGAGTGCCAGACGAACCTCTGCTCGCCGCTGCTGTACTTGGCCTGGGGCGTGAGCTCCACGGCAAACTGCGGCAGCAAACGGAGAATCAGCGGTGCCTGCGCATCCACCGAGACTCCGTTCGCGAGGAATCGCACCTCGCTTTTCAATCCGACACCGAAACGCGCGGTCGGATCGCTCACAATATCAATCTTGCCCCCGACGAACCGCGCGCGCTCGAGCGCCGATCCGTCCCTGATCTCCCGGTCGTCGAAATATGAAGGACCTGCCTCAAGTGACGCTCGAAGATTCCAGAACCCCTTCGTGCGAAAGGCCAAGCCAAGTTCGACAAGCATTCCCAAATCCAGACCATCCAGGTTGCGACGCATGGACAAGTCGAGCCGCAGGTGTCGTTCCAGCGTGAGCCGCCCGGGATCCAGATTGCGCAATTCGAGGCCCACCTTGCCCTCGTGCAGGTTCTGGCGGGCCATGTACCCCAGATCGTTGTACATCAGCCGCCTGCCCAGGCCCGTGTAGATCCCCTCCGCAAGGAAGGTGCGACCGCCTTCCTTGGCCAGTCGCACCCAGCCGCCGATGTCGCGGTCCCCGGACCCGATGGAAGTGCCGTCCCACTGGAGCTCGGGGCGACCTTCGCGGACAGCACTTCCGACCAATTGCCCCGAGGCAACATAATCCGCCTTGGGTGATCGCCAGGTGGCATCCAGGCCACCGACGGTGGCGTCGCGAAAACAGCGGATGCCGGGTGCCACCACCTCTCCCGTGGGACAGACCCTGCCGGCGCCGGTGTCCTCGAAGCGCGTGGTGGCGGTGGCAACCACGCCGATCTGCGTCCGGGCGCCGATCTCGCGGCGCAGGCGAAACACGTTGAACGCGGTCAGGGGTTCGACCGTGTGGCGCAGGGGACCCGTGAGCGGAAGGCCTGCCTGCCGGTCAAAATTCTGGACTTCGAAATCGTTTCGCGAGGACAGCGCCGACAACAGGCCCACCGTCCAGGCATCACGAAAACGGCCGGAGAACTTCAGCGCTCCGTAGATTGTCGCTGCTCTGGGCACCTCGACCAACCGCGCCTCGACGCCGCTGGGGTCATTCCTGAGCATTGGCTCAGACAGGGAACTGCCAAGTTGAATTCGGACGAACCGCTGCCCGTCGAGTGTCGGCAAAGGCGGCGAACTTCCGATGCGGCGGGAGTAAAGGACGCCAAGCGGCGTCGCGAAAAGGTCCGCGCCCTCCAGAAAGAGTGGCCGCTTCTCTGGATATTGAATCTCGTAGTTGTTCAGATTTAGGATCAGTTGGTCGGCCTCGACCTGCGCGAAATCCGGGTTGATGGCGGCATCTAGCGTCAGGGACTGGGTCACGTGGAGCTTCAAATCGAGGCCAGCCGAGGCGGCCGCGTCGATTCCGTGATTGACAAGGGACGCGTCCGCGGATTGGCGGCGCACTTCCCCGAGGACGAATGGCCGCAACTCGACGGTGCCACCGGGCGCCAGGTGCCGCAAATCCGTGAGGCGCCCGAAAAATGGAATCGGCGTCGCCGCATCGCGGGGGATATACGGCCAATCGTCTTTTTCTTGCGAGACGCCAATGAATCGAGACGCCCAGAGTCCCCAGTCTTGGACCGGCAGGCCAGGCGTGAAACGCAGGACGCGAAAGGGAATGCGCAACTCCGCCGACCAGCCCCGAGGCGTCAGGGCCGTCCGCGCTTCCCAGTTTTCGTCCCACTCCAGGCCCCATGTGGTGCCATCGTGCAGGATGCCGTCGGATAGGACCCCTTTGACGTTCACCGCGAAGACGTACGCGGTACGGGCGTCTCGGCGGCTGTCGATCTCCACCCACACCCAGTCACTTTCCGAATCCTCGTCTCGGCGGGTCAGGCGACCGACGACGGGGGTCCGCACCTGATCGCAATCGAACCCAAAATAGACGGCCTCGTCGTCGTAGACGACCCGCAAGGTCGTGTGCTCCGACGGAGGCTTTCCGTCGTAGGGCACCTGCTGGGTGAAATCCGAAGTGCCCGGAGACGAGGCCCACGCCGGATCGTCCAACCGGCCGTCCAGCACGGGTGGCGACGAAACGCGAACCGCGCCTAGCCTGGGCAAGATCTCCGAAGGGGCGCGCAGAGGGGTTTCAGGGCGGGCCGCCCTCGGCGCCGCGTGAAGGCTACCGGACGCGACGGGCGTTGATGCCGCACCCTCGGCATTGACGCGGCCTGACTGGCACGCGATCGCGATCAACAGTGCGGCAGCCACCCATGAGCGCAAGGTCACCGGTGGGCGAGCTTATAGCGCGTCCGCGCGCGCCGACAGTTCTCACTGCCTCACGGCCCTCACGGCCTCACCGCCTCATCTGCCTCGACTGCGTCGCCCGCCGCGCCTGACAGAGCGCTCGGCGTCAGTGGCAGAACATTTCACATACGAGGTCGGCCACGCCGGCCACGCACGCTTCGGTCTCCGCGAGACAGTGGCCATCCACGAAACAGTGTTGCTCGCAGCCGCAGTAGGAGTCGCCTGTCGGACAGTACCGGGCAGTGCAAGCAGCCAGAGCCTGGTACGTTGTCTGCGCGGCGGGCGATCCCTCGGCGATGCAGTTTTGCACGCAGGGCTGGTCGACTTCGCTCGCGCAGGAGGCCACGCATTTGCGAATGTCCTGGCAGGTGTTGGCGGTTGCCCCGACACCCACCCCGGCGTCCTTGGTGGCGTCGAACCCAGGCTTGGTTCCGCCAGAGCAGCCCGCGAACACCATTGTCGCCAGGCTGTAAACCAGAAGGCCGCGCGACCGGCTTCGCATGCCCCTGACAATCCGGGAGGACATGGATCACCCCCCGCGGGACCGCCGTCGGGCCAGAAGGAACATCAGCGCCGTGATCGCGCTCGCGAGCCCCGAGGTCGCCCCGACCCCTTCCGCGTCCATCGAACAAGCACAGCCACCCGTGACCGTGTCATTGAGACCAACCGCCGCGTCGTTCTCGGTTGAACCAGTGCCGAGCCCAGGGACAACCTGTCCCCCGCTTCCCATCGCTACTCCCCCTGTCCCGACTCCGGCACCACCCGAGCTCGCAATACCGGCACCGCCGGTCGCGCTCGGCCCCGCGGTGGTTCCCCCCGTGGCGATGGTGGTGGCGCCGCTCGCGCCACCAGTACCAACCGGCTGTACCGTGCCGACAGGCGTCGCCGTATTGTCCACGCAAGATTCCGGACCCGCTCCAGGACCGGTGAACGGTGAATCATCCAGGCAGGTCGGAGCGGTCGTCCCGCCCACAATCTCGACCGTGATGGTCGCCTGCGTGGGGCCCACGGCCGTCGCCGTGATGTTGACACCCCCCGCCGGGTCCGAGAACGTCTGTCCCACCGCGAGCGCCGCATCCGCGAAACCCGCGGCGACCCCGGTCGTCGTATTGGGTGTCATGTCGATGATGTAGGGGTGGATCGCCCGCTTGGTCGAGGCCACAATATCATTCGCGATGTGCAGCAAAATACGAGGTGATAAGGCCGTCCCTCCGCCCAATGTCCCGTCGAAATCCAAACCCGTCCGCAGCTCAACGAAATAGTAGTCCAATGTCTCGATGGTGGCGGCGCCCCCGCCCCCTGAGCGCATGATCGTGCGCGGCTTGGGCGCCTTGATCTGTAGAAACTGAACCCCATCGCAACGCATCTCGAAGGGAAGCAGGGTGAACGTACCACTGGCTGCGACGTTGACGCCGTTACAACCCCCGAACCAGCCTTGATAGCCTTTTTGCCAGGCGTTCATGTGCTTGCAGCCGCTGCCCATCGGATCGAACGGATCTCCGTATTCCGATGCCGTACATGTCATCGTGTCGTCGGCCAGCGGCACCCCCGCGCAGCGGATGGACGACGAATGTTGCATGCCAAAGTTGTGTCCGGGTTCCTGAACCAGGACCACGCACCCGCTGGCGCCGTTGTACCAGGTATCGCGCGACGGTTTCGCGGCGGTGCCCACGGACGCAAGTCCCGCCCACTTGCAAGAGGCCTGCTTGCTTCCGAAGTACCACAGGTAGTGCTGAAATGTTCCGGGAATCATGGGCCGCAACATATTGGCCAAACTGGTCGTGTCGGTCGTTGCGCAGGTGGACAAGGCCGACGCTGTCAACGGCCCAAGAACCTGGGTCGTGATGTTCTGGCGGCCATACGAGGCGTACAGGTAGTAGTTTCGAATCGAGTTGGGGTCGGTCACCATGCGCGCCATAACCGTGTCCGCGGTGATATTGACGCCGCCACCCAGGTCAATCAGCACGAACGCGAACGATCGGTCCGTGAAGGCGGGTCCCGCGCGCAACGCCGACGTGCGTTCCTCGATCGGGGGTGAAACCACCTGGAACGACGTCACCCGAACGCCATCGGAGGTTTCACTGCCCCAAACCTTGAGCTCGACCCCGGGAACCAGGTCCGACATGTCCCGATCGAACAAGAGCGGGCGTTCCGTCCCGGACGGCGCGCGGAGCGCATACCGCGTTTCACCGTTGCCGTCGGAATCGTCCGACGTGTACACGGCCAGCTCACCTCTCAGGGAGCCATCCTCGATCTGGAATCCTTCATTGGGACGGCCCTCTGTGCAACCCGGCAGGACCGCCAACGCGGTGAGAAACGGCGATAGCGCGACGACGGAGGTGATGCGGCGGCGGCCGGTGTTCATGATGGGACCTCGTCAGCGAACTGCTCGTCGGGCGGCGTTTATCCTACAAGCGCACACATACAAGCCCTTCCCCAAAGTTACGCGCGTTCGTTCGCTCGTTAGAGACGCTGACCCACTTAATTGGATCAGTCAATCCAACACATCGGCGGATGATCGAAAAAATCACGTCAAAAAGCGTAAGGGGCGGTCCAGACGCCCGTGTCCGTGACCACCGCCGTGACCAAACGCGCGGGGGTAACGTCGAACACGGGGTTTCGTGCGCCCACACCGTCGGGCAACACGCGACGTCCCTCGATGCTCGCGACTTCCTCGACGTCCCGGAGCTCGATGGGAATCTCGGCTCCATTTTCTGTCGAGCGGTCAACGGTCGTCTGTGGCGCCGCGACGTAGAAGGGAACTCCGAAGGTGGAGGCCGCGGCCGCCAGCCCCACGGTGCCGATCTTGTTCGCGACGTCGCCATTTCGAGCGATGCGATCCGCGCCAACGACGACCGCGGCGATCTCGCCCCGCGACAGAAAGTGCGCCGCCGCGCCGTCGATGATCACCTCGACCGGTATTCCATCCTGTGCCAATTCCCACGTCGTCAGACGCGCTCCCTGCAGCCACGGTCGCGTTTCGTCGCACAACACGGAAATTCGTTTTCCCGCCGCGACCGCCGCGCGCACGATGCCCAATGCCGTTCCGTAGCCCGCGGTGGCCAACCCACCGGCGTTGCAATGGGTGAGAATGGTTCCTTCGGCGGGCAGCAAGGCAGCGCCGCGGTTGCCGATCTCGCGGCACGCGGCGAGGTCTTCCTTCCAGATCAGTTGCGCCTCGACCACGGGATCGCGCTCCATGGTCAACGCGTTGGCCATCCTGTGCACGGCCACTGCCAGATTTGCGGCGGTCGGTCTTGCCTCCACGATCGCGCGCATCCGGCGGCGCAACTCGACCGACGGGAGTCCCAGCCGGGCCATGAGAGCGACGGCAAAGGCCCCGGCGCAACCGATTGCCGGGGCGCCGCGCACCTCCATCTCGCGAATGGCCCGAACGATATCGTCCGCGTCATCGTAGCCCGTCCAGACCTCTTCGTGGGGCAGACGGCGCTGGTCGAGCAGCACCACGCGATCGTGAAGCCAAAATACCGGCGACAGGACGTCCGGATGCCCGGGCGGTCGTTGCCGGGGACCTAGTCGGACCGCCGCCATGTAGCGGATCCTAGCCTGTTTCAAGCGGAGGCGTCTACATCGAGTCCAGCGGGACCAGCGGGACCAGCGGGGTTTCAGCGGGTTCCAGCGCGGCCAGCCACGGAGCGGCGTCGTCGAAAACATCTCCACCGGCACGGTCCGCGCAACGGATGTGATTGACAGCGGACCGAATCGCGCCGTGAATGGTACACTATGAGGCACGCGTTCCACGGAACCTCGCGCGGCGGGTTCCTGGCGGTGATCGCGTTGGCTGGTTGTCTGGTCGACAGGTCCGGTCTGGGCCTGAGCAGCGGTGCCGGGGGAACCGTTGGCGTGGGGATTCTCGCTGATTCGTCGGGCAGGAGCGGCGGAGGTTCCGGCAACGCGGTCGACCGAGGCGGGATGGCAAGCGGCGGCGGACCGAGTTCGATCGGCACCGGAGGAACCCGAACGATGGGTGATTCATCGGACGTGGACGCCGGAGGTCCGACGGACATGCGAGACCCGTTGGTCGGAGCTGGTGGCGTCGCCGAACCGCAAGCCTCCGCCGGAGGGATGGGGGCAGGCGGACCAGGTACCGGGGGAATCGGAGGTCCTGTGCCAGCGATGGACGGCGCGGGGGGAGCCGCCCTGTCGAAGGCGTGCACGACCTGCGCGCGGGCGGGGGGCGCTTGTGAACCAACGACGGGCGCATGCGCTTTTGATTGCTCCGGTCCCGGAGCCTGTGGCGCCGCGATCAAGTGCCCCTCGGGGATTCCCTGTCACATCACCTGCGGGGCATCCGCGTGCGGGAGCGACGTCGATTGTTCCGGAGCCACGGGCTGCGAGATCGCGTGTGCGGGAGACCGATCGTGTGCTGGTAACATCCGCTGTGCCGGGACTGCGTGCGTCCTGTCGTGCGCGGGCCCATCATCATGCGCCGGAACGATCGCGGGAAACGCCGCCACGGCAACCATCTCGTGCACGGGCGACGACAGCTGCGGGGGCGCCATCCAGTGTCACGGAAATCAGACACAACTGGAATGTTCGGGCCGATCGTCGTGCAAGGGCGCGATCATGAGCGACGCGGCGAAGATCGTCGTGGCCTGCGGGGGGGCCGCGTCGTGCGCGGCAGCGATCTCGTGCGGCGGCGCCTCCTGCGGTATCACCTGCGGCGGCGCGGGCAGTTGTGCGAAGTCCGTCTGCTGCAACGCCGCCATCTGTGGCAATCCGCGAATGTGTAAGTGAACCGCTCGCGGATCCGCACGTCCGAGGTCAGTTACCTTGCAGAAATTTCCTGAGGATCTCGTTTACTCCCCGGGGATTGGCCTTGCCGCCGGTCTCTTTCATCACGGCACCAACAAAGAATCCTATCAACTTGCCCTCACCCGCCCGGTACCGCGCGATCTCGGCGGGATGCGCGTCAAGCACGCGGCGACAAGCCTCCTGCAGAGTGCCGCTGTCGGACACTTGGGCCAGGCCCTCCGCCGCGACGATGTCCGCCGCCCTACGGCGCTCGGTCCACATGCGCGCGAAGACCTCCTTGCCCTGCTTTCCCGACAGCACGCCCGATTCGACCAAGGCCACCAGTTCGACCAGCGCCGACGGGAGCACGGGCAAGTCCCCGGCACCTAGGCGGCGTGGATCGTCCACGCGTGCCAAGACCTCGTTGATCAACCAGTTGGCCACCTTCTTCGCCGTGACACCGATGGTCGCTCCGACCGTCACGGCAGCGTCGAAATAGTCGGCGATCTCTCTTTCGCCGACCAGGACCCCCGCATCTTGTGGGGACAGGCCGCCCGAGCCCGTGTATCGGTCAAACCGATCCTCAGGAATCTCGGGCAGCGAAGCCCGCGCGTCGGCTAAAAATTTTTCATCGATCACCAACGGAGGCAGATCCGGCTCGGGGAAATACCGGTAGTCGTGCGCCTGCTCTTTTGAGCGCATCGAGATCGTGACTCCGTTCGCCGCGTCCCACAGGCGCGTCTCCTGGACGACCCGAAGGCCGCGATCCAGCAACGCCGCTTGCCGCCGCACCTCGTGTTCGATCGCGTCGCGCACGTTCTTGAACGAATTGATGTTCTTGAGCTCGGCCTTCGTCCCCAGCTTCGTCTCGCCCCGCAGGCGCAAAGACACGTTCGCATCGCAGCGAAGCGACCCTTCCTCCATATTCCCGTCGCAAATGCCCAACGTTCGCACAAGCGCCCGCAGGGCCCGCACGTACTCCGCGGCCTCTTCCGCCGAGCGCACGTCCGGCTCGCTGACTATCTCGCACAGACCGACACCGGAACGGTTGTAGTCGACGAAGCTGAAGCCGCCCGCCGCGTGGACGCTTTTTCCCGCGTCCTCTTCCAGGTGAATCCGGACCAAACGGACCTTCTTGGTTTCTCCGCGCACGCGAAACCTGACGATGCCCCCTTCGCAGATCGGCTCGTCGAACTGCGACAGCTGAAAGCCCTTCGGCATGTCGGGGTAGAAGAAATGCTTACGCGCGAAACGGCATCGCCCGCGGATGCGACTGCCAACCGCCAGCCCCAGGCGGACGGCCGCGCGCACGACCGCCTCGTTCAGAACCGGCAGCGTGCCCGGCATTCCCAGGCACACGGGATCCGTGGCGGCGTTCGGCTCGGCGCCGTACGCAGACGACGACCAGGAGAATATCTTGCTGCGCGTGGTGAGCTGCGCATGCACCTCCAGCCCGATGACGATCTCGTATTTTCCGAAGCCCGTTGCGGGTTCGCCGGCGTCAGGCAAAGTCGAATATCCCGGGGTTGCGTCGTTCACGGCGCACCTTCGACCGGCACCACTGGATCCGCCGGCAATCGTCTGTGCCAATCCGTCCGCGCCTCGTACGCCCCGGCCGCGCGAAACAGGGCCTCCTCTCCGAGGGGCGGAGCGATGATCTGCAACCCGACAGGCAAATTCGCACGCGTGAATCCGCAACACTGGGACGACGCGGGCACACCGGCCAGATTCGGCGCGACCGTCATCACGTCGGCCAAGTACATCTGCAGCGGGTCCTCGGTCTTCTCCCCGAACTTGAACGCGGGAACCGGCGACGTAGGCGTGACCAGAACGTCGCAAAGCGAAAACGCGGCAGCGAAGTCGTCGGCGACCTTGCGGCGAGCCTTCAGCGCCTGGTTGTAATACGCGTCGTAATATCCGGAGCGCAGCACGTATGTCCCGAGCATGATCCGGCGCTTGGGTTCCGGGCCGAAGCCTTCGCCGCGCGTGAGGGTGTAAAGCTCATCGAGCGATCGCGCGTCCGGGGTTCTGTAGCCATAGCGGATGCCGTCGTACCGCGCGAGGTTCGACGACGCCTCCGCCGTGCAGATGAGGTAGTACGTCGCGATTGCGTATTTCGTGTGGGGCAGCGAGACCGGCACGATCTTGGCGCCCGCGCGCCCGAATTCGTCGACGGCGGCGCGCACCGCGCCCTCGATCTCGGGATCCATGCCGGCGCCGAAGTATTCGGCCGGAACCCCCACGCGCAGGCCGGCAACACCGGCGCGGGCGGCTTCACGATAACGGCCGACCGGGGAAGGCACGCTGGTCGCGTCGCGCGGATCGAGACCAGCAATCACCTCGAGCAACGCCGCCGCGTCATCCACCGTGCGGCCGAAGGGTCCCGGGTGATCCAACGACGAGGCAAAGGCAATCACGCCAAAGCGAGACACACGCCCGTAAGTCGGCTTCACGCCGACCACCCCGCACATGGCCGCCGGCTGCCGGATCGAACCGCCTGTATCTGTCCCAAGCGATCCCGCGCAAAGCGAAGCGGCCACGGCCGCCGCCGAGCCACCCGAGGATCCGCCCGGAACATGCGCCAGCGACCAGGGGTTCCGGACTGGCCCACGCGAACTGTTCTCGGTCGACGATCCCATCGCGAATTCGTCCATGTTCAGCTTGCCAAGCATCACCGCACCCGCGTCCGCAAGCCGTTGCGATGCCGTCGATTCATAGGGCGGCACGAAACCGCGCAAGATCTTCGAACCGCACGTGGTCTCGATTCCACGGGTCACGAAGATGTCCTTAAGCGCGATCGGAACGCCCGCAAGCGGTCCGACGTCCTCGCCAGCGGCGATCCTCCGATCAATATCGTCCGCCCGCCGCCGCGCCCCCTCGCTGTCCACCAGCAGGAACGCCCCAAGCGCGCGGTCGAGGCGTGCCACGCGGTCGAGATACGCCTCGGTCAAGTCGCGCGCCTTGAACTTGCGGGCACGCACCCCCTCGGCCAGCCGCGCGATGCCGGCGCCCCGAACGTCGCGCGCGTCTACGGCGTCGCTCGGCAATTCCACCTAGCCCTCCTCCACCGTCCCGGTGACGGGAACGATGCGCGGGACCTGGAAAAAATTCTGGTCGCGGCGCGGCGCATTTCGCAGAGCCTCGTCCACGGACAACGGGGGTTCCTCGACGTCGGGCCGCAAGGGGCAATCGAAGGGCACCGCATGGGTCATGGGCTCCGTCGATGTCGTATCCAGCTCCCGCAACGCATCGATGTGCCCCAGGATCGCGTCAAGATCCCGCGTCATTCTGACGATTTCCGCGTCGGTGAGAGCCAACCGCGCCAGTACGGCGATTTCTCGGACTTCTTCCGGGCGGATGCGCGACATCGGGTCCCTTAACTACCAGAATATGGCCGCAAGTGCAGAGGAGCTGTATGATGGGGGGTCTTTGGACGCAACCAAAATGCCCCGCATGCCACCTAACGCGCCTTCGGCGCTCGCGGGAAGGGGCGGACCCCTCCCCGCGGACCCCTCCCGACGGATCCCTAAGCCGTCGATCCCGGCGCAGCTAAGCTGCGCCTCCCGGTGCTTGGAAAAGCTCTGCGATCGCCATTCGGAAAAGTTGCCTCATTTGCTCAGATTTCGATCGGGTAAGGCACCTGTTGCTGCCCTATCGCGGAAGGACCCTATGTCGGCGCCGCCGGATGCGCGGCGTCTCGGCTGGGCGTTGCCCGCGCTGGCGGGAGCCCTATGGACCCTAGCGGCTTGCGACGGTGCCATTCCCTCGGTCGATGCGTCGACGCCGGTCAGCGCTCGCACTTCGGCGGTCTCCCTGCGAATCGACGTTTCGCCGCAAAGTCCGGCGTCCTTGCCGGACTCCTTGCCGGCGTCGTTGAGCGTCTTGGCATTTCGCGCCGTGTTTTCCGGCATGGCCGCGGCCGAGATCTTGGGGATGGTCGATCCGCTGGCGGCGGACGCGCCACTCCATGATTGCCAGGTGCGCGACGTCGACCAGGCGGCCGCGGCGCTGGTGGCGCGCGGCGACGCTATCGAGCTCGAGGAACTGGCCGGTATTGGGGTTTCCGTCGCCGGCGACAACGCCGTCGAGATTCGACCCTCTCCCCGTCTTTATCCCGATCTGGCCGCGACCATCGGCGGTGTGGTCGGCGAGGCTGGACCCCTCGGACTGTCGTCCGTCCCCCAGGAGGTGCGCGTCCGGGGCGGGATGACGGTCGTGCCCAGCCCGAATCCTTCCCGAGACTCGTCCCGGAACCTGTCCGGGGACTTGGCGGGTGACCTGTCGGGCGACGGATTGGACTTGGCAGTCGTCGGTGTTCCCGCCACCGGTTGGATCAAGACGGTAAATGGCAGTGTCCCGCGCGATGGAATGCTGATTCCGATCAGCGCCGATTTGAATCTGAACCTCACCCCGACCGAGGTGACCGAAACATCCATCGAGCTGCGGCCTTTTGGCGCGACGGTCGCGTTGACCTGCGTCGTCCCGTCGAACAGCGTTCCGGCCAGCGGTCAGATTCCCTTTACGGTGTCCCGACAAGCGCTCGACGCGCTGGTCTCGGCGGCTCGGGCGACACCGGGCGCGCCCATCGCCGCCGCGTTGGATCTCGTTCGTCGTTCAGGCAAGCAAATGCCCCTGTCCGCGACCCGCGTCTCGTTAGAGGTGCGGACGTCGACTTTCGTGGAGCTGCGCCCGTGAGCAACGCGCATGTCCGACGCGACATGCGCAAGCATTCTCGGCAGCCCGTCGAGTTGCCAGTTCTGGTGAGCGACGCCATGAATCGGGTCAAGGCCGGCATCCAGTTCGAGACGACCGAACTGTCGGCCGGTGGGGCGTTTCTGCGCTCCGACTTGCTCTTCGAAGTGGGCGAGATCCTGAACCTCCAGATCGAGATTGCCCCCAGTCGTCGCATCTCGGCCGTCGGTCGCGTCGTTCGGGTATCGCGGGGGAATGCTCAGGACGGGCAGAATCGTATGGCCGGAATGGGCATTGAATTCGTCGATCTGTCTCCCGCGGACCGCCTCGCCCTGGAAGCACGCTTCGCTGAGACTCCCTGAACCTGGCGCCAAGCCCGAGGTCCCATTCACATGGCCGAGACCCTGGATGAGCTGACGTACAACTACGAGGAGGATGGGACGCTCGTCCGAAAGGAATTGGACCGAGCGGTCCTGACCAAGGGTGGCTGGGTGACCATGATGTTTCTGTTCCAGGAACTGGATAGAAAGAGCGGCAAGTTTCGAGCGCCGAAGATGGCCATCGTTCGTTTCAAGAAGAGCAAGGGCAGCTATCGCAAACAGTCGTCATTCAACATCTCGAGCGAGAAGCAGGCGCGCCAGATCGTGGCGGTCTTCGAGGACTGGTACCCGAAGATCGCGACAGTGTCCGAGGCCGAGGCCGCGGCCGCGCGCGGCTCAGATACCTCCGCCGGGGAGGTCGACGATTCCGAGGCTGCTCAGGATAATGCGCCCGAGCCCGCCGACCACGAAGACGAAACCTGATAGGGCCCGTGATCGCAGCGTTCGTCAATCCGCGGTCTCGGGCCAACCGGAAGAATCCGCTTCTCGCTGCACGCCTCGCGCGCGCTCTCGGTGACGCGGGCCGGGTGATCGCGCCGTCATCCCTGCAGGCGCTCGACGAAGAAACACGCGCCCTGGCAGCCGATCCGCCGACCGTCATAGCCGTGCATGGAGGCGACGGGACGTTACACAAGACCCTGACCGCCCTGTTGCGAGCCTTCGACCAGAGTGCCCTGCCGCCGATTGCAATTCTGGGCGGGGGCACCATGAATGTGGTCGCCAGTTCGCTTGGGATTCGTACCCGCGCAGTCCCGTTTTTGGCGCACCTCGGCGATCTCGACAGGGCCGGGCGCTCGCCCGCCCTCATCTACCGGCGCTGCCTCCGCATTGGCGACCACGTCGGGTTCGTATTCGGCAATGGTGTTCTGGCCAACTTTCTGGTCGAGTATTACGCGGGGCGCCAATACGGCCCGGCGCGGGCGATATGGCTGCTCGGGCGACTGTTTCTATCGGCCCTCATTCAAGGGCCGTTCGTACGCAGGGTGTTCAAACGGTTCCGTGGCGTGGTGGTCGTCAATGGGCAGACGTTGGATTTTCCGGACCTGATGGCGGTGGGCGCCGGCACGGTTCGGGAGGTGGGCCTCGGATTCAAGCTCCTCCACCAGGCGGACGATGATCCAGATCGCTTTGCCGTCCTCGCCATCCACGCCGGTGCGCGAGCGCTGGTTTCCGACCTGGCCTCCGTGCGCAGGGGCCGCGGCATATCACCCGCACACGCGTTCAGCACGGTCGCTTCCAACGTGGAGATAAGACCCTTTGAGCCCAACACACCCTACACGATCGACGGGGACATCTATCGGGCCGGGGAATGCCTGTGCATCGAGTTGGGACCACGAGTGGCCTTCGTCGACCCCCGCCAGCGCGAGCAGGGCGAACGCGACGAACAGGGCAAATCGGGCAAACATGACAAATCAGGCAAACAGACCCGTGGGGGCGAGAGTCCAAGCTCAAGCTCATAGCGGCTCCCCGCGTTCGCGCGAACGCCGCATTTCGTTGCGACGTTCGGCTCGCGAGGCTACGATGGATGTTTCGCCATGAGTACGTCATTCCCGCTCGACGGAATGCGTGTCCGCTTCGCCGGCGACACGAACGTCGGCATGAAGCGCGCGCACAACGAGGATTCGTTGTACTTGCCAGAGTTCGAGCGGTTGGCCATCGTCGCCGACGGCATGGGTGGACACGCATCGGGCGAGGTGGCCAGCAAGCTGGCGGTTGAAACGATCGCGGGTTTCTTCAGGACCACCCAAGACGAGCAGCAGTTGACGTGGCCGTTCAAGATGGACCGTGGGCACAGATACGACGTCAACCGCCTCATCACGGCCATCAAACTGGCGAACCTGAAAATCCACGAACAAGCGCAGCGCGACCCCAATTGCCACGGCATGGGCACGACCGTGATCTCGACGTTGTTTCTGGATGATGCCCTGATAGTCGGCCACGTGGGGGACAGCCGCCTCTACCGCCGGCGCGATGGTGCGTTCGAACAGCTGACCGAGGATCACTCGCTCCTGAACGACTACATCAAGATGAAACATTTAACCCCCGCGGAAATCGCCGCGTTCCCGCACAAGAACGTGATTGTCCGGGCGCTCGGAATGCGCGACACCGTCCAGGTGGACGTCTACGTGGACACGCCTCGAATGGGCGACGTGTACGTACTGTGCTCCGACGGGCTGTCCGGCATGGTGTCCGACGAGCAGATCGCCGACATCGCCGGCACCGACAGAGATCTAGACAGCATCTGTGAGGAACTGATCAGCCTAGCGAACCGCAACGGGGGCCTCGACAACGTGACCGTCGTGGCTGCCCGCATCGAGAATGCCTGATCACGCGCCTTCGGCGCTTCGCGGGAAGGGGCGGACCCCTCCCGACGGATCCCTAAGCCGTCGATCCCGGCGCAGCAAAGCTGCGCCTCTGGGTGCTTGAAAAGCTACCGCGATCGCCATCCGGAAACTTGCCTCATTCGTTTACATTTTCGTCCGGGTAAGGCATCTGGAACGCCTGTGTCACGGCTTACCTCGAGAATGCCTCCAAGAAGTGCGACTACCCGTGATCACACGGGCACGGAAATCCTAGTAAATCCTCGCGTCGAATCTGGAGGCACACCGAAAGGCCCGCGGTTTTCAGCGCCTCCATTCGGAAGCCCGTACATCACGTCGTGATTGCCTTGGCGGAAACCCCAGCCGATGGCGTGGGCAGGCCGCTTCCGGCGGGAGTCGGACGCTCGCCCGTCTGAAGTCGCCAGAGCGCCGCGTACGGCCCGCCGGCCGCGCGCAGATCGTCGTGGGTCCCCTGCTCGACGATACGTCCGTCCTCGAGCACGTAGATGAAGTCGGCGTTGCGCACGGTGGATAGGCGGTGAGCGATAATGATACTGGTTCGACCCACGACCACGCGGTCAAGTGATCGCAAGATGGCGGCCTCGGTTTCGTTGTCGACCGCGCTCGTGGCCTCGTCGAGCACCAGGATGGGGGGATTCTTCAGGATCGCGCGCGCGAGCGCGATTCGCTGCCGCTGGCCGCCCGACAACTTCTGACCGCGCTCGCCGACCTGCGTGTCGTAACCGCTTGGCATCGCCGACACAAAGTCGTGCGCCTCCGCGGTGACGGCGGCCGCGACGATCGCCGCGCGCGGAACATCGGGGACGCCATAGGCGATGTTTTCGGCGACCGTGGCGTCGGCCAGAAAGCTGTCCTGCGCCACGTAGCCGATGGCCCGACGCAGGTCCTCCAGATCCAACTCCCCGAGCGGTCGTCCGTCCAGCCGGATTGTGCCTCGCCGCGGTTCATGAAACCGCAACAGCAACTTTACGAGCGTGCTCTTTCCGCCGCCTGTGCCGCCCACGAAAGCCACGGCGTGACCAGGCGGAATGGTAAGCGTGATGTCGCTCAGTGTGGCGTGCAGCGTGGGCTTCGTTGTGGACTGGGCCCCGCCGTCGTAGGCGAAGTCGACGTGATCGAACGCAATCTCGCCCACCACCGCCGTCGCCGGCAGGCGCGCGCCCCCATAAGGGATCGCGATCGGCGTCTGCACCAGATCCATCACCCGCTTTATCGACGCGGTGGAACGTTGATACAGATCGCTCAGCTCGGCGAGCCGAGTCATGGGCCAAAGCAAACGCTGCGTGAGATACACGAGCACTGAGTAGCTGCCCACCCCCAGCCTGCCCTGCAGCGCCATGAAGCCCCCGTACAATAGCGTGACGGTGAAGCCGGCCAGGATGGCCATGCGGATGATCGGTGTGATCGCGGCCGACAAGCGGATCGCCTCGCGATTGGCGCTTCGGTAACCATCCGACGCGTCTTGGATTCGTTCGGCCTCGAAGGCCTCAGCGGTGTAGGCCTTGATCGTGGCCACGCCGAGCAGGTTGTTGTTCAGCCGGGCATTCAACCCGCCCGATGCTTCCCGGACCCGCGCGTAACGGGGGGCCAGCCGGCGCTGAAACCAAAATGCCCCGTAGATGATCACCGGCACGGGCAAGAGCGCCAGCAAGGCGATCCGCGGCGCGAGCGCGAAAAACACGGCGCCGACCAGCAGGGAGCCCGTGACGATCTGAATCAGATCGTTCGCGCCACCGTTCAAGAAACGCTCCATTTGGTTGATGTCGTCGTTCAGGATCGACATCAGGTTTCCGGTGCGCACGTTCTCGAACCACGTCATTTCCAGCTTCTGAATGTGCCGGTATGCCTCCATGCGCAGCTCGTGTTGCAGGTTCTGGGCGAGATTCCGCCAGCGCACGTCGTAGAGGTACTGAAACAACGACTCGCCAACCCAGATCACGACCGTCACCACGGCTAGGCCTATGATCTGCGTACGGGGATCGCTAACGCCGAAGCGCGACAGGAAGGAATCCTTCCGGTGCACGACGACATCGACGGCAACCCCGATCAGAACCTCGGGCAAGACGTCGAAGAACTTGTTCAGGACCGAGCACAACGACGCCAACCAAACGTCACGACGGTACTGTCGCGCGTAGGCAAACAAACGGCGAAACGGGTGGAGGGCTGGGTCTGCGTGAACAAGCGGAGCGGCGGGCGGCATGGATTATGGACCAACGAATAAAATGAACGACCACGGAAAGGGCTGTCAGGCCGTAGTCCCGGGGGACGCCTTGCGGGATCTGCCGCGGCCGATCCCTTCATAGGTGAAGCCGGCGGCGCGAACCTCGGCCGGATCCCAAACGTTTCGCCCATCGAAAATGACCGGCTGACTCATGGCCTTCTTGAGGCGCTCAAAGCTCGGGCGACGGAACTCGTTCCACTCCGTCACCAGCACCAAGGCGTCCGCTCCCTCGACGGTCTCGTAGTTCCCCTCCTCGAATCGGATACGATCACCGTAGAGCTTGCGAACCCCCGGTATGGCCACCGGATCGGTCGCCACGACCTCGGCGCCAGCCCCCAGCAACTGATCGATTAACGTGAGCGCCGGAGCCTCGCGAATGTCATCAGTCCCCGGCTTGAAGGCGAGGCCCCAGACGGCGATTCGCTTGCCCCGCAGGTTGCTACCGAAGTAGGCCAATACCTTTTCGCCCAGTCGTTGCTTCTGCGTCTCATTGACCGCGACGACCGCTTCCAGTATCCGCAAGGAGTACCCTGCCTGCTGCCCGGTGCTGATGCAGGCTCGCAGATCCTTCGGAAAACAGCTGCCCCCGAATCCAGGACCCGCGAACAGAAATTTGGGGCCGATGCGCGCGTCCGACCCCATGCCCTTTCGGACCAATTCGATATCGCAGCCCAGGATCTCGCACAGGTTCGCCAGATCATTCATGAACGAAATTCTCGTCGCCAACATCGAATTGGCGGCGTACTTGGTGAGCTCGGCCGACCGACGGTCCATGACCATCATCCGGTCGCTCGTGCGCGTGAAGGGAGCGTACAGGTTTCGCAAGCATTCGATGGCACGCTTGTCCTCTGCGCCGACGATCACGCGGTCCGGCTTCATGAAGTCGTTGACGGCGTCGCCCTCCTTCAAGAACTCGGGATTGGATGCCACGGCGAATTCTTGCCGCGTCCGCTTCACCATCAGGGCCTCGATCTTGTCCCCGGTTCCCACGGGTACGGTGGATTTGGTGACCACGACCGCCCAGCCGGTCAGCGCGTCCGCGATGCTCTCGGCCGCCTTGAAGATGAACGACAGGTCGGCCGAGCCATCGGCGCCCGGGGGTGTTCCGACGGCCAACAAGACAACCTCCGCCCCCGCGACACCGCGCGAGATGTCGGTGGTGAACTGCAAGCGGCCCTCGGCGGCGTTCCGCGCCACCAGCTTGTCCAGGCCCGGCTCGTAGATCGGCAGCTCGCCCCGGTTCAACCCATCTATCTTGTTCCGATCGACGTCGCAGCAGACGACGTCATTCCCCATGTCCGAGAACCCGGCGCCCGCGACAAGGCCCACGTAACCGGTTCCGATGACGCAGATTTTCATCGCGAAAGGCATACCATGATAGCTTTCGGAACTCGATGAAGGTGATGCTGCTGGCGGCGGGCCGTAGCACGCGGCTTGGCGCTCTGGGCCGGACGCTGCCGAAACCGTTGGCGCCGATCTGTGGTTACCCCGCTATTTTGTTCGGTTTGGCGGCATGCGCGCGTGCGGGCCTGACCGAAGTGATCGTGAACCTGCATCACCATGGGGATCTCATTCGAAGCACGCTCGGCGACGGCAGCGCCATGGGGGTCCGCGTGACCTACTCGGATGAAATCGACTTGCTGGGCACGGGCGGCGGGTTGGCCCGCGCTCGACCGTTGCTCGGTACCGGCTCCGTCGTGGTCATGAATGCCAAGGTGGTCGCCAACGTGAACCTGCAGGCGCTGATCGCTGCTCACGAAGCGTCCGGCGCCGATGCAACATTGGTCTTGCGTGACGATCCGGCCGCGCGCACCTGGGGCGCGATTTCCTCCGACGAGGACGGGCGCGTGGTCGGCATCCTCGACGCCACCTCGCCGCTCGTGCCCCGCGGGAAGATCATCGAGCGGATGTTCACCGGAATTCAGATAGTCGGTCGGCAGGTGTTGGATCGGCTGCATCCGGTGCCGTCCGATTCCGTGCGCGATGGGTATATCCCGGCATTGCAAGACGGCGCCGATATCCGGGCAGTCGTGCTACCCGGGTATTTCGCGGAGCATTCGACGCCGGAACGTTACCTAGCGGGCAATCTTGCGCTGTTGCGTGACCCCCACCTCATCAGCCATCCGCCAGGGCCCCTGACCGGAATCGATCCCCATGCCAACATTGATCCCCGCGCCCACGTCATCGCCCCCGTTCGCATCGAAGCCGACGCGGTGATCGAGGCCAATGCCATCGTCGGCCCGGAGGTCGTTGTGGGCCGAGGCGCAATCGTCCGCTCGGGCGCCCATGTTTCCCACGCCGTCCTGTGGCCCGCCGCCGAAGTCGAGGGCAAGGTGGATAGCGCCGTCCTCCAGCCTCGTGACCCGGCCGCGTTGCTGTGATTTTGCCGGCGGGCCTCGATAGTCGGGCGCTAAATAAGGCAACTTCTCCGAAGGCCGATCATAAGGCTTTTCCAAGCATCGGGAGGCGTGGCAAAGCCGCACCCCACGCAGGAAGACCTGCCTGGGGACCCCGCGCCACGCCGGCGTTGACGGCCTGCGGGGGAGCACATGAGGGGGACACCCGGGGGGACACCCCCTCATGGCGGCGAAGCCGCTCTGGCGAGAAAGACCGGCCCCGTCAGCCGCGGGGCGGAGTTGCTCCAACCCGGTGACCGCCAACTTCGGGATGCTCTGCCAGGGAACCGGGGGCACGACCGGCGGCCAGGCGGAACCGGGGGCTGCCCGGCCCACCCCACGGTTTGTCGTCCACGAGCCCGGTTCCGTAGCGCTGATGCGTCGTTTGATAACGGCCCGCCACGACCACGACCCTGTCCGGATACAGATACAGGGCGCCCACCAACCCGACCGCCTCGGCGGGCATCGCGTACGACTGATCTTCGTGCAGCACGGCGGCGCGCGGTCCAACGACGATGGGAACACGAAGGGCCAAGGCCTCAGGCGTGGTTTTCAACGGACGCAGGCGCTGCCGCTCCTCGGCCAACAAAACAGCAGGGGTTTGGTTATCGAGCTGGGCACCCTCCACGGAAACGGTGTTGTTGGTTTTCGCGACCCAGTCCTTAAGTTGGCGCTCGAGATCGACTTCGCCCGCAAAAGAGCGGTCTTTGAAGAAGCTGTTCTTGACCCAGTTTCCAAGGTTGGTCCCGAATCCGCGATCCGCGCCGCGGCGTGCCCGCACTTCCACCCCCAGGCCAAGTTGGATGGCCGCGTACGCGAAGGACGGATCCCATTCAAGGACCTGTCCATCCGCATCGGTTCTGGTGGCGACGGGCTTGGACCTATCAAAAGCCGCCAGCAGAGCAACGCCACCCATCAGTTCATAGTGACGGACCAACGACCGAACCAGAGTCTCGACGCCCTGGTCCGGCATCAGGGACACGTGGGAAAACCGTGAGTATTCCAGGCGCGAGGCCAGAAATGCGAGGGACCGGGTTTGCCCATCCATGAAACGGACATCGACCTGGCCAAGGCCATGCCGTATGACTTCGCCGGGAATTTTGTCCTGGTGACCAAGCGGCCGACTCCGCCGAGGTCTCAAACTGGCGATCACCGCGTAAAGAGCGCTTTTGCCGCCATCGTAGCCGGCGGCCTTTGCCCCGCGAACGATCTCGAGGGATTTCATCTTGGGGTTGGCGAGCAGCAGGTCCACCACAAAAGACCGAAATGGCTGCGCCTTTGAAGGCCTGCCAACCCCCCGACCTGAGCTACGCCCTATCTGGGATTCCATGTCGTCGCCCTACACGCAAAACCTGATGTCATACACGCAAAACCTGATGTCTTTTGCCCGCGATTGTTCGTCCCGTCAAGTACTTTCTGCCTGACTACTCTCGCCCCTGAACGGGTTTGTGAAACGCGATGCGTCTAGGCGTCGTGTAGCGGCGAGAGAGCTAAATCACGGCGTGCGTCCCTACGCTCGACCGCTAGATCGACCAGCCTGTCCACCAGATCGGGAAGCGGCAACCCTGACGCCTCCCACATCTTGGGATACCCAGAAAGCGAGGTGAATCCGGGCAGGGTGTTCACCTCGTTGACGAAGAGCTCGCCGGTCTTGCGGTCCAGGAAGAAATCGACTCGCGCCATGCTCGAAAGTTCCAAGGCCCGAAATGTGGCGATGCTGAGCGCGCGGATGCGCTCGATCCGCGCGGCGGTGAGATCGGCGGGAATCTGGAAGACCGCCCCGTTGGGGTCCACGTACTTCGCGTCGTAAGAGTAAAAACCATCCTTGTGCGTCAGCACGATTTCGCCCGGTGTGGACGCGATCGGATCGTCGTTGCCCAGCACCGCACACTCGATTTCCCGAGCGTCAATGGCCCGTTCCAACAGCACCTTCCGATCGAATCGCAAGGCCGCCATCAGGGCGGGGCCCAAATCACTCGGGCGGGCGACGCGCGCGACGCCAACCGAAGAGCCGGCGTTGGCGGGTTTGCAGAACAGGGGATAGCCAAGATCGGCCCCCTTCACGAGACACGCGCTCGGGTCACGAGAAAAGTCGTGCGCCCTTACCAGACGGAAGTCCACGACGGGGATCCCCGCGTCGCGAAGCAGGCGCTTGGCCACTTCCTTGTCCATCCCGATCGCAGAACCCAGCACCCCGGCACCGACATAGGCCACGTCGGCCAGCTCCAAAAGTCCCTGAACGGTTCCGTCCTCGCCATAGGTCCCGTGCAACATGGGAATGACGACGTCGCCCGGTCGCAGGATGCCGGTGTCGACGACGGGCGCGCGATCGTCGAGGCGCACGTGACGAGGATCGCCGTGCGCCCCGTCCAACGTGGCGGGAGATTCCAACCTCCATCGGCCACCCTTGTCGATGCCGACCAGCACCGGTTCGTACCGATCGCGGTCGAGCGCACGGTACACGTTGCGCGCGGAGAGCACGGAGATCTCGTGCTCGGCGGATCGGCCGCCAAACAGGATGACCAAACGGACGGCGGTCATTTTTCCCCGAGCACGGCGTGCAAGGGACGATTGAAAGCCCGTATCGCGAGTCCCGCCCCCACACCGAGGACGGTGAGCAGGAGGAAGAACGCCTCCTTCGGCCAACGGGTGTAAAGCACTCCGATCGCGCCGCTCAGAAAATTTCCGAGGAAGCTGGAGGCCAGCCACATCCCCATCATCATGGACACGATTCGCGCCGGGGATACCTTGGTGACCAACGACAATCCGATGGGGGAAAGATAGAGTTCACCGACCGTCAGAAGCAACACGCACAGCATGGGCCAGGCGGGGCTTCCTTTTCCATCGCCGATGAGCCGCGCGCCCACGATCATCACGATGAAGGACAGGCCGAGAATCACACAACCAATGGCCATCTTGGTGACGCTGGTGGGCTCCGTGCCTCGACGCGACTGCCGCATCCAAAACATATCCAGCACGGGCGCGAAGAGAATAATCATGAGGGGGTTGAACGATTGAAACCAGGTCGATGGAATCTGGAACCCAAATACCTTGGGCCAAACCGTCTGAGAATCCGCCCAGCTTTGCATGGTGTTACCCTGCTGTTCGTAGACGGCCCAGAACACCACGTTCAACGCGCACAGCAAGATCAGCGCCCCCACGCGCTTTCTTTCGTCGGAATCGAGCGGCTGCTTCTCGGTTTTGTGGGCCGCCCTTCGCTTGCTGAGATCGTCGGACGCCAGGTGCTTTCCCCCGGCCAAATAGACGGCGAGACCGAGGAGCATACCCACGCCCGCGGCGGCGAAACCGTAGTGCCAGCCGAAGACTGCGGCCAGAGTGCCGCACACCAAGTTGGAGATGAAAGCGCCGAGGTTGATTCCCATGTAGAAAATGGTGTAGGCGCCGTCCCGCCGCGGGTCCCCGGGCGGATAGAGCCCCCCGACCTGCGTCGACACGTTGGGTTTGAACGCACCGTTCCCCAAAATGAGCAACACCAAGGCGACAAAGAACGAGCTTTCGACCGCCATCACGAAATGGCCGAGGGCCATGAGAACAGCACCCACGATGACGGTCCGCCTCTGACCGAGCCACCGATCCGCGAGCAGGCCCCCGAAAAAGGGGGTCGCGTACACGAGCCCGGTGTAGGTGCCGTACAAAATCGATGCGGCCTCGGCCGGATGTTGTGGAAACCATCCCTGAAGGACGCTCCAGAACAATATGTCGTGCGGATTGCCCGGGACCAAAGCGCAGGGCGGCGCGTTCTGGCGGCAACCCTGCAGCGCCTCGCGCAACGTGACGAAAAGGTAGTTTGCCATGTAAAGCTTGAGCAAACCCCTCATGCCGTAGTAGCTGAACCGCTCCCACATTTCGGTGAAGAACAGGATCACCAGGCCAGGAGGATGCCGGAAGCGCTCCTCGAACGCGGTCATCGGAACGGGGCGATCCGTGGAGGTCGAGGCGGGGGTTGAGGACTCAGGCATCGACAACAAACGTTACACCGATGAACGAAGACGGCAAATACCCCAGGGCACAGAACCGGGACAGAGGACTCGCGAGGCTATCGGGTATTCATTTCTTGCCGGGAGCCGCAGCCGTCGCTGCCCGGGCGTCAACTAGATCTCCGCGCAAGGGGATCGATCCCACCACGCGATTGACCAGCGCCTGCACGTCCTTCGGATCCTCGGCGTCCAGATCCAAATCCTCGCGCAGATGCCACAGCACGCGTCCGTCGGCGGCATTCACCAGAGTCATGCTCAGGTACATCTGGTCGCCGCCAAACAATTCGTCCTCGTGCTGAACTTGTCCTTCGTGCGTGTACGCGGGGCCGTCGAGGGGAACCATGAAGCCCACCCCGAAACCGACACCGACATGGGGACCGCCGGAGCCGTAAACCCGTCTGGGGCCGCCTGCCGCGATTGGCCTCGGCCCCGGTCCGCGGCCCACCGGCGTCGGTCCACGCGTGGCGCCCGCCGCCGACATACCGGGGGCGGGCCCACGACCAGCGATGGGTGGTGCGCCGCGCATGGGTGGCGCGGCGACAGAACTGGTATTGCTGCCGCCGTTCCGGCCCGGCTGGCCACCGCCGCGGCCTCCACTCTTGCTTTCCGCAAGAACGGCTAAGACGATGAGTGCGATCACGACGACGAAGAAAATGATCTGCGCCGCGCGTTTGCCATCGGATGTGGTGACCCCCTTGAGGTTGACGTACAGCAGGGAATCCGACCGGGTCGCCCAGCCGATCTTCGCCGCCAAATCGGGAGCGATTATTTCCGCTGTCGTCAGGGATCCCTGTTGGGCGCCCGCCGGACCGTTGGCGAATTGCAGGATGCTGTTCGCCATTGCCGCCAACTCGTCGCGGCCCACCAAGACCTGCCCGTCCTGACCGACAACACCGTCCCAACGCGCCGACAAATCCAGATCGTAGCCGCGCTGACGAAACGCCTCCGTGGAGAATTTTACCACCTCGCCGAAGACCGCCTGCCGCAGCGCCTCGGATTTCGCGGGATCGTTGTCGCCCACTTGGTCCAACACCATGAACACGTCCGGGGGCAGCAGGGCGATCCGAATCGGCGTGTACGTCCGCGCCGCGAACGATGGCTCGATGGCCGGTCTTGGCCCGGTGGCACAGCTCGCCGACCAGGCGGTGACCGCCACCGTGATCGCAAGGCCGGAATGCCGCAACAGGGTGAGCGGGGAATGCGATGGACGCGATGACACGACGGCCGAGCCTAGCGCAACGTTCAACCTCACGCGCTAACGCATCTGACGCTGATCGGATTGTATCTCGTTCGTCGGGCTCGCCGTTTGGCTTCGAAGCGCGTTCTCAACACGATCCTCACGGGCCCTCTTGGCCATGAGGCGATGGTCACCGGCTCCCCGTTGGCTTCGGGGCGGATGCTTAACACGATCTTCACGGGCCCTCCGTCGCCATGAGGCGATGATATGCTCGGTACTGTCCCCCAAATGACCCGCACGCTTCGTCGAACTCTTCGATCTTCCCGTTCGCCGGGCATCGGCGCTGTTGCGCTCGTCATGCTCGTCCTCGCGACCAACGCGGCGCGAGCGAGCAAGCATACTGGGGCGAAGTCATCCACGCCCGCGCCCCAAGTTCAGATAGACAAGGCCAAAGTGGACCTCGGCAATCATCGTCTGGAACTGCGAATGTCGCTTCCGCCCGCCGAAGTCGAGATCAAGGTGCTGGCCGAGTCGGGCGAAGTGCTCGCCGACGAGCGCCACGATTTCACGGGACAACCAGCGGGCGCGGCGCTGACCGTGACATGGAATCCCACCAACCCCGCCCCCGCCGCGCGCATCGAGCTTCGCGCGCATGATGTGGCGGGTGGATTCGCGGGCGTGGCGATCTTTTCGTGGTCGGTGTCGATTCCCCACGAAGAGGTCGTTTTTCAAACCGACTCGGCCGAGATTATGGCGTCCGAGCGCCCGAAGCTCGATCAGAGTCTGCAAAGAATCAACGCGGCACTGGCCGCCCACAAGGATGAATTCGGGCGGCCTACGTTATTCGTCGCGGGACATACCGACACCGTCGGTGCCGACGCGCACAACTTCAAGCTTTCCCAGGCGCGTGCCCAGGCCATCTCGCGTTGGTTCAAGAGCCACGGCCTGCGCATTCCAATCGCCTACGAGGGTTTCGGCGAATCCGCGCTGGCCGTCAAGACCGCCGACAACGTCGACGAGATCCGGAACCGCCGCGTCGACTACATTCTTTCGGTGGAGGAACCGGCCGTTCGGGCCGCGGGTTTTCGCCCGTCCTGGAAACGCACGAACTGACGCTGGCTTGTGCTGCTACAGGCAGCGTCCGGTGGACGAATTCAAGGACCACCCGCTCCCGCAAACGCAGCGCAGGCCTTCCGTGCAATGGCCGTGCAAAGACGCAAGAATTGGATTGTCGTTGCAGGTTTGGTCCTGCCCCGGCGTGCACAAGGGCGGGTTGGTTAGAAATAGGTCGGTCTGGGTAACGCCCGCGATCAGTTCGCGCAGGTTGAAGCCAGACCTTGCGAACCAGCGGTGGGCGTCGTTGATGGCGGCGCTGTCCTGATCGGTCAGATCCCGGCCGACCGCGTACTCGATCCATTTGCGGGACATGCAGACCTGCGCCTCGGGCGTCTTCGCCAACACCGCGGCCAGCTGCGGAGCGCCGTCGAAGGTGGCGACGCCACTTTGAAGTCCCACCGTCTGCCCCGACGCATCGATGACCAACCCATTCTCGGTCGCACGAAATTGACCGATCGGGTCAAAATGTTCGAAAGCAAGCCCAAGGGGATCGAGGTACTGGTGACAACCTTCACACTGAGGCTGGCTGACGGATTCGGTCAGGCGCTGGCGGGTTGTTGACGGAGTTGGCGTTGCGGGCGGGGGGAGTTGGATGATGACACCAACTGGCGGCAGAGCTATCGCCTGGCAAAACATTTTTGTCTGGATGAAGGAGCCGCGCAACGAGGGATCGGTGTCAACTGGGTGGGAAGTCCCTGCGAGGAACGCCGGTTGCGTGAACAGGCCCGCCCGCTCGGTCGGATCGAGCGCGACCCGACGCAGCGCCGTCCCCGTGACGCCGTCGAGACCGTCGAGCTTGTAGATACCAGCCAGGGCTTGGTTCACGAACGTGAACGGCGCCGACAGAAGGGTCGCGAACAATCCGTCCCCGTCCAAGGTAACGTACGTTCCAAAGGTTTGGGTCTCGGTGGCCATCGCCGCCGCCAAATCGGCGGTGAACTGAGGGAACAACACCGGGTCCTTCGGTTGGGCGGTCGCCAGAGTCGCCACGCGGTCAAGGTCCAGCCACCAGCGATAGAACGCGCCGACTCCGGTCTGGGCGCGGGCGTCGATCAGCATCCGCAACGTCACCTTGCGGAGATCCTCGGCGGTGGCCACCGCGCCGGAATCGGCCATGCCGAGCAGCGAGGCATCCGGGGCAACTTGCCACAGCAACCGAGCAACGGCGGTCACCGCTTTACGCGCACCCATCGGCAAGGGGCGCGACGCCGCCGACGTGCCTGAGCCGCCCAATCCGGTGATGCCGCCAGTGCCCGCGCCCGCGCCACCACTGCCGCCCGCGATGATCGTTCCCCCGGAACCACCAACGCGCGGAGCCTCACCGCCCGCGCCGCCCGCCCCGGTGCCGCCGGTCCCCAATGTCGATCCGGCATCCAACCTGTCACCCAGCAGATGTCGCTCCCCATCGCACGCGGCGAGCGCCGCCAGCATCAGCGCGCACCGGGACCAGGTCACATGCGATCTCATCCAAACCTCCGGGAATCTTGTGCCTAGGTGATGAGTGAAGGACTGCGCCCGAATCTTACAAAATCAGACAAACGAACGGCCTGATCAAGGAGGAGCGTCTCAATCTGAAAGCGATCGAGTGAACCGCGCTCGCTAGGCCGCGGGTCTGGTCGTCTGCCCGGCGCTCAGGCTGCCCGTAAAACAGAGTAGCCGTCGGGGCGCTCGAGAAGGCGGGCATCCGCCGTGACGAGCGTCAGTTCGTGAACCCGCGCGGTCGCCGCGATGAAACGGTCCGCCGGATCCTGGTGAGACACACGAAGGCGTCGACTCTGAATCGCGATCTCGTGATCCAGGTGAATCTGGCGAACGGGCGCACGCTGCAACTGGACCCTGGTCCAGGATTCGGGGTCGGGCTCCAGCGCCAACTTTCCCCGTCCCGCCAGGACCAGCGTCTCCCACACCGAAATCGGAGAGAGCCATTTCTCATTTTCCACTGAGTCCAGCAGCCTGACGACTTCGGCACGAAGCCGCGCGGGATCGAGCAAACTCCACAACCAGACGTGGGTGTCGAGCAGAAGCCTCATGAACCAAGAGCTTCCCAATCATCGGTCGCAATTGGCGACACAATATCCCCAAGGATGGCGCCACTGCCCGCCGCGGACCCTATCCACCCTTCGGCGGCGTGGCGGGGTGAAGGTGGTCCTATCTCGGCTATCGGCTCGCCCCGTCGGGTTATCAGGATCGGGGTTCCCGTTCGACGTACTTTTTCGAGCATAGCCAAGCATCGGGCCTTGAAGTCTGAAATTGCTACATTTTCCACGTGTGTACATTACTATGGTCAACAACCATGGTCAACTATAACCGACACCCATGCCGGCGGCCGGCGATCACTTCCTGTTCGTGGTCCGTGCTTCGCAGAGTCTGGGCTGGGGGTCCGTCCCCGCCTCTACAGCGCGTAGCCGCCGGCTTCGATCGCGTGCTTTGCGATCTTCCGTCGCAGCGAAAACGTGTTGACACGCGTCAGCTCGTAGTACGTGTTGATATCGCGTATCTCGCGACCCCACTCTTCGTCCTGCGACATCCACATCAACATTTCGCGCAGGCCATCGAACACCATGCCATGCGCCTTGGCCACGAACAGTTGGGTCATCGCTGTCGGAATCGCGGCGGCGCCTTCCCCCTTGGCCGCGATGATCTGCATCGTCCTGGAAATCGCCGAATCCATCGCGAAGAGCTGGATAAGGCAGTCGGCCAAGACTCCCAGGAGTTCTTGCTTGTCGGTTATGCCCTGCATGTACTTTTGCACCCCGAGCGACGCCGCGTACGACACCGCGCGCTTGGCGAAATCGCACTTCTGACGTTCGGCCCCGAGGGGACCCTCGGGAATCTTCCGATTGATCTTGGTGGGGTCCACCAGCTCCATGTGAACCTGGCTGACCAGCGCCATCAACGGCAGGCGACCCTGCATCGCGCGCTTCAACAACGTCCCGGGAACGAGCAAGCGGTTGATCTCGTTCGTACCCTCGAAGATGCGGTTGATGCGGGCGTCACGACTCACGCGCTCGATCGGGTAGTCCTCGATGTAACCGGCGCCGCCGAAAATTTGCAGGGTCTCGTCGGCGGTCGCGTGCAACATCTCGGAACCGAATACCTTGATGATCGACGCCTCGATGGAATGCTCTTCGATTGCATCGATTTGCTGTTTCTGAGCATCGGGCGCCGCAGGATCGATGCCGTGGCTACGCGCATCGAGCAGTCCCGCCGTCCGGTACGCCATCGATTCGGTGACAAAGATGTTCGTGGCGATGTCGCCCAGCTTCTTGCGGATGAGATCGAATTCACAGATGGGTTTTCCGAACTGCTTGCGGTCGCGTGAATAGCCGACGCCCAGCTCCAAACAGTACTTGGCGGCGCCCACGGCACCGACGCCCAGTTTCCAACGCCCGATGTTCAGAATGTTGAAAGCAATCTTGTGCCCCTGGCCTATCTGGCCAAGCACGCCGTCCACCGGAATTTCGCAGTCCTCCAAGATCAGCGGACACGTCGAACTGCCGCGAATGCCTAGCTTGTGTTCCTCGGGGCCCACGACCAGGCCCTTGGCACCACGCTCGATCAGAAAGCCGGTGAATTTCTCGCCGTCGACCTTGGCGAACACCGTGAAGACGTCCGCGAACCCTGCGTTCGTGATGTATTGCTTGCTGCCGTTCAGCTTCCACGTCTTGCCGTCCGCAGACAGAACGGCGCTCGTCTTGGCGGCCAGCGCGTCCGATCCCGATCCAGGCTCGGTCAACGCGTACGCGGCGATGAGCTCGCCGGTCGCCAGCTTGGGCAGATATTTTTGGCGCTGTTCAGGCGATCCAAAAAGCACGATCGGCATGGTCCCAATCCCGACATGCGCGCCGTAGCTGACGGCGAAGGACCCGAGCCGGCTCACGGCCTCCGTGATCAAACTGGAGCTGGTCTTATCGCCCCCAAGGCCCCCGTAGATCTCGGGAACATCGTGGCCCAACAAACCCACTTCACCGGCCTTCTGCAAGATGGCGCGCATCAAACCGGGCTTTTTTGCCTCGATCTCGGGCACCCGCGGGTCGACCTCACGCTTTAGGAAATCTTCGGCGGTCCGCTGCATCATCCTCTGCTCGTCCGTCAGCATCTCCGGGGTCAGCACCGTGGCCGAGCCCGTGCCTTCCAACAGGAAGCCCCCTCCCGGCGACAGCGTGATCTCGGTTTTGGAACCCGACCCGGTGGCACGAGATGAAATGGCCATCCCAATAGTTTAGTTTCAAACGGTCGCTCCGTCGAACCAGGTACAGGTGGACGGCAGGTGGACGAGGGTTTCTCGACAGGCGCCCCTATCTTCGAATACGCTGGAACCGATGAGTCGCCGGCCCTCCGCCGACGTCGCCTTTCCCTCGGACACCGGTCCTCGCCGAGATTGACGTCGTCATGAGCGTTCCCACCCGTCCCGTTCGTCGCGGTGACCGACCCCGGTTGGCGTTGGTTCTGTCCGGCGGGGGCGCCCGGGGCGCCTACGAGGCTGGCGTCGTGCGATACATCCGCGAGGAGCTGGCCGGAGATCTCGGCGGGCAGGTTCAGTTCGATATCTATTGTGGGACTTCGGTCGGGGCCATCCACGCGTGCTTCCTGGCGGCGACCAGCGATCTGGCCCCGGTTCAGGGACGGATGTTGGTCGACCGCTGGGAGAGCTTCGTTCTGGAGGAAATGGTTTCGTTCGGTCTGCGAGAATTCCTGCGGGCGCCGGCCACGTTGCTCGGCAGTGGGCACATCGAAGAAATCGAAGGCGAGCGGCGCCTGGGCGGCGTCGTGGAAACCCGCAAACTGGAACGGGTTGTCCGTCGCTTGATCCCATGGGGACAGATCGCGGTGAACCAGCAACGCGGTTTTTTTGAGTCGCTGTCGGTGACGGCGACGGATATCGGATCGGGGAAATCCGTTGTGTTCCTTCAGAAGGGCCCGGGAAACCCCACCCACTGGAGCAAGGACCCCTTTGTACGCGCGCAAGCGGTGAACATAGCCCCCGAGCACGCCATGGCGTCGGCGTCGCTGCCCATTCTGTTTCCGGCGGTCGCGGTGGGTGACCGGTTCTTCTGCGACGGCGGTTTGCGGCAGAACACGCCGTTATCCCCGGCTTTGCGGTTGGGCGCGGACAAGGTTTTGGTGATTGGACTGCGGCACAAGCCCCCCGCGATGGAGAAGTCCGACGAGGAATCGATGCCCTATCCGGGGGCGGCGTTCCTGGTGGGGAAGATCCTGAACGCGTTTCTGCTCGATCACATCGACTACGACCTGGATCGCCTGCGCCGTTTCAATGCCGTCATCCGAGCGGTGCGGGAGGCGGCCGGACCCAACGACAGCGAACGGTTCGAGGAGGTCGTGACAAAGATGCGAGGTGCACCTTACCGAGTCGTCGACGAACTCATGATTCGTCCATCGATCGATCTGGGCGGTCTGGCTGGAGAGATTGGCCGGTCGGGTAAATTCAAGGGAACCGGCGGCGGACCGGGAATTCAGATGCTGAGGCGCCTCGCGACGGCCCGGGGCGCGGATGAGGCCGACCTTTTGTCTTACATTCTCTTCGACGGTTTCTACGCCGCCGAAGTGGCGCGAACGGGATACGAGGACGCCCGGACACAGCACGAAGAGCTGGCGAAGTTTCTAGGCGACTGCGTGATCCGCGGGTAGGATCTGGCGGGAGCCACGGCTACTTGACCAGGCGTAACTGCGGACGCTTACGCCGCCTCACGGGCATGGGAGCGGCCCGTACGTCGTCCAGCATGTCCATACCGGCTTCCTCGACGTGACCCCCGATCGGGACCGCGCGCAACGCGCGCGTGGGTGATGGTCGCGGTGCTGTATCGATGGGAGCTGTCTCAGTAGTATCCGCGGTGGGTCCCGTCGTTTCGACGACGCCGTCGGCCGGGGCTTCCGGCTCGGCCCGGGCCATGACCGAGACATCCGTCGGCACGTCCTCGTGATACAGAACCCCGCGCCCATCCTCCGAAGCGACCACGTAGACCGCGCTCCAGGGAACCACCGTGTGGTGCGGAGTCAGGTTAAACGACAACGTCGCCGTGACCCCAAACTCGTCAACCTGCAGATCGGGAATTGGAATCCCCAGATCGTACCCATACTGCAACATGAGGTGCCCCTGTCCCCGAAGGTGCACAGGCACCAACACCCCTGCTCGACGTGCGTCGAGGTGGAGCATTGTCGAGCCTTCCCGCAACAAAGCGAGAAAGGCTTCATGTTTCGATGGCCGGTCGGTTAGACCCATGCGTCCTGCCGAACGAAGGTTCATAGTTGTACTCGATTCAGGCGCCATCGCCAAAGACAAATTCCGCAAGAAATCGGCGAGTGCGCAAAAAGTATCGTGGCTTTCGACTGCCCGAGTGAAAATGCGATACCCTTCCCGCGACATGAATCGTTCGCCATTCGCGCCGCCAGCCGCGGTCACCCCCCGGTTCCCCTCCGGCTGGCGGGCCCGATTGGCACGCGATCCGATCCCATCTTTGTTGCGCGAAGGCCCTCCATCGCTGACGGCCCGGGTACGCCGCGATCTCATCGACGACGACGAGGCGCCGCGGGGGGCGGAGTTGCTCGCGTATCCCGATGTAAAGGCGATTCTGAAAAAGCAGGGCGCCAAGGGGGACTTTCCGGCGAAACCCGCGGAAAAGGCACTCGGCCCCGAAAAGTTTGCGACGGTGTTGGCGACTTTGCGTACCGTCGAACGCCTCGCGGAGCTGGGGTTGGACGCCAGCGTCCCGGCCGTCGCCGCCGCCGCGGAGATGATTCTGGCGACCCAGGCCAGGGACGGAGGTATCGCGGCCCTCATGATTGGGGAGAAGAAGACGGAACGGGGCAAAGTGGTTGCCGCGCATTTTCAAGGTTGGGCGCTGGCCGCCCTGTGCCGCGTGGGCTTGGACGGTGACGACCGCGTCGCGCGGGGCTTGAAGTTCTTGCTACAGTCGCGACAGGCCGACGGCGGATGGGCGTGGCGCGGCGTCCGCTGTGAATCGTCGGCCCGTCCCTCGAGTCACCTCATCACGGGAATGGCCCTACGCGCGTTCGCCGCCTCGCCCTCGCACCGCGGTTCGCGCGAAGCACGCCGCGCAGCGGAATTGCTGGCGACCCGGTTTCTGCAACCGGATCGCTATCCGGATCGCAAAGGGCCGATCTTCTGGGAACAGATTTCCGAGCCTCGATTTTATGTGGATATGTTGGACGCGCTCGACACGGTCACCGCCGTGGGCCTCGGCAAGGAAAACTCGGGCGTCCGGACGGCCGAAGCCTACGTGCGCGGGCGGCAGTCCCAGGACGGGTTGTGGTACCCAGGCGGGCCTCCGGCGATGGATGGCGCACGCAGTCCGGCCGCACCAGCGACGGGCGCGACCGAGGGCAAGGAACGGGAGGCCGCGCGTTGGTTGACCGTGCGCGCGTTGTCGGTCCTTCGCCGGGTCAACTAACCCGGGTCAACTAACGACGTTCGGGAAATCTCCGCCTCAGCGTCGCAGTCGCTCGAAGAACGCACGCAACAGACCGGCGGCTTCGGTGCCCATCACACCCGGCACGATATCCACCCGGTGATTCAGCCGGCGATCGTCGAGAATCTGGTATAGCGACCGTACGGCCCCCGCCTTGGGATCATGGCATCCGTAGTATACGCGGCGCATGCGAGCGTTCACGATGGCCCCGGCGCACATGGGACACGGCTCCATGGTCACATAGAGATCGGCGTCCGTAAGGCGCCAGCTACCCAGGGACGCGGCCGCGCGCCTGAGCGCGACTACCTCGGCGTGGGCGGTTGGATCGTTGGCGGTCTCGCGTTCGTTGTGCGCGACGGCAATCGCTCGTCCGTCCACAACGACGACCGCCCCCACGGGAACCTCCCCCCGCCCCCCGGCAAACTCAGCCGCGGCCAGGGCTTGGCGCATGAATGCCAGGTCCGACTCGCCGACACGGATGGCGTTGGACGATGGCTCAACGGACAGGGCGACCGGAAGTGGGGCGGCAGTACTCATGGCGCGGGGATATTCTATGACCGACCTCGGTCGGAAAGTCGATGTGTCTGCTCGCTTCCGTTTTCTTCTTCTTCACGAATTTGAATCGCGGCCAATATCAAGATGGACCATCCAGCCCGCCCGAACCGCCATGTGTTTCCCACCCTTCCCAGGCGACCCATTCGCGTGGTTTTGGATGGCGTGAGCCATCTGCCTAACATCGGGACCATGTTCCGGTTGTGCGATGCCTTTCGCATCGAGCACCTCTATGTCTGTGGCTACGATCTGGAAATCCGAAAGCGCAAACTGGTACGTGCCGCCTCGGGGACCATCGCCTGGGTACCTTGGAGCTCCGGAGAAGACGTCCTGGCGGTTGTTCGCGCCAGCAAAGATGCCGGTTACTCCGTCGCAGCCGTGGAACTCGCCGACAACAGTGTCGCGCCACAGAACTTGCGCTCGGACGCCCCCATCTGCTTGGTACTCGGTGCGGAACGCCACGGTGTTTCGCAAGCTATACTCGACCTCGCCGACCAACGCATCCAGATCCCCACCGACGGGCTCGGTGGTTCAATCAACCTGGCGACCGCGGCCGCTATCGTGATGTACGAGGCGGCGCGCCGTTTCCCGATCGCCGGATTGTCGCGCTGACTCCAACCAGACCGCCCCGCCCGGCTCCACTGGACCCCCGAACCGAATTCCGCCGGAATGGCCGGCGGCCGAGCGATGGGGTTAATCTACAAGCCAATCCAGTGAGCACGCCCACGCCTAGAGTCTCCTCGAAGATTGATCTGTCGTTTTCCGAGTACGTGGCCGCGCGCAAGGGAATCGCCGCGACCCGTTACCGAGAGGGCGCGGCGTACTCGTACGCCGGTGATCTGAAGGTTCGTCAGACCCTGGGAAAGATTCGGCCGGTCACGCTGGCGGCCGAAGCCGCCGTGCGTTTCTGGCAAACGGTCGAAAAAAGCCGAATGTTGGGCACGGCGGTGAAGGTCACCGAGAAACAGTTTCCCAACCTTCACAAGCTCGCGGTTCGCTGCGCCGACACGCTGCAGATCGCGGTGCCAACGTTGTACGTGTCGCCCAACATCGGGGCGCTGAACGCCCACACCTTCGGCACGACCGACGACGCATACATCGTTCTGAACGCCGCGCTCATCGACCACCTCAGTGAACCTGAGTTGCTGGACGTGATCGGGCACGAGTGTGGGCACATCCAAAACGACCACGCCGTCTATCTGACCACCTTGTATTTCCTGGGCCAGGCGGGTGGCACGCTGCTGCGTTGGGGCGCAAAGCCCGCGGTGCTGGCGTTGAAGGCCTGGGCGCGGCGCGCCGAAATCACGTGTGACCGGACCGGCTTGCTGTGTACGCGGGATCTCGATGCCTCGATTGGCTGCCTGGTCAAGCTGGCGCTCGGGTCCAAGAAGCTCTACTCGGAGATCAACCTCGACGAGTATCTGCGGCAGCTCGACGAAGCCAGGGGGCCGGGGCGACTCGACGAGCTGTCGCGCACGCACCCTTACTTGCCCAAGCGCGTGGCAGCGCTGCGGCTGTTCGCCGAAACGACTTATTACAGGAGCCTGGTGAAGAACAGCACCGACTCCACGCCGGTCGGGGGCATCTCCAAAGAGGAGTGCGACGCCCGCGTGTCAGAACTACTGACGGTGCTACGATGATAAAGCCCGCCCATCGGAATTGCTGACAGTGCTGCGATGAACGACGACCGAACGCGGGGGACGGGCCAATCCGGGGGGACGAACGCCGTCTCCGCCCGCGGCATGGATGAGCGCAAGGCGGCGATACGCGCGACGTTGGAAAAATTGGCCGTGGCGGCCGAGACCGCCGGTCTGACCTCGGTTGCGCGGGACATTCGCACGCGGCGAATTCCGAAGCTGGACGAGGAACGCTTTTCCTTGGTCGTGCTCGGAGAGTTCAATCACGGCAAATCGACGTTCGTGAACGCGCTACTTGGGTCGGCCTTGTTGCCGACCGGAATCACGCCCACGACGGCGGTTCTCACGCACATCAGCCATGGTCCGAAAACATTGGCGGAGCTCGTGCTCGATTCCGGAGAACGGCGGTCGCTGGATCCCGCGCGCATCGCCGATTGGGCGACGGTCGACGGCCTGGCGGCGCAAGCTGCGGGGAAGAATGCGAGGAACGGTGCGGGGGACGATGCGAGGAACGATGTCGCGCGCGGCCCCACCGTGGCGTCGACGGACGCGGTTCACTATATCGATCTGCGCGTCCCCGCCGCGATTGTTGCCGATCAGTTGACCATCGTGGACACGCCAGGCGTCAACGACATCAATGAACAGCGCGCGGAAATCACCTACGGCTACGTCCCCCGCGCGGACGCGGCGATCTTTCTTCTGGACGCGACGCAGATCCTCACGGCGTC
>JADGRC010000533.1 GCA_017881245.1 Pseudomonadota bacterium
ACCGCCACGAACGCGTGATCCGCGCGGGGCGACAGCTCGTGCAAAGCGCGGGCGGCCGGTTCCTTGCCCGTACCCGATTCTCCCACCAGGAGCACGCTGGTCCGGGCGGGGGCAATCTTACGAATCATATCGAACAGCCGTCCCATGGCGGCGGACTTGCCCAGCAGTCGATCCAGACGATAACGGCCCTGAATCTCCGCGCGCAACGTCACGTTCTGGCGCAACAGCGTCCGTCGTTCGAGCGCCCGCTCGACGACCAGGCCGACTTCGTCGACCTTGAACGGCTTCAACAAGTAGTCGTATGCGCCCGCTTTCATCGCGGCGATTGCCGTCTCGGCGGTGGCGTAGGCCGTGACGACCACGACTTGGGTTTCGGGATGTGCTTTCTTCGATTCCTCCAAGACGTCCAGACCCGTGCCATCCGGCATGCGCAGATCCGTGATCAGCACGTCGAATTCGTGGCTCGCGATGGCCGTACGCGCCTCCGCGGTGCTGGCGACCGTTTCCACCGTATGACCCGCGCGCTTGAGGTAGATGGCCAAGAACTCGCGAACGGAGCGCTCGTCGTCGACCAGCAGGATGTCGCCGCGCAGTTGTCCCATCATTCAGTCTTCTGCGCGATGACGATCATGAATCCGCCAAACCGGCGCAAGCCCGGGACGTCGCATACGGCGCGTTCGACGCGTTCGAATAGGGACCCGAGCCCTGGCACCGCCCACAACTTCGACGTTGGAGTCACGATGCGAACGCCGCGAATGCCGGTCACGTTCATGCCCGCCGGCAGATAGGACCGAGCTTTTTCCAGCGTGTCGTAGCGCGTGAACACATCGTGGTCGGTAGTCCCGTCCGCGATGGGGGCGGGGCCACCCCAACGCTTGGCCAGATACCGCAACGACCAAGGATTGTAGAATTCCAATAGGAGGTGCCCGCCCGGGCGAATCAGACGACACAGTTCCGCCAGCGCGGCCTCGATGGGCGGAATGTGGGCCAGAACCTTCATGCTATACGCCAGATCGAAAGACTCGGACGGCAGCGGCACATCGGTGATTGACCCTTGCACGACCTGCAACCCGCGCTTCCGAGCCTGTCCCAGCATTCCTCGTGACAGATCGAGTCCGACGGCCCGCCGGGCCACCGCGGCCGCCTCCTTCAACAGAAGGCCGGTACCACAACCAGCTTCGAACACGTCACGTCCCCTGCCGAAACGGCGGATCAGGTCGAGCTCGAGGGAGTCGATCATCCGGTGATATCCGTGATGTCGGTGATCCTCGTAGGTGCGCGAAAAGCGATCGTAGTAGGTCTGGGTCGTCGGGGCGGCGGCGCTCATCGCACACCATTATGCGGCGGAGGACCTTGTGACGCGAGCATCGGTGGAATCGATTGGCGCCAGTAGAGCACGTCTGGAGGTGGTCGATCAGGGTCGGGTCAGCGAAGACTCTCCAAGCAGGCGATGGCCTCTGGCTTCGACCAGTCCCGTTTGTTGATAAAGTAGTGCCGCACGCGCCCGGCGGAATCAATGAAAAATGTCTCAGGATATTTTTCCGTGGTGTAGCGTTTTGGGACGTCTTTGCTGGGGTCCAGCAATACGCCAAGGCGCGTACCTCGCACGAAGAAGTTCTTCACGATGCTCCAGTTGTCGTCGACACTGACGGCCAGTGTACGGATGTCGCTGCCCTCCAGGCCGGCCGCCAGCGCCTCCATCGACGGCATCTCCTCGGTACAGGGGGGACACCACGTGGCCCAGAAATTCAGCATGACGGGATGGCCCCGCTGAGATCGCAGCGAGATCTTTTGTCCATTGGCGTCGCCGAGCTCGAAGTCGGGAGCGTCCACATTGACAAGGGACGGCGGGATAGGGTCGGGCGCGAGCGCCCGGCAAGCAGCCCCTCGCGTGCGCTCCAGGGCCTCGCCGGCGGCCGCGAAAAACTGCACCGCGACCACGGCGATGGCTCCGACCGTGACCCCGGCGCCGACGAGACGTCGCCCGCTCACGCGGCCCCCCGAGGGAGGCCGCGGTTCATGGACACGTCGTCAGGCACGGTTGTCCTGCACGGCTTTCATGCGCGTCTCACCCACGCTTTTTGGGCCCCTTCTTCGCCAATTCTTCGTCCGCGATTTTCTTGAATGTGTCGAACGGGTAGGCGCCCGAGATCTTCCGTCCGTTGATGAAGACGGCAGGTGTGCCGGTGACCCCCAATGTCGACCCTTCCTTGCTTTCGGCCTCAATTACGCTCTTGAACTTACCCGAGTCCAGGTCGGCCTTGAATTTGGCCATGTTCAACCCGAGCTCCTGCGCGTATTTTTCCAGGTTGGGCCGCTCGAGAGCCGTGTTGTTTGCGAACAGCTTATCGTGCATGGGCCAGAATTTTCCTTGGGCGTCGGCTGCCAGAGCGGCCTCCGCGGCGGGCATTGCGTTCTGATGGAAAGGCAGCGGGTAGTTCTTCCATACCATCCGAATCTTTCCCTCGTACTCCTTTTCCATCTGGGTCAGCGTGGGTTCCACTCGCTGGCAGAATGGGCACTGAAAGTCCGAGAACACAATCACCGTCAGGGGGGCGCTCTTCGGCCCCTTGGCCGGCGAAGTTCCGGGCTGGACCTGGAAGATCGTCTTGTCTGCCTCGGGACCCGCCTCAGGCTTCGCCGCCCCTGCCGCCGCCGCCGGCGCCTGCGCCACCTCGGCCTTCGCGTCCTTCATCAACGCCTCGTAGATCTTCCCCTTGTGCGTGCCCTTGGCCACCATGGCGTCGGCCGTCTTCAGCTCGGCGTCGATCTTGGCCTTGAATGATTCGAACGGCTGCGCGCCTGACAAGAACTTACCGTTGACGAAGAACGCCGGCGTTCCCCGCGCGCCGATCTTGCCGCCCTGATCACTGTCGGCCTGAATCTCCTTCTTGAATTTCTCGCTGTCGAGCGCGGCCTTGAATCGGCCCATGTTCAGCCCCAATTCCGTCGCGTACTTCTCCAGACTGGGACGATCGAGATTCGCCTGATTCGCGAACAGCTTGTCGTGCATCTCCCAGAACTTCCCCTGCTCGCCGGCGGCGCGTGCCGCCAGCGCGGCGGGCATGGCGTTCTGATGAAACGGCAGCGGCAAGTCCTTCCAGACGATGCGGACCTTGTCCTTGTATTCGTCGCGGATCTTGGTGATCGTCGGTTCGACTCGACTGCAGAACGGGCACTGGTAATCCGACCACATTACGATCGTGACCGGGGCGTCCTTGGACCCGCGCACGGGGGCCGCCCCCACTTCGGCCTTGAAGACGGTGCCCGGATCGGGCTCGCCGGGCGCCGCTGGGGCCGCGGGCGGTGGCGCCGCCTTGTCCAAGGCATCCTTGGTCAGGGCCGCGTAGAGGTTCGCGCGCGGCGTTCCGCTCTTCAGCCTCTCGTCGGCTTTCTTGATCTCCTCGTCGATGACGGCCTTGAACGAATCGACTGGTTGCGCGCCGCGCAGGTTGCGCCCGTTGATGAAGAAGTTCGGCGTCCCGCGCGCGCCGAATTTCTCGGCGTCGTCGGAATCGTGCTTGATGCGCTCCCTGAACTTATGACTGTCCATGGCGGTGTTGAACTTGCCCAGGTTGAGCCCGATTTCTTTGGCGTATTTCTCCAGGCTCGCGCGATCCAGCGCCGTGTTGTTGGCGAACAGCTTGTCGTGCATCTCCCAGAATTTCCCCTGTTCGCGCGCGGCTTCGGCGGCCTCGGCCGCCGGCAACGCGTTCTCGTGAAAGGGCAACGGCAGGTGACGGAAAGCCACTTGAATGTCGTTGCCGTAGTCCTTCATCAACTGAGTGACCGTCGGGTTGACGCGGCTGCAGAACGGACACTGAAAGTCCGAGAACTCGACGATGGTGACCTTCGGCTCCTTACCGCCCTTGGTCGGCGCGTCGCCCACGGCGACCTTGTAAACCTCGGCCGCGGCGCCTGGACCTTTGGCAGCCGGCTGGGCGGGTGTCGGCGCTGGCGAGGTACGGGCGTTGGCCATCAGCTTGGAATAGACCTGGCCCGGGGCGGTTCCCTGGGCGATCAGCTTGTCGGCCGCCTTGATCTCCTCGTCGATGACCTTCTTGAATTCCTCGAACGGCAATGCGCCCCGGACGGGACGGCCGTTGATGAAGAAATTGGGCGTTCCCTGCACGCCGATCTGGGTGGCCAACGCCATGTCGGCCTTGATGCGTTGATCACCGCTGTTCGCGTCCAGAAAGGCCTTGAACTTGCCCACATTCAGGCCCAGCTCCCCCGCGTACTTCTCGAGATCGGGGCGTTTGATGTTCTGTTGATTGGTGAACAGCTTGTCGTGCATCTCCCAGAATTTGCCCTGGGCGTCGGCCGCCTGAGCGGCCTCGGCGGCGAGCGGAGCGTCTGGGTGGAAGGGCAACGGGTTGTGCCGGAAGAACATGCGGACCTGACCGTTGTAGTCCTTCATGATGCGATCCAGTGTCGGGGTGACGCGGCTGCAGAACGGACACTGAAAGTCCGAAAACGCGACGATGTTCACCTTCGCGGTAGCGGGCCCGCGGGGCGTTCCCTCCAGGGGGACCCGGTAACGTTCGATGCCGTCGGCCAGCGCCGCGGCGGCGCCCTTGGGTGCTTCTACCTTGTCGGCCTTTTGGCTGTTCTCCTGGGTTGCGGCCGACGTGCTGTCGCCCTTCTTCGCCGCGCCGCCGAGCACATACGCCCCGACGCCGACCACCAAAACCAATATCAATACTGTTCCCTTGTTCATGACGTTTCTATCTCCTGTTTGTCGAAAGTTCCGGCGCGTAGATTGCGGCAGCCGGATACACCGAATCGGTTTCCGTGCCTTGCGCGATCCTCGCGCGAATTGCTCGCTTGTGTCCGGGACGGCTATCCGCGGGGCGGTCGGTCGAGCGGCTCGACGATGCGAGTCTTTGCCTGCCGTTCCGGAGCGGTCCAGGTATGGAAAGCAGGCGGCGGCGCCAGTTGGGTCAAAGCATAGATGGCGATCGGCGGGGTCGACGCGGAAACCAGGCCTCCGTGGTCGGGCGGCAACCCCTGCCAGGTGGCTCGAGAACCGGTCGCCCGCCGGCCACGCTGAGGACCGAGCGTGCCGGTCGACCGCTCGCTGTCCGGGGAGCGCGAGACGCGGTAACGAAAATCAAACTCGGGCTGAGTGCATCCGTGAAATAGCGGGTCGCCGTTGCCCGCTCCGCCCGCGACTGGCGAACCGGGCAGGGCGCTGCAGTCCACCTCCACGGGGGTCGCGTAGCCCTCGAAGGGATCGATTTTGCCATCAGCCTGGGTGCCATCAGCCTGTGCGCGGTCGGCCTGCCGGCAAGTTCCGGCCCCTGCGGCACAGATGTCGATCGACGCGGAACCATCGCTGCCCGGAACTCCGGACACGAGGACCGCGTACGACAGGACGACACCGACTAGGGCGGGCACGGACGGAGGCTAGCAGCGTACGGGCCGGATCGCCATGCGAACACGCAGGGGTGCGCGCGGGTGCGGGCAGGTGCGAGAGCAGGCGATCGAGACATCGCGCCCGTTGGAACCACATTGTTCTACATATAGAAAAAAGTCGTGACTATTTTAGATAGTCATAGAAACCACTGACGTCCGCCGCGTCGCCCCGCAGGTCAATCGTCGCTGGCGGCACGTTAGGGCTAGGCGGCGCTGGAGGGGCGTCCGGCCCGACGCGGTCGTCGGACGCTCGCCGGGCAAGGTCCGCGCCGTCGAGATTGAGGGCCTGGTTGGCGTGCCCGCTCGCCCGAGGTGCGTGCACGACAGTTTCGTGACCGACGCTTCGCTTGCCCATCCGCGTGTATCCCGTACCAACCTTATGGGTCATTCGCACCAATCAAGTCCGCGGTCCGTCGGCTCGGATAGCCTGAGCGCCGCGGGAACTCGGTTAGAATGTTACGAATCAGGGTTGGGGCAACTTCCAACAAGTCGGAGAGATCGCCCGTACTTTCCGCAGTTCCTTGCCACACCGGAGTGACCCCCGATCCGTCACTCTTGGGAAGGCCCAAGAAGATAGTGATGCTTCGGAAGTAGTGAACGAGCGTGTAGCCGGGACGATGAATCGGCACATACTGACTCCCGTGGGTGGTGGAGGACAAGGTCAGACCAGTGTTCGTGGTGGTTTCGGTCGTACTCGAAGATGGTATGGGCCAGTAGAAGGTCGTCGGCGGAACGTATTCCTCCTTCGGACCGATGAAGGCAGAGATTCCCACCATGAATCGTGCCCCAGCGGTGCCAGGCATGAGGCCTTTGGCCTGAAGGCGGCCACTCACGTAATGAAGGAGTTCCTTCTCAAGAAGCTCGTCGGGGGTCCCTTCCAGCGCGGGAATCATGACGAAACTTGCCCCGAAAATGTCGGACTTCCATTCCGGGTCGATCCGTGCGCGCACATCCATGGTGATTTGAAGACTGTTGGACTGGATCGCGCACCCACCGCCCAGCGTCGCAACAACTGCGACCGTTACCAAACGCAAGTTCACGACAGCAGGGTAACCCAGGCTGCGAACTCTGGAAACGATTGTTGAGACCCCCTTCGGTCTGGATAAGGCCAATCCAAAGCTCCGGCGGGTTCTCGCGAAGCCAGTTAGTCGCCGGACCCGCCCGACCGTCGGCGTACCGTTGTACAAGTCAATCAAGAACGAGGAATCGAGCAAGCAGGCCTTCATCGTTTTGTGTTCATCGCCCTATTTTGAGCGGACGCGCAGACGCTTGTCGCCCCAGTGTGTCTCCATGTCCGAGAGGACATCGGCTGCGGTGACGTAGGACTGATCACGAATGAGCTGGCGAACGAAGGTGGCCTTCTTTACCCCCGCCTTGCGGGAGCGGCGACCCAGGATCCGCGTCTCCTCCTCCGTAAGTCGGACCGTCAATACAGACACGTATGTCATTTGTGGTCTATTCCGGGTCTCCGATCAAGCCTGCGATTCCATCTCGATATGCAGCCGACCGCGCGCTGTCAGGAACGCGGCAGCTTCAACGCGGACGAGGCCCTGCTCGCGCTTGCGAAGCGCTGCAACGGCTTGTTCGACGTCGCACAGGGCGCTACGCTGATGTTCATGCGGAGCTTCACGGCCGTCATAGAGCGCGACCCAGCCACGGGGTTGTTCGTAGGGTACGTCCCCGGTTGGCCGGGCGCCCACTCTCAGGGCGCTAACATGGACGAGCTACGACAAAACCTCGAAGAGGTGGTGGCAATGCTCCTCGAGGACGGTGACCCCAAACTGGAAGGCGAGTTCATGGGCACGCAGACCGTCAAGGTCGCGTAGCCGTGGGTGACGTTCCAGTCCTCAAGCCGCGAGAGGTCTCCGGTATTCTGGAAGGAATGGGGTTCGCAGAGGTTCGCCAGCGCGGATCGCATCGCCAATACCGTCACCCCGACGGTCGCGGTACCACGGTGCCGTTTCATCCGGGGCGAGACCTGTCGCCCGCGTTGCTGCGCGTGATCGCCAGGGACATCGGAATGGACGTTCGCGACTTCATCGCCCGTCGCTAGAACGTCGAACGTCGTGGCGTTAAACCCGCGGCGCGAAGCGCCGTCAGGTTCAACGCCGTGGTTAGCCAGCATTCGCAACCTCTGTGAGATCGGCCAAGCTATCGGTCGTCTCTTCTGCCGGAACGGACGGAAAGCGCACTTCGCTCCCTTCGGCTTCCAAGAGAGCACGACGGCACGTCGCTGCGTACTCGAGATCCTGGCGACTTTTTAAGTAGTGCGCAGAAGCAAACAGGTCGGGCGTCCGCACAAGTGCAATACGGGATCTCTCCGCGCCCTTCAGGCATTTGTGGGTGAAGCAATCGCTCCGCTCTTCCGGCTTTTGAAGCCGGTACGCGTTCCCGAAAAGGACGCCTTTCGCGGGCGAGGTGACTTCCTCCTTGCGAAGTCCTCCTGGATGTTCCTTTCGAGCTGACTTAGCTTGTCGATATTTATGGCGTGGTTGTCTCGGCCTTCTGCCTCGCCAAGGAAGCGGCCTTCCACGCTGGTGAATACAGCGTCGAACTCGGACTCTCCATCGTCAAACGGCTCGGCCTGAAAGCCCATAAGGCGTAGCGCCTCCAGAATTGCCGATTCCAGCTGCGGTCCCTTTTCGAAGAGCAATCGGCGCAGGCCACCTGCCTCTATCAACCGAGCCTTAAGGGATTCGTGCTCGGCTCGCAGGCGTTCAATCTCTGCCGATTGCGTCTGAAGGGGTTGCTCAATCTCGGCTTCGATTGAGAAACGGTAGCGTTC
>JADGRC010000074.1 GCA_017881245.1 Pseudomonadota bacterium
GATATCACGCGCGCGCGCAAATTGCTCGGCGGTTGGGAGCCCGCGATCGCCCTCCACGACGGCATCGCCGCGACGGTCGCCGATTTCAGGAAGCGCCTGGGGATCGGGGTCTCCGGCCGAGCGGCGCTATAGCGCGACGATCTTCCCGGGGTAACACTCGCGAAAGTCGCGCGTGGCGTTCCGGCAGTCGACGATTAGACGTGCCTTCTCGACGAGCGCGCCGTAGTTCACGATTTGATGATCGGTGACGATCACGACGCAGTTGTAGTCGGCCACGTCCTCGAATGGCACGCTGTGCATGGTCATATCGCCGACCTTCGCGGTCGGGACGTGGGGATCGTGGTAGTCCGCGCTGGCACCGCTGCGGCGCAGGAGGTCGATGATGGCGATGGCGGGGGACTCTCGAATGTCGTCGATGTTGCGTTTGTATGCAACGCCACACAACAGGATCCGCGATCCCTTCAACGTCAGCTTTCGTTCTTCGAACGCCTCCGTCACGCGCTGAACCACGAACGTCGGCATGGCGGAGTTCACGTCGTCGGCCAGCTCGATGAACCTCGCGTGGTAGTCCAGCGTCTTCATTTTCCAAGACAGGTACAGCGGATCAATCGGAACACAGTGACCACCCGTGCCTGGACCCGGGAAAAAGGGCATGAATCCGAAGGGCTTCGTGGCGGCGGCCTCGATCACGTCCCATACGTTCAGATTGAGCCGCCGGCACATCACGGCGACTTCGTTGACGAGCGCGATGTTCACGGCGCGAAACGTGTTTTCCAAGAGCTTGACCATCTCGGCCGTGTCCGTCGACGCCACCGGCACGACGCGGTCGACGAACGTCTGGTAAAGGGCGGTCGCCATCTGCAAGCTGGCGGCGCTGCTGCCGCCCATGACTCTTGGGGTGTTTTTGGTCGCGAACGTCGCGTTGCCTGGATCGACGCGCTCAGGAGAAAAGGCCAGGAAGAAGTCCACGTCTAGCCTCCGTCCAGCGCCGGAAAGCTTGGGTAGCAGCACCTCGCGCGTGAACCCGGGGAAGGTGGTGCTCTCCAGCACGATAAGCTGTTGGGGGCGCATCCGCGACGTGATCACTTCGGCCGCGTCCATGATGAAGGACGTGTCGGGTGTCCGGGCCTTGTTCAAAGGTGTTGGTACGCAGATAGCGATGACGTCGGCGTCGCGCAGGACATCGGGATCCGTTGTCGCGGTCAGCTTTCCCGATTGCACCAGCGGCCCGAACGCAGCGTTCGCGCTTTCCCCGACCTGGGAGATCCCGCGGCTGATACCCTGAACCTTCTGGGAATCGCGGTCGTAGGCGATGGTTTGAAAGCCCGCGGTCGCCGTTTCAACCGCCAGGGGAAGACCGACGAACCCCGCCCCCACCACCACGACCCGTGCTCCTCGGGTGGAAATGCGATCCTTCAGCTGGCTCATCAATGGTTGTCGCGCGCGGGCACCGGCGGCGGTTGAAACCTGCACGGACGCGTGCAACTCTGTCAACTGATGTCGAACATTTACCTCGTCACGGGTGGTGCGGGGTTCATTGGCTCGGCCATCGTTCGGGCGCTCGCGGGGAACGGACACCGGGTTCGCGTTCTTGACAATTTTTCCTCCGGCCTTCGCCAGAACCTAGAAGGCTTGGGCGACGCTGAAATCATCGAGGGAGACATTAGGGACGACGCCCGCCTCGGCCGCGCGTTCGAGGGAGTATCGGTGGTCTTTCACCAAGCTGCCATTGCGTCCGTTCCGGCGTCGGTGGCTGATCCTGTGCTAACCCATGAGGTCAACGTGACCGGCACGTTGAAGGTCCTGGAGGCGGCGCGGAAGGCGGACACAAGGCGCGTCGTGTATGCGGCGTCTTCGGCCGCCTATGGGGACCTATCGACGTCGCCCAAGGTCGAGACGATGCCCGTCGCCCCCCTGTCCCCGTACGCGGTTACGAAGGTGGCGGGGGAACTTTACTGCCGCACATTCCACGAGGTGTACGGGCTGGAAACCGTCTCGCTGCGATACTTCAACGTCTTTGGTCCCCGACAGGATCCACGGTCGCAATACGCGGCGGTGATTCCCCGCTTCGTCACGGCGGCACTCAGGCGGCAGCCGGCGGTGATCTACGGCGACGGGCTGCAGTCGCGGGATTTTTGCTTCATCGACGACGTTGTGTCGGCCAACCTGCTGGCCGCCGACGCGGCCGATGCGCCGGGCGGGATATTCAACATCGCCTGCGGCCAGGCCATCTCTCTGAACCAGGTGCTCGGTCACCTGGAACAGATCCTGGGTCACTCCGTCGAGCGGCGGCATGAGCCGGCGCGCGTGGGCGACGTGCGACATTCCCTAGCCGACATTGCGTCGGCGCGCGCAATTCTGAAATATCAACCGGGGTTTTCCTTCGCGGAGGGCCTGCGAAAGACGGTCGACTGGTTTCGTTTAGGACCCGATCGGAAATAACGTGGTCGATCGGCCGCCGAGGCGCCCGGCTGGCGAGGCGCGACGACGGGTCGTACTCGACGTACGTCGAGGAGAAGCAACGAAGCCAGCCGGGATGGATCGGCGGCCCAGCGATCAGGTTATTTCCGATCGGGTCCTTAACGCGGGTGCGTGGCGGCCCGGAGCAGGCGTAAAGCGGCGGGTCGCCGGAGTTGACCTCAATCGCGCTAACGTGTTCCGAGGGCGGCGGCGGCCGTCGCGGTCGGCAGGAACAGTCGAGACGGGCGTCGTGGGAATGGAACGAAGCCGAGGATGCGATAGAACGATGCGGCCTTTTCGTCTTTCGCGTCGACCACGATTGCGAAGGTCGCGACCGCACGTGCCGCGAGAAGGATTCGCTTCACGGCATCCGCTAGCAGCAGCTCGCCGACCCCCAGACCTTTGACGCGTTCCGCGCGCGCCAGGCGCCCGATCAGGGTGGCCGGAACCTCGGGATACCTGGGCAATTTTCGGGAAATTTCGGGTGGCAGGTCCCCAAGCGCAAGGGCGAACATTCCGAGGGTGTAAAAGCCGACTGGGCCCGCGTCGTTGTCCTCTCGATCTACTGCGACGAAAACCCTAGTGACATTTCGACGTTCTTCCTGGCCCGCCTGTTCCTGAAACCATCGGTCGAGGGCCGGGACACCGCACCTGAACCCGCGCCGGTCGTGAGCGCTTGCGAGAGCCTCGAAGACCAACCTCATGGCCAAGACCTATCGGGTGAGACCTATCGGGTGGCCCGGCGATGACGCTGAAGCGCCGCGATCAAAGCGGCTGTCGGTTGTGGAGGGCGGGTAATCGCGCGCAGGAATACGTCGCGATCGGCATCCTCCAAAACGAAACGTTCGTGATCCTCGAGGATGCGGCGGGCGGCCTCGTAGGCGAGATCGCCCGCCGCCAGGCCCGACAATGATATGGCCCGATCGATGAGCTGCTTGGAAGAGGGTGTCACGCGCAATTCGATACGAGCGGTCTTGCGTTCAGGCGCTGGAGGAGTGTTTCGGCTAGCTGCGCGGCCGACGGGTTGAGACTTGCGGGCCACGCTTCGCATGGGTATACTGTACGGTGTTATGCCGTACACGTCAACCTAGGGAATGAGCCTTTTGAATTGATCAGCTTTTGGGTTGGCCCGAAACGGCGTGGAGTGCGTTGGATCGCGCGCCGCCCAGATTCGCGTATTCTAGGCCCCGCATGCACGTCACAATCGTCATCCCCTGTTACAACGAGGTGGAGACCATCCCCCGGTTGGTCGCCGCGTTGGACGCCACGTACGCGACCCTGGGAGGCATGGGGCGTGAAACGGAAGTCATCATGGTCGACGACGGCTCGCGCGATGGAACCTTCGTCAAGTTGCGCGAATCGAGTGCCACGCGGCCCTGGATGCGGCTGATTCGTTTTCGGCGAAACTACGGGCAGACCGCGGCGATGGCGGCCGGATTCAAGGCCGCGCGCGGGGACGTGGTCATTCCGATGGACGCCGATCTCCAGAATGATCCGGCCGATATTCCCAAGCTGCTCGCGAAATTGGACGAGGGATTCGACGTCGTTTCGGGTTGGCGGCGGGATCGCAAGGACAAGGTCGCGACGCGCAAGCTGCCGTCCTGGATTGCCAACTGGGTGATTGCGCGCGTGTCGGGGGTCGAGCTGCACGACTATGGCTGCACGCTGAAGGCGTACAAGCGCGAATTTCTCGACGAGGTGCACTTGTACGGCGAAATGCACCGGTTCATCCCGATCTACGCGAAATGGGCCGGGGCGCGCGTGACAGAGATGGTGGTGACGCATCATCCTCGGCGGGAGGGGCAATCAAAGTACGGCCTCATGCGGACGTTCAAGGTCTTGCTGGACCTCATCACCGTGAAGTTTCTGGGGGACTACTCGACCAAGCCCCTGTATTTTTTTGGCGGTTTGGGCTTCGCGATGTGCGCCGCCGGCATCGTCACGGCGGCCTACACACTGTTCCAGCGCATAGCGGAGCACGCGTGGGTGCATCGGAATCCCTTGTTCGTCGTGTCGGTGTTTCTGTTCATGCTGGGCGTTCAGTTCGTCATGATGGGGTTGTTGGCCGAGCTTCAGATCCGCACGTATCACGAGTCGCAGTCCAAGGCGACGTACCTCGTCGCCGAGAGCGTGAACTTCGAGGCCGCCCGGTTGCAGAAGCCCGGTGCCGCGATCGTGGCGGGCGCCGGATCGGCATAGCGGAGGCCGGACAATGTGCGGGATCGCGGGGATCATCGATCCGACGGGCGCGCCGGTTGACGCCGACTTGGTTCGTCGCATGACGCGCACCCTGGCGCCGCGGGGACCCGACGGGGAGGGTTTCTGGTTTGCGCCCGGCGTTGGCCTCGGGCATCGGCGGCTGTCGATCATCGATCTCAGCGCCGCGGGCACGCAGCCGATGGGCGGCGAGGACGGCGCGGTCCAGGTGACGTTCAATGGCGAGATCTACAACTTCGGCGCGCTGGTCGACGAGCTGTCGGCGTTGGGGCACCAATTCCAGTCGCGTTCCGACACTGAGGTCCTGGTCCACGGATACGAGCAGTGGGGCGAGGGCCTGCTCGACCGCATCGACGGAATGTTCGCGTTCGCGATCTGGGATGGCCGGCGGCGCCGGTTGTTCGCGGCGCGCGATCGCATGGGCAAGAAGCCTTTCTACTTCGCGCTCGTCCCGCGCGATGGCGGCCGGCCGCCACTTTTCGCGTTCGCCTCCGAGCTGAAGGGTTTGCTGCCGGTCCCAGGGCTCGACCGCTCGGTCGATATCGAGGCGCTTCGTCGCTACCTGATGTTCGAATACGTGCCCGCGCCCCGTGCGATCATCAGAGGGGCCCGGAAGCTTGACGCCGCGGAATGTCTGACCCTGGATCTGGGTCTCGCCGGCCCTGTGGGGGGTGGGGCGTGGTCGTCGACGCCCGTCGTTCGTCGCTATTGGAACCTGCCGTTCCCCGATGTTCATGCGCCACGCCGCGAGGAAGAAGCCGCCGAGGAATTGCGGATGCTGCTTGGTCGGGCGGTGAAGCGACGTTTGGTGTCCGATGTCCCCTTGGGTGTGTTTCTGTCGGGAGGGATCGACTCGTCCACCGTTGTCGCCCTCATGGCCGCGGCCGGGGGGCACGGCGGGATCAAGAGTTTCTCGATCGGGTTTTCGGACGCCAGCTTCGACGAGACCAGTCACGCCCGCGCAGTCGCCGAGCGGTTCGGCACCGAGCACCGCGAGGATCGCCTGACGCCGGGGGCCCTGCTCGGCATCTTGCCCGACGTCATGAAGTTCCTGGACGAGCCGCTCGCGGACGCGTCGCTTATTCCGACGTATCTCTTGGCCCGATTCACGCGTCAACATGTCACCGTGGCTCTGGGGGGAGACGGTGGCGACGAGCTGTTCGCCGGATATCCGACCTTCAAAGCCGAGAAGCTGGCTCGCGATTTCCATGACTGGTTGCCTCGTCCGATCGCCAAAATGGGAGCGGCTGTTTCCCGCTGGGCCGCGGCGCGCCTGCCGGCGGGCACGGACTATTTCAGTCTGGATTTCAAGGTGAATCAGTTCTTGCGCGGTGTCTCCGCAACCGGACCAAGGCGGCACCAGCGGTGGATGTCCAGTTTCCTTCCCGAGGAACAGCACGCTTTGCTGTCGCCAGCCGTGTGGGGGCAAGCGGCGGCCGCCGACCCCTTGACCGACGTGGATCTGGGACCCTACGCCACGTCCGCGCGAGATTCGTGGGACGTGATCATGAACTACTATTGTCGATTCTATCTGGCGGGCGACATCAACGTAAAAGTTGACCGCGCGGCTGGAGCGGTCGGGCTGGAGGCGCGCGCGCCGTTCCTCGACACGGATGTGGTGAGCTTCGCGTGCCGCCTGCCGCCGGCGTTGCGCATGCGGGGCACCACGACCAAGCGCATCCTGAAGACGGCGATGCGTGGTGTGTTACCCGACGACATTTTGGATCGTCCCAAGCAGGGGTTCGGCGTGCCGGTGGCGCGCTGGATGAAGGAGGACTTGCTGCCGACGCTGCGCGAGGAGCTTCACCCCGACAAGATTCGCCGCGAGGGGTTCTTCGCGCCGGAAGAGGTCACGCGGATCCTGGATGAGCACGTCACCGGCCGCCACGATCATCGCAAGCAGCTGTGGACCCTGCTGGTCTTCGAGAAGTGGCTCGGAAACTACGGGGCATCGTGAGGCAAGGCGCGCCGGCGGTGCCCGCCGCCGAGAATGAGACGGTGATTTCCGAGGTTGCGGGCGACACCCGGATCGCGGGCGAAACGCGGATCGTGGTTCCGGCGCAAGATCTCGTCCTGCACAACGCGCTCATCGCTGACGATTTGCAAGCCGCCGCGCTGCGCGTGCTGGCGTCGGGTCGGTACATCCTGCCCCCGTCGTCGTCGTCGTCGTCGTCGCCTCCGCCTCCGTCGTCGCCTGTGTCGTGGTCGCCGCTGTCGCCGGCCCGGGCTCTGGTCCCGGCGGCGTCATCGCCGTCGAGGTCGCCGCCGTCCGAGGTCCGCGGCTTCGAGGACGAGGCGGCGCTGGCGCTCGGGGTCTCGCACGCCGTCGGTGTTTCGTCGGGAACGGACGCGATTCTGGCCATGCTGATGGCGCTCGGGGTGGGCCCAGGCGACGAGGTCGTGACCACGCCTTTTTCGTTCATCGCCACCGCGGCCGCCATCGCGCGTCTGGGTGCCCGGCCCGTGTTCGCTGACGTCGAGCCCGCCACGCTGACGCTGGATCCCGATGCCGCCGCGGCGCGGGTCGGTCCCCGGACCAGGGCGGTTCTGACCGTCCACCTCTTTGGGCGCGCCGCACGCTCGGAACCTCTTGAGACCACCTGCACGGCACGGGGGATAGCTCTTGTGGAAGACGCGGCGCAGGCCATCGGTGTCGTCGACGGAACCGGCCGGCGCGCGGGCGCGATCGGCCGGGGGGCGGCGCTGTCGTTCTTTCCCACGAAGAATCTCGGCGGCTTCGGTGACGCGGGCATGGTGATCACGAACGATGGCGCGCTCGCCGCCGCCGTCCGCCTTTTGCGCACGCACGGGGCCACGACGAAATTTCACCACGTGGTGCTGGGAGGCAATTTTCGCCTCGACGAGCTGCAGGCAGCGCTTCTCCGCGCCAAATTGCCTCATCTTCCCGCCTGGACGACGGCGCGCCGTCGCATCGCCGGGATCTATCGGGACGCCTTGTCTAGCCTTCCCCTCGATCCGCCGCCGCCGGATCCGGGCTGTGTCTGGAATCAATTCGTCGTTCGCGTACCCGGCGGCCGGCGCGACGAGCTGGCCGCGCACCTCACGCGGAATCGGATCGCCACCACCGTCTACTACCCCGAGCCGCTGCACCTGCAACCGTGTTTCGCGACGCTGGGGTATCGGCGGGGTGATTTCCCGATCGCGGAGCGGGCGTCGTCCGAGGTGCTCGGCCTCCCTATCTATCCTGAATTGACCGACGATCAGATACAGGCCGTAGTCGACGGGATTCGGCAGTTCTACCTGTGACTCACCGTACGTGATTCCGACGGCCGGCCTCGCGCCTACCGCGTCTTGATTCCGAAGAACGACGCAATCCGGGAGAGCAACTGTTGCGGTTCTTGGGGGTCGGGCAAACGTGCCGCTTCCGGTGACGTACCCAGGACCACCTGCCGGTTCGACAGGATCTCGCTGATCGTCGCCGCCAAATCGGGCTTGGACTCCAGGATCTCTTGGAACGCTTCCTTGGATACAACGTAACACTGGACGTCGGTCCGAGCGACGACGGTGGCCGAACGGGATTCGCCCGTCATCAAGGACATCTCTCCGAAGAACTGCCCCGCCGATAGGGTCGCCACATCCCGCTGGACCCCGTGCATCGCGACTCGCACGGCCACCTCGCCCACCCGCACCACGTACAGCGAATCGCCGGGCTCGCCCTGGCGCAGGATGACCTCGCCCGGGCCAAAGAGCACCAGGCGCAGCCGGCGGGCCAGTCGATCGATTTTCTCGGCGTCGAGCGCCCTGAACACGTCCACCCGCGACAGGGCATCGACGCGGCGGGCGTAGTCCTCGTCCAGCTTTCGTTGCGCGCGGTCCTCGGTCATTTCGGTGACGTGAATGTTCCGGGAGGGGAAGGGGATCTCCATTCCCGCGCGGTGCAGCGCGTACCACACCAGGCTGCGCACCTCCGCATCCATCGGATCGTCGTGTTGAAAGTCGTCGATCCAGTACCGAATCGCATACGTGACGGAATCCTCCTTGAACTCCCACAGCAGGCAATCGGGCGGGGGATCCACACGAATTTGCGCGACGGCGCGTACCGCTTCGAGCACGATCTCGCGCACCTGGGCGGGGGGATGCCGAAAATGCATACGCAGAAAGATCCACTGGCGATGCGCCGTGGTCGGTCGGCTGAAGTTGGTCAGCACCGCCCGCGTCACGAGGCCATTTGGAACGAGTAGCAGATCGCCGTTTTTCGTCATCAGGCTGGTCACTCGCCAGCGAATCTCACGAATGCGGCCGGTGATCTTCTCATCGACGCGGATCCAGTCACCGACATCGAAGTCCCGTTCGACCTGCAAGGCCAGACCCGCCATGATATTTCCCAGCGTTTCCTGCAGGGCGAGGCCGATCACGGCCGTGGTGAGGACGGACGCCGTGAAGATCTTCGAGACGTCCACCTCGGCGCTGGTCAGCACGAGGAAGCCCGCGATCAGGTACGCGACGCCCTGAAAGAGATCGCGCAGAATGCGTGGAATTGGGCGCCGCGACAGAAGCAGATCGAAGACCACGAGCCCGGCGGTCAATACACAAGCGAAACAGAACAACAGCCGGTACAACACCCGCAACGTATAAAGGTGAGCCGATGCCGGCGCCCCAGGCGATGCGAGGGGCGAGACGATAGAGACCAAGAACAGAGACACCAGATACGCCCCGGCGAAAAAAATCCCGGCGCGAACGCTACCGATGTGCTCGGTCGCGACCACCGTTCGTAAGGCTGCGAGGACCACGATCAGAGCGAGGGCCACCGCCGGGAGTGGCCAGTCGGAGATCCACTCCTGCCGAAGCTGCAGGAACATAGACGTCCATGGTAACAGGCGCTTCGGAGTCCCTCGACTTTCTCTTGAGGATTTTCGGCGCGGTTCCACATACACCGCGAAGTCGGCGTCGTCGGTCATCCGGGGAATCCCATGCGCCCCCAGAGCAGGGGCGCCCCCGATCGCGTACTCGATTCCGTCCTCTTCGAAGCGGCCAGCGAGTTACGCTGCCACGACGGCGGGATCGTCGAGGGAGGGACTCACGGAACCCCGGGTGACGCCAATCGTGAGAAGCGCCGTAGCGCCGCTTCGGCACCGGCACCGAGCGGCTCACGAAAGGACGCGACCCGCGCCCGAATGTCCGGGGACAACTGACCGCGCATGGCGCTTGCTCTGTGGCAGAGCGTGTAGGTCAAAGACAGACGCTCCGTGACGGTCATTTCCGCTGCGCGAGCCGCCCTTTCGCGCAGCCGATCGTCACTGCGCAGGTACCTGAGCTGCTCCTCCAGTCGCCTGTCGGCGTCGCCGTCGGCGTCGGAGTCCGAAAGTGACATCGTTCAATTATAGGTGATCGGGGTCGCCTCGACGCAATCGGTGTCACACGAGCTTTGAGCCGGATCTGATCCCGGTCGAAAGCAGGCGGAAATACGCGTCGGGGGCGGCTGGAACGGGGGCGGACGCTACACGGACGCTCACGGACGGCACCTTGCCTCCACCCTGTCTCCACCCTGTCTCCACGCTGTCTCCACGCTGTCTCACCGTTGCCAGGGACCCATCGGCGTGTAAGTGTCTGCGGCATGTGCTTGCAGAATCGGTCGCGGATTTGTGTGATCTTGGTCGTCTTGACGGCGATTTCAGCCCCCGCGTGTAAGAAGAATCGCAACAAAGCCCCGGGGGCGTCGCCAGCGGCCGAGTCCTCCGGCGATTCGCAGCCGGTGGCGCGCATCGACGACACCGTGATCACGGTGGCCGACGTGCAGGATCGCATCAGCAAGATGGCTCCTTTTCCACGCGGCCGCTATGTGTCTCTGGAAAAAAAGAAGGAGATGCTGGACAACCTGATACGCGTGGAGGTGATGGCCAAGGAAGCCGAGAAGCGCGGTTACGATCAAGATCCCGAAGTCCTGCGGGTCAAGAAGCAGCAGATGATCTCGAAGTTCCTGCAAAAGGAATTCGAATCGAAGCTTCGGGTCGAGGATGTTCCGGACGCCGACGTTCAGAAGTACTACGGCGAGCACCCCGAGGAGTTCAACCGGCCCGACGAGGTGCGCGTGAGTCAGATTTTGCTTAAGGACAAGGTTAAAGCGGACAAGGTGGTCGCCGAGGCGCGTGCCGCCGACAAGAATGATCCAAAGGTATTCCGCGAGCTTGTCACCAAGTATTCCGAGGACGAAGATTCCAAGCCCCGCGGAGGTGACCTGACGTCCTTTGATAAGGCGTCCACGATTTACCCGAAGGCGGTCGTGGAGGCGGCGTTCGCGATGAAGGACGTCGGCGAGATATCGGCTTCCGTGAAGTCCGACAAGGGCTACCATGTTCTGCGGTTGACGCAGAAACGTCCGGGGTTCTCGCGACCGTTGCCGGAGGTGAAACGTCAGATCCAGCAACGCCTGTTTCGCGAAATGCGGACGAAGGCCCTCGATGTTTTCGTGGCGGACCTGAAGAAGAAATACTCGGTGACGGTCGACGAGAACAACCTGGCCAAGGTCAACATCGATACGTCGGCGGACATGCGCTCGGGCGGTCCGGGTGGTCCCGGCGCTGGGTTTCCCTCGGGCATGGGTTCGCCGGGCATGCATCCTCCGGGCATGGGCCCCCCGGGGATGGGTCATCCCGGCATGGTTCCCCCGGGGGTGGCGCCAGGCAACGCCCTCGCCCCCGGGGCGCCCGGGGCGCCGCTGCCGTCGGGGCACCCACCGGCACCCAAGGCGGCGCCGTGACGTCACGGCGAAGGGGAAGGGCGGCGGCCCTGCCGACTGCGCTGGCGATACTGTTGGGCGTCGCCGCGGGCATGGCATCCCCCGAAGCTAAGTCACGCGTGGTCGAAAAGATCGCCGCCGTCGTGGACAACGCCGTGATCCTGGCCAGCGAGGTCGAGGAGAAGGCCACGCCCATGATGACGGAGGTCTCTCGCATCACCGATACCAGCAAGCGAGCGGCGCGCGCGGCCGCGCTCCGGCGCGAGGTGCTGGAGCGCCTGATCGACGACGAGCTGATCAGCGAACAGGCCACCGAGCTGCGCCTGACCGTGACCCCGGAGCAAGTGGACGCGTCTATCGCCGAGATTAAGCGCCAGAACAGCATCGACGACAAGCAACTGCAGGATGCCCTACGCGGACAGGGCATGACCATGGCGGCCTATCGCGCCGATCTGAAAAAGCAGTTGCTCCGCTTCCGGGTGATCAACATCGCCGTGGGATCGAAGGTCAACATCTCTGAAGAGGACATTCGCGGTTACTACAACCGGCACTACAAGGCCAGCGGCGCGAACGTGCAGGTGCGGGCCAGTCACATCTTCTTGGCGATTCCCGAGGGAGCCGACGCGGGCGTCGTCGCCGAGAAGCAGGCGCTTGGTCGCAAGTTGGTCGAGCGAGCGAATGGCGGCGAGGATTTCGCGAAGCTCGCGCGCGAGTACTCGGACGATGCCGCCACGCGGGCCGAGGGTGGGGACCTGGGGTTGTTCGGTAAGGACATGTTGCCGCGTGCCATCGAGGACTTGGTCTTCGCGATGAACCCCGGCGAAATTCGAGGCCCGGTGCGCGCCGATCGCGGATTTCACGTCATCAAGCTCGTCGATCGCAAGTCCACGGATGCCAAGCCGCTGGCGGAAGTCGAGGACGACATTCGGGTGCAGCTTCGTCAGAAGGAAATGGACAAGCAGACCAAGGCGTACTTGGCGGACCTACGCAAGCGAAGTTTGGTCGACGTTCGTTACTGAGGGGGCTGTGCCAACGCCACCGCTCGCGATTGGCAACGACGTCCCGCTGGCGCCGTTGACGACATTGGGCCTCGGCGGTCCGGCCCGGCACCTGATCGTCGCCCGAGACGAAACAACCGTGATGGACGCCGTCGCGTGGGCAAGTGTACGGGATCTGGACTTGCTGGTTTTGGGGGCGGGGTCGAACGTCGTCGTGGCCGACGCCGGATTTCCCGGGCTGGTCCTGCGGATGGATCTGCGGGGGTTGCGTTTCGATGCCCCAGGCCGCGACGGGCGCGTTTTGGTCCACGCGGCGGCGGGCGAGCCGTGGGACGCCTTCGTCGACGCGGTGGTGGCTCGGGGCCTTGCGGGCGTCGAGTGCCTGGCGGGGATCCCGGGGCTGGTCGGAGCGACCCCAATTCAAAATGTCGGCGCGTACGGGCAGGAGGTGTCCGAAACCATCGTCGGCGTACGAGCGTTCGACCGCGCGACGGGCGCAATTGTCGACCTGGCGAATGTCGCCTGCGCCTTTGGGTACCGCGACAGTGCGTTCAAGCGTCGCCCCGCCGCTCAGGTGGTCCTGCGCGTGACCTTCGCGCTCACGCCCGGAGGCGCCGCGACGCTGCGCTATCGCGAGCTTCAAGCGTATTTCGAGGCCCACGCGATAGACGTCAACGTTGTGGGTGACGCCGGGGTCGGCGCCCCGGTCGGAGAGACGGCAGGCCATGCTCCGACAATCGCGGACGTGAGCCGCGCCGTCAGGGACCTGCGCGGAAGAAAATCAATGCTGATCGATCCGGCGGACCCGAATGTCCACAGCGTCGGATCCTTCTTCACGAATCCCGTCGTCGTGCCGACGGTCGCGGACCAGATCGTCGCGCGTGCCGTCGCGAACGGGGTCGCCCAAACGGCGTCCGATGTTCCTCGATTCCCGGCGTCCGGAGGGCAGGTCAAGCTATCGGCGGCCTGGCTCATCGAGCGGAGCGGATTTGCCAAGGGGTACAGGCGCGGCGCCGTCGGGTTGTCGAGCAATCATGCGCTCGCCTTGGTGCACCACGGCGGCGGCACGACTGACGAGCTGTTGCTCCTGGCGCGCGACATTCGCGACGCCGTGCGGGCGGCCTGGAATGTCACGTTGGTGCCGGAGCCGACCTTGGTGGGCACCAGCCTTGAGGTGGCGGATCTCACCTGAGGCCCTTGCCCTCATGTCCGGATCCTAACGAGGTCGACAGGCCAGGACCTCGCCCAGTCGCACGCGCGCCGCGGCAAGCCGATCTCGTTTTTCCACGTCGTCGAACGCGTACGACAGGCGCATGTCCGGGGACAGTTTCCACCGGCTGTTTTTGGCCTGCGCCAGCCTCATCACGCGCTGGCCGTCAAGGGGCGAGTCGGGACCTAGCGACAGCACCAGGCGTGCCTGACCCAATTCGTAAGCGATCGCCCCGATGGCACGAACCAGAATCTTGTGGCCCATCACCTCGCCCAGCAACCGACTTTCGTCTGGCAGGGGACCGTAACGATCCTCCAACTCGGCCAGGATTGCGGCAATCGCCTCCTCGTCCGTGGTCCGCGCCAGACGTCGATAAAAATCCAGGCGCTGACCCGTGTCCGGCACATAGTCGTCCGGCAGGAACGCCGGAACGTCGGCCGAGATCTCGGGGTCGCGATCCGAGCGGAGGGGCTCACCCCGCAGCTCGGCGACTGCCTCTTCCAAGATCCGCGCGTAAGTTTCGAAGCCCACCGCCGCCACGGCCCCCGACTGCTTGTCTCCCAGCAACTCGCCCGCGCCGCGAATTTCCAAATCGTGTGTCGCCACTTGGAATCCCGCGCCCAGCTCCGTGAATCGCTGCAACACCGCCAGCCGTTGCTTGGCCTCCGGGGTCATGCGGGTCTCCGACGGCACCACCAGGTAGCAGAACGCCCGCTCACTGGATCGGCCGATACGGCCTCGCAGCTGATAAAGCTGCGCCAAGCCGAACCGGTCGGCGTGGTTCACGATCATCGTGTTGGCCCGTGGAATGTCGAGGCCCGATTCGATGATCGTCGTGCAGACCAGGATGTCGATGCGTCCGTCGACGAAATCCACCATGACCTTTTCAAGCTGACCCTCTGCCATCTGTCCGTGGCCGATCGCGATACGCGAGCCGGCGGGGGCCAGCGCGCGAATTTTTTCCACCAGTTCGTTCAGATCCTCGATGCGGTTGTTCACGAAGAAGACCTGGCCGCCGCGCCCGAGCTCCTTCTTGATGGCATCCCCCAGCACCTCGGTGTCCCACCTGGACACGAACGTCCTAATCGCCAGCCGATCCGCTGGCGGCGTCGCGATAATGGAAATCTCGCGCAACCCGCCGATGGCCATCTGTAGCGTGCGCGGTATCGGCGTCGCGGTCAGCGTCAGGACGTCGACCTGGGTGCGCAGCTCCTTCAGCCGTTCCTTGTGCGCGACGCCGAATCGTTGCTCTTCGTCGACGACCACCAGGCCGAGATCGGAAAAGCGCACGTCTCGCGACAGGATTCGGTGGGTGCCCACGACGACGTCGATCTTGCCGCTGGCGAGCTCGGCCACCGTCTTTTGCTGCTCGGCGCGCGTGCGAAATCGCGACAGAGACGCAAGCCGTACCGGCAGGTCCGCGAAGCGATCCGAAAACGTCATGAAGTGCTGCTCGGCCAGCACGGTCGTCGGGGCCAACACGGCGACCTGCTTGCCGCCGAGGACCGCCAGCAAGGCCGCTCGCAACGCGACCTCCGTCTTGCCGTACCCCACGTCGCCACAGACCAGGCGATCCATCGGCCGGCCCGCCTGCATGTCGGACAACACCGCGTCGATGGCCTTGGCCTGATCGGGCGTCTCGTCAAACGGAAATGTCTCCTCCAGCTCGCGAAAAACCGCGTCCGGAGCCGGGAACGCATGCCCCTGCAGCGCCGCGCGCTGCGCGTACAGTTGCAGCAGCTCCTCGGCGATCTTGCGCGCCTCGGCGGATACTCGTCGCCGCTTTTCCGCCCACGTCTTGCCCCCCAGCTTGTCCAGGCGGATGGCCGCGCCGTCGGCCCCCGCGTATCGGTGCAAAAGACCGATGCGGTAGACGGGGACGTAGACCAACCCGCCGTCGTATTCCAAGTGCAAGAAATCCTGGACGACGCCCCGGACATCCAATTTCTTGAGTCCGTGATATCGCCCAATCCCGTGGTCGTCGTGGACGACCGGATCGCCCTCGGCGATCTCGCCCAAATCCCCCAGCGCGGGCGCCTTCACGGGCCGCGACTCGCGCGCCTGATGTCGCCCAAAAATCTCGTCCTCGGCGATCAACACCAGGCCGTCCGCCGGAATGCGAAACCCTTGACTGAGCGAGCCCGTCAGCACGGCGACCGCCGCGTCGCCGGGCTCGGTCGGCAGGTTCACCTCGGTGGGGGTCAAGACCCGCGCATCAAGGCCCCACGAATGGAGCAGCCCCGCCAGTCGATCGCTGTGGGTGCGATTCGGCGCGACGATTCGCACGCGCATTCCATCGTGGCGCCATCGGTTGATGCGTTCCACCAAAGCGGTGCCGAGGTGGCCGTCGGCTTCGTCGCCGGTGTGATCCGCGCGCGCATGGCGTAGCTCGGCGCGCAACGTGGCATTGGACTCGGCTACAACGCGGATACGTGGCGGCCCCGGCTCGCCTGCCGGTCGTTCAATTTCGATCGTGTGCAGCTCGATGCGCCGTCGGTCCTCGATCATCGCGCGCGCCTCGTCCTCCGACAAGACGAACGCGGTGGGCTCCAGCGCCAGGCGATGCTCCGTGTGTCGAGCGGTGGCGGCCTCTCGCAACCGGCTGACACTGCGTCGCAGCTGATCGGCGACCGCGTCGGGATCCTCGACGACGAAAATCGCCTCGGAGGGCAGGTACGCACCGATCGGGTCCATCTTGGCGTGAAAAATCGGGGCCAAGGCCTCCATCCCGAAAAACGGCTCGCCAGACTCTATCTGCTCGATGAGCAGCCTGGTCTTCGAAGACGGCACGGCCGCGACATCGGCCGCCGCCAGCAGCCTCTCGCGAAAGGTCTCGCCTTCCGTCCGGAGCGTCTCCCTCACCGGGTGAACCCGAACCTCCGGGATGCGGCGCAAAGTCCGCTGTGTCGCCGCGTCGTACAGACGGATCGACTCGACTTCGTCGCCGAAAAGCTCGATCCGCACCGGGTGCCGGTACACCGGTGGGTATAGGTCGATGACGGCACCCCGGACCGCGAAAGTACCGGGATCCTCGACCACGGACGCGCGCACGTAGCCGGCGTCGATCAGGGCTTTGATCGTACCGTCGCGGCTGATCGCGGATGCCGCCACGATGACCGCGCAGCGACGGTCGAATGCCTCACGCGGGAAGACCCGCCGGCAAAGTGAAGCGGCCGATAGGACCAGAACGCGCGGGGCGAATCCGCCCGCCAGACGGAACAGGGCACCCATGCGCGCCAACGACGCCCGGCGTTCGGGTTGGATCTCGGCGTAGGGACTGCTCTCGGGGGCGGGCAGCGCGATGACCGGCGGCGGCGCCAGCGGATCATCGTCGGACACGGCGGGCGGCAGGAAGAACGCGATGTCGCTGGCTCGTCCCTCGACCGCTTCTTCGTCTGGAACCACATAGACCAACGTCGGATTCTTTGGATTCGCGCCCACCTTCGCGCCGTCGCCGTCGCCGTCCCGGCCCGCCGCCGCGCGCGCGATGTGCGCAGCCACCGCCGGGCCGAGGGATCCCGTCGCGCCATGGACCTCGACGACGCGCGCCGCCGCACCGGCTTCTGTTTGACGCCCCATCACGCGGTCTTCGACCGCGCGCAAGGCGGCCGCCAGCCGGGCCGAGCCAACCGTCGCCACACCCGGAATCTCGCTGGTGGTCATGAATTGAAGGAAGCCGGTATTTACCGCAAACTCGCGGCCATGGCTCTGACGCCTCCGGCGCTGGTGGCCGCGGTCGTGTTGGCGATCGGGGAAGTGACCGCACCTCCGTTACCTCGGCTGGTGCCAAACGTGGTCGAGCGGGCGGTGAACGACATGGCCAAGACGTTGGCGACTCGCCGCCACGTGCGCCTGACCCGCCCGCTCGGGGTACGCCTCGTCGACCGCTCGGAAATGAAAGCCGCCCGCGATGCCCTCGTCGAGGCGTCGCCCGGTGCCGGCTTCGACAGCGGAGCCCCGACCGAAAAAGGAGCGGCCGCGTCCCCCCGGCGGCGACCGTCGCCTCCGCCCGTCACCCGTGCCGATCAGGATGATCGGAAGCGCGCCGCCCTTCAACTCACGCTCCTTCGCCACCTGGGCTTGCTCGGGCGAGGGCCGCCGCTCGCCCGCGTGAGTCCCGGAGCGCCACCGGAACAGGAAATTACGGGTCTTTACGATGTCACGCACCAACGCCTGCTGGTCGCCAACTGGGCGGATTTGTCGGGCGGTCGTTTTGCGCTGGCGCGCGACGTCGCCCAGGCGGTCCTGGACCGGCGGTTCGATCTGTCGCGCTTTTTAGCGGTGCCGGCGACGTTCAGTTTCGACGGCATGCTGGCGCGACAGGCGGTCGTAAATGGGGACGCGACCGCGCAGGCCCTGGAAGACTTGGATCCCGCGGGAGGCCTTCCCTCTCCGCGCGCGCTCGGAGTCATCCAGGAACAGGTGCGTACGCAGATCGCGGCCGAAAACCCGGACGCGTCTTCTTTGGATCTGCGAAGACGTTTGTTCGTCGAGCTGGACGGTCTGATGTTCGTGGCTTGGTTCCGCTCGCGCCTGCCATGGCTATCCGTCGACGAAATTTGGCGGCGTGCTCCCGAATCGTCCGAACAGATCCTGCATCCGGACAAGTACGAACGCGCCGAAGGGCCAGATGACGTGGGCGGCCGATTGCCTCGCCAGCTCGGGCGGACAAGCGATTCCTGGTCCGTCGTCTATGGGGACACCCTGGGGGAATTCGGGACGCGCTTGTTCTTGGAGCATGTCGCGGATCCCTATCGCGCGGAACGCGCGGCCGCCGGATGGGGCGGTGATCGCGCGCTGCTCCTGCGCAAGAACAATTCACGGGATGGCGACGCCGGCCTCTCCAATACCTTCGTCGCGTGGCTGACGACCTGGGATGATGAGACGGATGCCACCGACTTCGCCACCGAGGCGACTTCGGCCCTCGCGAGTCTGGCGGGCGTTCCGGTGCCAGGCGATCGGCTGGCCGCCGGCCGTCCGCGAATGAAGGACGCGGAGGGGCGCTTGTTCGCCCTCGAACGCCGCGGTCGCGCCGTGGGCATGCTGATGGCGGCACCCGCCACCGGCGGAGCCGCGCTCGAACGTCTGATGTCGGCGGCCGCCGGTGTGCCGCGCCGTGCACATCAAGGGCCCCGCAATCAAGGGCGCGGCGGCATGTCCAGGTGATCCGCCCCTTGTCAGGGCATGCCCTTCGTCATCCCGCAATCAGGGGTGCGGCGGCATGTCCAGGTGATCCGCCCCCGTCAGGCAATCATGCCCTTCGTCATCCCGATCCCGCAATTAAGGGCGCGGCGTACCCAGGTGATCCCCGACGGTTCGAAGCGCGGCCAGGCTACCGATGTCGTACCCGAGCTGTGGCACTTCCCAAACCGGGATTCCCGCCGCCGCCTCCGCCAGCCGGGCCAACTCTCGCCGCTCGCCGTCCGTGAGCTGCCTGAAATCCACGGCTGTTCGCGCCAGGCGCTCCGCGGCGAGGTCGATGTCAGCCGCCGCTATCCCGGCCGTTTCGGGGCACGCCCGTAGCCTTGACGCTATCTCGTCGGCGTCGATCGCGCCGGGGGGAGAGTGTACGCGGTTGACCACGAACGCCGCCAGGGGCACGCCCGCCGCGTTCAGCCGACCGGCGAAGTAAATCGCCTCGTCCACGGCCGCCACTTCGGGACCGAGCACCAAAAGAAACGCGACCTGTGGTTGTCGCAACAATTGGCCGATGCTCTGCGCGCGCTCCAAGAACCCCCCGAGCACGAACTGAAAGTCGGTCAAGAAGGCAGCGATATCCTCCAGAAGACGACTACCCACGAACTTCGCCAGTCGCCCCAAGATCACGGCGCCGCCCGCGCGTACCCGTTGCAACGAGAAACGGCCGCCCCCCACGGGCTTCACGAACCATTTGATCGCGGGGCTGGATATGGCGTCCTCGATGCGCCGTGGGGCCTCGAGAAAATCGAGCGCGTGGGCGGTGGGAGGTGTGTCGAGGACCACGAGGTCGAAATCACCGCGCCGTACGATATCGTACAGGGCCAGTGTGGCCGCGTATTCCTGCGAACCCGTCAACGTCGTGGTGATCTGTCGATAGATCGGATTGTCGAAAATGCGCCGCCGCATCCGGGGATCGGCCACCTGCTCCTCGACCAGCGTCGCGAACGCGCGCGCGGTGTCCAGGCGCGCGACATGCAAGAGTCCCGGCGCTATCCCCAGCGCTTGGCTGACCTCCGCCGGAACGGGGGTTGGGTCCGCGGACAGCGACACGCCCAACGCGTCGGCCAAACGGGGCGCCGGATCAATCGTCGACACCAAGGTCTTGCGTCCCGCGCGAGCCGCCAACGCGGCGAAAGCTGCCGCGGTCGTGGTCTTTCCCACGCCCCCGGGGCCCACGCACACCACGATCTTCTTCTCGGCGACCAACGAATCGATCAAGGTTCTGGGCAAGGTTCTGGGCAAGGTTCTGGTCACGGTTCTCCGGTTAGCCGACGCGGACGATCAGGGCCGTGATGTTGTCGGGGCCGCCGGCGTCGTTTGCCGCATCGACCAACATCTGGCAGGCCGCCTCCAGATCGTCGGTGCTGCGGAGGATGTCAGCAATCGCCGGATCCTTGACGGAGCCCCATAGTCCATCCGTGCACAGCAGGTATGAGTCACCGGCGCGCAAGGTCTTGCTGGTCACGGTCGGGTCGATCTCCGGCTTGCTTCCGACCGCCTTGGTCACGACATTCCGGTGCAGGAATGCCGCGATTTCCGATTCCGCCATGTCGGGCCGAGCCGCAATCATTTCGGCCAAAATGGAATGGTCGGTCGTCAGGCGCTTCAACTGCCCGTCGCGGAAGCGGTAGGCGCGCGCGTCCCCCGCGTGCGCCACCGACAGCTGATGGTCGCCCACCGCCAGTGCCACAACCGTGCAGGCCATTTTCGTGCGCGAACGATCCGCTTCGGCGGCGGCGCGAACCTTGTCGTTGGCCACCTTGACCCCCACGGCAAGCAGGTTTGCGCCAAGAGATCGTTGCCGGTCGACGGGATGCGGCCAGTCCTGACGCGGATTATCGTGAAAACTTCGAAAGAACGCCGAGATTTCGTCGACCGTCATGTGGCTGGCGACTTCACCCGCGCTGTGCCCGCCCATGCCGTCGGCGACGACGAACAGCCGGTCGTTGACGAATGTGCCGAACGCGTCCTCGTTCTGCGGTCGTTTGCGTCCCGCGTGGGAGATCGCGTGAGCGGTCAACCGCGGGGGCGGGTTCGTGACGGGGGGAGCGGTCATGGCGTCTGGTCCCAAAGTTCGCGCGGAAGCGGCCTCGGGATCAACTGGAAACGGGCATCCGTGGAATCATCGGCATCATGGTCCGCGAATCCGCCTGGGCCTGACCGCGGGGCGCCGATGGTTGCGTCGGCCACGGCGCAGGTCTTCAAGCCTTGGCGACCGCGGTGCGCCAGCGGCCGAGGCAGGCCAAGCGCGTCGCCTCGGGCATGGTCGGCGTGAAGAGTCGCCCGGCGGCCGCCCCGTCGACCGGCTCGCGCAGGGCAAGGCCCACGCCACGCGCGGCCAGCTTCGCCGCGCCCAACGCGGTCGACTCGACCATGGCGGGGCGCAACACGGGTACCCCGAGAAAATCCGCCTGAAGCTGCATCAGCAAGTCGTTGGCCGCCGCTCCCCCGTCGACACGCATCTGATTGATCGGGCGGTGCGCGTCCGCCCGCATGGCATCGACCAACTCGACGTTCTGCAAGGCGATCGCTTCCAACGCGGCCCGCGCGATATGCGCGCGCGTGGTGCCACGCGTAATGCCCGTGATGATTCCGCGTGCGTCCGGCCGCCAATGCGGGGCACCCAGGCCCGCCAGCGCCGGCACGATGGTCACGCCGCCCGAATCTTCGACCGACCGAGCCAGCGGCTCGATGTCCGCGGCGCGGTCGATGATCCCGAGGCCGTCACGCAACCATTGGACGAGCGCGCCCGCCACGAACGCGCTTCCCTCCAGCGCGTAGCTCGTCACTCCGTCGATGGTCCACGCCACGGTACCGAGCAGTCCGGAACTTGACCGCACGGGCACGTCGCCCACGTTCATCAGCACGAACGCTCCCGTCCCGAAGGTACACTTGACGTCGCCCGGGGCGAGGCAGTCCTGGCCAAACAGCGCCGCCTGCTGATCGCCCGCGATTCCCGCCACCGGGAGACCGTCGGGCAGTCCGGGCACGCCTTTCGTCCGCGCCACCACGTCCGCCGATCCGACCACCGTGGGCAAGATTTCGCGCGGCACGCCGAAAATCTGGGCCAGCTCGTCCGAGAACTCGCGGCGGTTCAGATCGTAAAGTAGCGTGCGCGACGCGTTGGACGCGTCCGTGACGTGAGCAGCGCCGCCCGAGAGGCGCCACGCGAGGAAACTGTCGACGGTTCCGAACGCGACTTCCCCGGCCTTCGCGCGCGTCCGCAACCCTGGGACACGATCCAGAAGCCAGCTTATCTTGGTCGCCGAAAAATACGGGTCGAGGACCAGGCCCGTCCGCTCCCGTACGAGGGGCTCGATCCCGGCCGCCTTCAACGCCGCGCAGTCGGGTGCCGTGCGCCTGTCCTGCCAGACAATGGCGTTCGCCACGGCAGCGCCGGTCTTGCGATCCCACAGGATCGTCGTCTCGCGCTGATTCGTGACGCCGATAGCCGCGATGCCCGTCGCGATATCAGGGGCCGCGGCATCGGCCAGGGCCGCCCCGATGGATTCCGTCACGGATCGCCAGATCGCCTCGGGATCGTGCTCGACCTCGCCCGGCCTGGGAAAGATCTGGGGGATCTCCCGGTACCCGCGCCCGCGGATCTCCAGCGCCTGGTCGAACAGGAGCACCGTGGTGCCGGTCGTACCCTGATCGATGGCCAGAATGTATGGTCCGCGCGCGGGCACGAACCCATCGTACAGGTTTGCGCGGCTGCCGGCGAGACTGAGGGCCTAGATCCGTGAACGACGCGGGCTGGAGGCGATCGGGACCAATTTCACGTTGGAGGGCAGACGAATACTCGGAGCGTGCGCGGGTAGCGTCGCATCCACTTGCGCGGCTCCGCCTTGTTCGCAGGTAAGGTTTATGTAGTATTGTAAGGAAATGCCAAGCGCCAGCGTTACGTCGAAGGGGCAGATCACGCTTCCGAAGGAGGTGCGAGACAACCTGGGGGTCAGGACGGGCGATCGCGTCGCCTTTCGCTTTGGTTCCGACGGGCGCTATGTCATCGAAGCCGAGACGCTGGATCTGTTGGACATTGAGGGCGCGATAACGCCGCGTCGGCGTGGCGTGACGGTCGAGAGCATGAAGCGGGTGGTGCGGCGCAGGGGGGCGGGTGCCCGGCGGTGATCGCTCTTGATACCAACGCTTTGGTCCGCTTTCTTGTCAAGGATGACGAGGTTCAAACCCGTCGCGTGGTCGGCTTGATGAAACGCGCCCAAGAACGGAACGAGGTGCTGTACGTATCCGAGGTCGTATTGTGCGAATTGGTTTGGGTCCTGGAGACAAGCTACGGCGTGGGACGCGAAGAGATAGCCGCCAATATGGCCAAGCTGCTTCGGGCGCGTCAACTCGGTTTTCGCAACGCCGACCTGGTCGCGCGGGCACTGGACGCGTACCAGATCGGACGCGGCGATTTTGCCGACTATCTGATCCGCGAGGACGCGCTGCTGGCGGGTGCCGACGTGGTCGCCACCTTCGATAAGGCATTGCTAAGGGACAGGGGTTTTCGCCTTCCTTAGGACCTGCCATCCCGACCCGGTAGACGTGAGGCCACCAGCCGGCAAGCGGGCGTTGCGGGGCGGGGCCGTTTGAGGCCGCCGCCCGTTCGCGCCGTCTCTACTGGAGCGCGCAGGACACGAGCGCGTCGGTGCTGCTCATCGGCTTGACGGTCGGGTCGCACATGGGGTCGTAACAAACCTGCAAGAGCTGACTGCCCATCGCGCACTGCATGCTCGCCTGGAACTCCCAGCAAGGGATCACGGAGCGCTGGCCGTCGCAATGCACGACGACCGTGTCGACGGACGCGCCGGTGGAGTCCTTTGACCTCTGGGCGACATCGCAGTCGGGGGTACCGTCCGCCTTCGTCGCGAAAGTCCCCGCCACGCACTGGTTGCCAAGCTTCTTTCCGATGGTATTCGCGATGTTCGTCATGGCCTTCGTGAAGTCCTGATCACAGATGCTCTCCAGCACGGAGTTGGGGGCGAAGTCATCCAGCCATTCCTTGATGCGCACCGCCGGATCCGCGTATTCCGTTCCCGCCGCGCCAGACGTACACGAATGCTCCACTGTCGGTTGTTGCTCGGTCCCCCCGCTCTGGAGGTTGATCGGGGCCGACTTAACGACGTATGGAGTGGGCGCTCCCGCCAACGCCGCGACCAAAATCTGATCGGTGGAGGACTTCAGGCTCTTGATGAAGTCACTGAATCCCTGATCCTTCCCTGCCGTGTGTATGCGGACCAGCCGGCCGTCTTCTTTCGATTTACACCCGGTCAACGTCATTGGCAGCCCCGCGACCGTATGGGGCAACGGCTGGTCACACATGTGTCCAAACTCGTTGCATCGGTAGGACTGCAGGCCCCCAAAGGGATCGGCCACGGTAAACATGGCGGGGTCGAACAGATCCGAGTCGGCCGGCACCGAACAATCATCCTCGTTCGTCAACATGACGATTCCCAGGTAGGCGCCAGCTCGCAA
>JADGRC010000534.1 GCA_017881245.1 Pseudomonadota bacterium
CTTGCGCAGGGCGTTCATCTCGCCGATGCGCTCATCGAGCGGGCAGCCCGTCAGCGGTACGCCGAGGGGATTGACCTTGAACTTGTCGTCCTTCTCCACGCCTGGTTTTGGCGGAGCCGAAGGAATGCCGGTGGCGCAGGAGTCTTTCATCCGCTCGTGGCAGTAGATGCAGTAGTTCGCCTCGTCGGTGACCTCGCGCGCGGTCATTCGAGGATCGGTGAGCTTGAATCCGTCGCGGCGGCGGTACTCGTCATGCGGTCCGACGACGCTGTTTTCGTCGACCTGGTCTGTTTCGACGAGATGGTCGAAGTTGATCGGCTTCGGGAGCCGGAAGGAGGTCCAGCCGTGGAAGCGTCCGCCTTTCCACTGCGCTGCCAGCCAGTCGACGAGGAGGTCGCCGAGTGCATGAACGGCCGCCGCCTCGCGCGCAATGGCCTCGTTTGACTCGACCGACTGCCGGTAGACGATGGTTTCGGCGAAGGCGCCGGATGCCCGCAACTCGTTACGCAACTGCCCGAGCGCCGCGCGCGTCTGCGGGGACGGCGCCGGCGTCTTCGCGCTGCGCGGATACTCCCGTTCGAAGTCGAGCAACCGGTTGGCGGTGACGGCGAGGGCGTACTCGAGGTCGCGCTCCTGCCCTCCGGCGATGGCGCGAACGAGGATGCCCACCGCCGCGCCGGAGTCGCTCTCCGGAATCGCCGTGACCTTGGCCACCCGTTTGGCGACGAACTCTTTCTTGAACCGCGCCACCTCCGCATCGCGCAGCGTTCGTGCGGCGACGGAGGTTGCATCCGTCTGGAAGAGCTGCTCCAGAAACTTGCCCAACGGCCTGCTGACGGCAATGAGCAGCGCCGACTCTTCCGGCTTGCTCAGCCCCCCGCCGGCAATGCTGCTGTGCACGCCGACGCGATACGACTCGAAGCGCTGAAACAACGCCCCGTCGCTCTGCTCGAGGTAGCGGTCAAACGCCAGGGCGAGATCCTGCAGGCGTTTGTTGTCATAAAGATGGGAGTACTCGAAGTCTTCGATTCCTAGTTTCACAAGTCGCTCCAACAGGGAAAGTCTGTCGCTGATTCTGGGGGCGGGACGGGTGTGCGGGCAGGGAGAGTGTCACGAACAGTTGTGATGGCGCGCACACGGGAACGCGTCACGCGGAGGCGCAGAGACGCGGAGGTGAGAATCATTGTGAGCCTTCGACAGTCTCGCCTCCGCGTTCTCCGCGCCTCCGCGTGAACCTCTTTGGTCAGGAGTTATTATCACGGCTGTGAAGTGCCTGGTCGTATGCCTCTCCGCCCTCTTCGCCATCCCGGGGTTCGGCAAGCTGGGCCCCTCCGTCGAGGTTCCTGTCGCACCGCCCACGCTTGGGCGCGCGGCGGGGGCGCAAGGATTCCCTCATGTCGCTACCGACGGCCATGACTTCTTTGCCGTCTGGATCGACTCGCGCGGCGGAAACGGGTCGGTCTACGGAACGCGCGTTCTTGCCGACGGTACGGTGCTCGATCCTACCGGAATCCTCGTCTCCGATTCGGGAGCAGCTTTTGGTTCTCCCGGCTTGGTGTGGGACGGAGCGAATTACGTCGTTGTGTGGCAGGAAGAGGACGATACCTCCCGCGTGAGCTTCGTCCGGGTCGATCGGAACGGAGCGGTGCTCGGGACGCCCAAAACGCTGCTCGATGGGTATACCGGCTCACCCTCCATTGCTTCCAACGGACACGGATCGATGGTGATCTTCTCGAAGCCCGTGGGAACCGTCGTGATCATCTCTCAGGACGGGTCCTTCACTCGGAAGAATCCACTTCCGCAAGACGTGGGGCGGGTGATGCAGATCGCGTCGAACGGGGATGGGTATCTCCTCTCATGGACGGATACGAAGACCTCCATGATTCGTCTCGATGACAACGGAGACGTGGTTCCCGGCTCAGCGCAGCAATTGACGGAGAGGGGGGACTACACGCAACTGATCGCCGGAATCGGCGGGCCATACCTGCTGGTGGGCACCAAGTGGGGGACCGGCGGCAGCGCGTGTGCGCAGAGCATCGTCGGAAGGCTCGTTACCGGCAGCGGCGTTTCCGACCCCTTCGTCATCCACGACGCCGGAGGCGCAGACATCGAAAACTTCGCCGCGGCCCCCGACGGAAACGGGTTCCAGGTGGTCTGGATGAAGCGCCTCGGCGCCAACCCGTGCGGACCGGCAATCGATTCTGATCCGCCGACGTTCTCCGGTCCTTATCCTCCGTTTGGCCTGTCGCAGATTCACGTTGGTCAGGACGGAAGCAGCGGGACGCCATCGACTGTGGCCGAGGGGAGCGGATTTGACCAGCAACCATCGGTAGCGCGCAACAGCGCGGCAGAGCTGCTCGTCTGGGTTGAGACCCCTTATTCGGGCAACTCCTCGAAGATTGCCGCGGCGATCGCACATCCGGATCAGCCGCTCGTACCGATTGCCATCGCCTCCAGCGCCGCCATGCAGATCTATTCCGGCATCGCCGCGTCCGAGAACACCTTCATGACGGTGTGGAGCGAACAGAACCCGCTCGACCTGACGACCGCGGTCTACGCCAGGCGCTTCGGCACTGACGGACGGGCGCTCGACGCGGCGCCCGTCAAGGTATCGGACGATCAGGCTAACAGCTACCCCGAACCGGTAGTCTCCTTTGACGGAGCGGTCTGGCTTTTCCTCTGGTCGTCGCCTCCCAACACGTTGGCGCGGCGCATGACCGTGGATGGCAACTGGATCGATGCGGCACCGTTGACGATCGGTGTGCCGGTCGGGGGAGTCTACAGTTACGCCGCTGCCTCGAGCGGAAACGGCTTCGCCGTCCTCACCATCGCCTACGATCCTGCTCTGACGATGACCTTCATTCCCCGCACGGGCGACCCCCGCAAGGTGCCGGTTGCGAAGATCCCCGGACTGGCGTCCTACATCAGGTTCCCATCGATGGCGTGGGACGGCACGGCGTATGTGGCGGTGTGGTTCGAGGGGAATGACAACGACATCGAAGGCATCCGTCTCGATCAGGATGGGCAGATCATTACTCCGCTCACCGGCATCCTCAGGTCCCCGCGATTGGATACCATGCCTTCCGTCGCCTGTCATGAAGGGACGTGCGCCGTGGCTTGGCAGTCGAGCGACTCCATCGCCGCCGCCAGCCTCGTCAGCGGCACGCTCGTCCCCTTCTTCACCGTCACGATCGCTCCCTCCGCCCCAAACACGTACGCAACGTTCCCCAAGCTCGTCGCCACTCCCGACGGTTTTCGGCTTTTCTGGAACGAGCTGGGGAGTGCCCGGCCCTCTCTCCTTACCGCGTCCCTCACCGCGTACGGCCTCGACTCCCCCAACCTCCTCGGCGCAGCCAGCGTCACCGGGGCCGCAATCACCACACGCGGCCAAATGGGGCTGAGCCTGACTCACGCCGCCAACGACCCCGCCTACGGCGGCGTCACGCGCGCCTTCCTACGCGTCTGGCCCCCCGAGCGGCGGCGGGCGGTGGGGCGGTAGTAGGGCTGCCTGCCGCCGCAAGCCAGGGACCAATGTGGCACAGACCCTCTTGTCTGTGCTCCGGCGGCAGCCGCAGCCGCTGAGGGCTTGCGATCTGAGTCGTGGCAAGACCCGGCACAGACAAGAGTGTCTGTGCCACATCGGTCCCCCGATCGGTTCATCCACTACCTCTTGCGCAACCGTACGGTTGCGCGTTACCATGCAACCAGGAGGTTGCACATGACAGATCAGATCACGAAACAGATCGAGCTTCGCGCGCCGCAGTCGCGCGTCTGGCGGGCGTTGTCGGACAGGACCGAGTTCGGCGCCTGGTTCGGCGTTCGCTTCCCGGCGGGGGCATTCGTCCTCGGCGAGACAGTGAGCGGAAACATTACCTATCCCGGCTACGAGTACCTCGTCATGGACATCGAGATCGTCGAGTTGACGCCGGAACGGACGCTGGCCTACCGCTGGCATCCGTACGCGGTCGATCCGAAGACCGACTACTCATCCGAGCCGAC
>JADGRC010000006.1 GCA_017881245.1 Pseudomonadota bacterium
GCCTCGGGCCGGTCTACTACGATCACGACGCCGAGCACCCCTTCCTCGGCCAGCGGGTCGCTCTCGAGGGCGGCGCCAGCGCCGCGACGACCGCGGCGATCGAAGAGGAGGCGCGTAAGATCCTTGGCCGCGGACTCGAGGAGGCGATAACCACCATCCGGGAGCACCGGGCGGAGTTCGACCACCTTTGCGCCGCGCTCCTCGACCGGGAGTCGCTGGAACGGGATGAGCTTTTGGCCATCCTGGGACAACGTCCTTCGACCGGCGGGAAGGGTCGTCCGGAATAAGAATTCACCATCCCAGGTTCCGGAATCCAGATACAAATCATCAAGTAATACAGTCGGTTATGCTGATTCGGCGGTGGCGAGCCGCCAAGACCGAATCCGTTTTCCGCAGTTGACAGCCGGTTCTGACGAAGGTATTTATGTAGTTGAAATTGAGAACGGTTATCAACATCAAGTGGAGTTGGAGTCTGGCCGCCTTGGTCGCCGTGGCCCTCGTTGTCGCGTCGGCGGTCCTGCCGGCGCGCGCGCGCGCGGCCGAGAGTGCTCCTTATTTCACAACTCGTTCGGTCCTGGGCGCCTTCTTTCCCAAGAGCGAGAGGGTCACGTACGAAACCGTGGCGTTGACCGCGCCTGTCAAGGATCGCATAGCCCGGCGATTGGGTTATGCGCCCGCATCGGGGCAATACACGATTTTCATCGCCATGACGGCCGCCCATGTCGATGGTTACGCCATCATCGACGATGAGCTGGGTGAACACCAGCCGATCACATTCGCGACCAAGCTTTCGCCGCAAGGCGTGGTCGAGCAGGTGGAAATCGTCGTCTACCGCGAGCCACGCGGGGACGAAGTGCGTGACCCGCGTTTTCGCCGCCAATTCGTGGGCAAGACCGGCCGAGATCCGTTGCGCCTGAACCGCGACGTCGACGCCGTAAGCGGGGCGACGATATCATCCGGCGCGATGGCGGTGGGTGTTCGCCGCGCCGCGGTTTTGGTTGACGAGATCATGGTCGCTCGCAAGGAGCTGGCCACGGGCGGTGAGCCTTCGAGGTCCCGTCGCAACTCCTCCCGCTGAGTCCGAACGCATTCGTTCGTGGTCCGTGCATGATTGAAAGCTCAGAAACGCGCGCGGCGGAGTCCCCGGCCCTTCCATGAAACAGTTCGCGGCGCCCGGTTTTCGCATGTGGAACCTTCCGTTGCAGACGAAGGTCCTTTACAGCGCCTTCTGTCTCTTGACGATGCTTGGCATCGTCTCGTCGGCGCTTTACTATGCCGCGCTGGTCGGTGGCGGATTCCAGGGCGTGCGATCCTACTATGCCGGCGACGAGACGCCGGATCCACGCCCGAACGGGCAGGCGAACAATGACAGGTCCGCGTCCGTCGGTCCGGCCATGGACTTGCCGGAGGAATCACGCTCCTTGGTTGTGGCCATCACGTATCGAAAACTTCTGGAGGTCACGCACTTTCACCTGTTCACGATGCCCGTGGTCCTGCTGATCGTGGGGCATCTCTTCTTTGCAACCGGTATCAGCGAGCGCGCCAAGTTGGGGTGGATCATCGCGGCGAGCGCCAGCGTCGCGATTCACATCGCCACCCCCTGGCTGGTTCGTTACGGTGGCGCGGCCCTCGCGCCCTTTCACAGCTTTTCGGGGCTGTTCATGGGAATCTGCATGACCGTTGTGACCGTCTATCCCGTCTATGCCATGTGGTTCAAACGCGGCCCCGACCGCCTTGCCGCCCCGAGCACGCCGGTGAAGATGGGAGAACCCTGACCGAAAACCTTCTAGCCGCGGGACGGCGAGATCTCGTTTCGTGAACCGTCTTGCCACCCAAGTGCTACGGTTTAAGACTCCCCAAACCGGCGGGTTCCGACAGAGACCGACACGGTACAAATCCCCTTCCCCCCGAAGGAGACCGATAGCGATGATCAGATGCAATTCCTGTCACCAGAGCCGGCGGAGCCTTGGCCGGCGGAGCCAGCGCGGTTGTCTGGTGGCCGTTCTATTCGCGGGATGTAGTGGGGCGTCAACAGGAAGTTCAGCCGGCGGCACCGGTGGCGCGGTGGCGCCCGCGACCGGTGGGACGGGAATCTCGAATCCCGGCAGCGGCGGGGCGATCACGACTGGGTCGGGGGGCAGCGGCAATCTGGGCACGGGTGGCACAATCCTGGCGACGGGTGGAAACGTCGGAATCGGGGGCCAGAACGTCGGGTCCGGTGGCAGCGGCACCGCCGGCGGACCGGCGTCCGGGTCGGGAGGTCGCCCGGCCGGCGGGGCGGGTGGCTCTTCGACGGGCACGACCGGCGGGGGAAGCGGGCAAGGCGGCGCGGTGGTCGGCGCGGGCGGCGCTCAGGCGGCCTGCGGGACCGCGAAGATCTGTGACGACTTCGAGAGTTATTCCGGGTCCAACCTGAGCCCATGGATGACCACCGTTTCAGGCGGCGCGGTCAAGGTCGATACGACTCATGTCTACAGCGGCCGCCAGTCCGTCAATATCCACGCGGACATGGGGGCGAACAAGTCCGCGCAAATATCTCGGACGGGGGCTCCGCTATTTCCAGCGACCGGTAACGCCTTTTGGGGCCGCATGATGGTCTACATGACGGGGCTGCCGCCGGCCGCCGTCCACTACGACAACATCCAGGCCGACGGGCAGGGGACGGGACAGTACCGGATCGGTGGGATGGGTGGCATCTTGCTGAACTATCAGCCCCACGACTGTTACGACCACATCATGCCCATGCTGCCGCCGGACAAGTGGGTTTGCTGGCAGTGGCTTTATGACGGAAGCAAGAACACCATCGATTTCTACATCGACGGCGCGCTGCAGGCGATGGTTGTGACTACGGGGCAGGGGTGTGTCGATGGAACGAAATCGACCTGGACCGCGCCCACCTTCAACGCCGTCCATCTGGGGTGGATCAACTACCAGGCCACCCCGGCCGCGATCGACATGTGGATGGACGACGTGGCGCTCGGCCCCGATCGCATCGACTGTCCTGCGGCTGGCGCGAATCCGATGGCGCACTGAACCGATCGGAGAACGAGAGTTTTCCTGCGACGCCCCAATGGGTCAATCGCCTGGATGAATCTTCACGTCGTAGGGGTGGGGGCGGCCCTCCGCGCGCTCCAGCCAGCTTTTCAAGCTCAGCAGGAAAGTGGCCCACTTGGTGCTGCAATGGTGCATGAATTCAACGGGCTCTCGCCATCCCGCGTGGGTGAAGAGCACCATGGTCTGGTCCGGCTTCTCTTGCAAGCGAAAGGTCAGCTCGGTGCCGATCCATTCGTGGGGTCCGCCGGCGCATCGCCATTTCACCAGCTCGCCGGGTTTAGATTCCAGCACCTTCATGTCGAACCCACCACCCTCGGGCTTGAAGTGAATGGTTCCGCCGACGCTCGTATCGCCCGTGATCCCAACGATCCACCAGTGCGAAAGTCCGTCCAACGTCGTCAGCGCCTCGAAGACCTTCGCTGCTGAACTCCGAACGCCTACCCGATGAAGAATGTCCGGCATGATTCCCCCTCTTCCGTGATTGAAACACTTGGCGCCGCGGGAGCGATTCGCGATGGGCATGGCCCCCACCTCCCACCTCCCACGGTGATTCTATTCCTGGGCGAGTTCCTGGCCTAACGAGGCGATTTCCCGCTCCAGGTTCTCCCATTCGGTCATCAGGGCTTCGATGCGCGGGCCGAGTTGTGCCTGTTCTTTTTCCAGGGCCGCCATCTCGTCTTTGCCGGTCTTCATATAGAAAGTCGGATCCGCCCAGCGATCCGTGAGGACCCGCTTGCGTGCCTCGGCGACCTCGATTTCGCGCAGCACCTGGTCGCGACGCTTCGGAAGCTGCGCGGCGCGGTTCCGCCGGCGCTTCTGCTCTTCCCAGCCCCCCGTCGAGCCCGGACGAGCGGAAGCACGGGGGGCGCCGGGGGTCGAGCCTTCAGCCTGTTTTGCCCTGCCGGCGACGGCGTCCGCGTCCAGGTGATCGTCCCCGCAGCGCTCCAGATATTCGGCGTAGGTGCCCGGAAAATCGCGCGGTCCCGCAGTGGTCAGCTCGACGATGCGCGTCGCCAACTGCGACACGAACCAGCGATCGTGGGAAACGAAGATGACCGTTCCGGCAAATGTGACAAGCGCGTCCACGAGCGCGTGGATGGCCTCCAGATCCAGGTGATTGGTCGGCTCGTCGAGGACGAGCACATTTGGCCGCCGTACGCTTAACAGCGCGAAGATCAGCCGCGCGGCCTCGCCACCGGACAAGAGACCGATCTTCTTTTCTGCTTCGTCGCCAGAGAAGAGCATGCGTCCAAGCTGCGCACGCACGAACGTGGGCCCCTCGGTGGGGCAGGCGGCGCCAAGCATTCCGAGGGGTGTTGCCCCCGGGTTGTCCAAGACTTCGCGGTGGTCCTGCGGAAAATAGCCGACGCGCACCTCATGTCCCCAGCGGACATGGCCGGTGTCCGGCGACAATCTGTCGACCAGGATCTTGAGGAGGGTCGACTTGCCGAGTCCGTTGGGTCCGATGATGGCGATGCGTTCCTGGCGTCGCACCGTCAGCGATACGTCCCCGAGGACGTGATTGTCGCCGTAGGATTTCCCCACGCCCCGAATTTCCAGGACGTCGCGTCCGCTCGGGCGTTCCGGTGCGATCTGAAACAGCGGGGCGCGACGCGAACTCGCGACCAACTCTTCGACCTCGATGCGTTCGATCTGTTTCAGGCGGCTTTGCGCCTGCGTCGCCTTGGTATTCTTGGCGCCGAACCGCTCGACGAAGGCGCGCTTGCGCGCGATCTCGTCCTCGGCGCGCGCGACACCCGCCTCCTTGCGCGCGCGAGCCGCCTGCTTTTCAACCACGGCGGTCGAATAGTTGCCGGTGTACTGCGTGATGGTCCCATAGTCAACGTCCAGCGTGTGTGTGGTGACGTTGTCCAAAAAACGCTGGTCGTGCGATATGACGACCGCGCAGCCGGCGTAACGCGCCAGGAACTTTTCGAGCCAACGGATGGTCAAGATGTCCAGATGGTTCGTCGGCTCGTCGAGCAGCAGGATGTCGGCGCCACCCATCAGCACCTGCGCCAGCAGCACCCGCAACTTGAATCCGCCTGACAACGTGCCGAGGGGCGAACGATGGACCGCTGTCGGAATGCCCAACCCCACCAGGACCTCGCTGGTCCTCGCTTCCAACGTGTAGCCGTCGTGGGCCGCAATCACGTCCTCGAGATCCCCTAGGCGTCCGATGTCGCCGCCGTCGTCGCCGACGGCCGGAGTGCCTTGTCCCGATGTCCCCTCGGCCAGGTGTCGTTGCTCCTCGAACGCGTTCCACACCGTGAGATCCCCACGCATCGCGAGGTCCAGGATGATCGCGCCATCGTCCAGAAATCGGTCCTGGCGCAGCACGCCGATGCGGGCGCGTTTGGGCATCTGCACCGAGCCCTCGGACGGTGTTTCGTCCCCCGCCACGATGCGCATGAACGTGGTCTTCCCCGAGCCGTTGGCGCCGACCAGGCCGTAACGCGCACCCGCGTTCAACTGCAAAGACACGCCTTCGAACAGCGTTCGGGCGCCGTATTCCTTGGCCAGGTTCATCGTCGCAATCATGGACGGGCGGAAAGCTAACCCACCCGGGTCCGCTCGGCGATGATTCACCGCGCCGGCGCGGCTGGCTTTTCCCCAATCACGGGGAGCGGCGGTTCATGCGCCGAAGCGCTTGACCGAGCGGGCGCGCGCTTTCGCCGCCTCGATCGCCCGATCGCGGGCCGGGGCGCCGGTCACGAGCGAATCGACCAGGCGCCGGGCGACGCGAAACGTGTCGTCAACGGCGCGCGCGAACGCGGGCTCGTTATCGTGCGAAGGGTGGGCGAAGCCACTCAGCTTTCGCACGAACTGCTCGCTGGCGGCCCGGATCTCCTCGTCGGTGGCGGGAGGGTCGAAGTTGAACAGCGTCTTGATGTTCCGGCACATGGTCCAAAGTTTACGGCGCCGGGGTCGGCGGGAGCAATTGCCCTTGGTCAATTTGTGCGATTGTCGACCCGAACCAACGGTACGTAGAGGTTCACCAGATCGTGGGTGGGATCTGGCGAGCCGTCGCCGTTCAGGGAGACGGCGTCGTCGCGATCCCTTGCCTCGCCACATCCTTGAACCTCGACGGGATGTACGAAGCGCTGATTTCTCCGCCGGTCTGATCGATTTCATTCGGTCGGCTATCACAAGCCAGCCGGGCGATCGGTTGCGGCGGAATTGATCACGGACGGAATCTCGGATCCACGAGGAACACCGGATCGGTCAGCGAACGAAGAAACGCGAGCAGGTCGAGTTTCTCGTCGTCGGAAAGCGTCAAGGGCCGAATCTGAGGGTCGGTCCAGGGACTGCCTCGGCCCCCACGGGCGTATTGATCGACGACTTCCTCCAGCGTCGCCAGGGATCCGTCGTGCATGTAAGGCGCGCTCGCTGCCACGTTGCGCAGTCCGGGTACCTTGAACTTTCCCAGATCGCCGGTTCGCCCCGTCACGGTCTGGCGGCCCGGATCGCCGCCGTCCACGTAGGTGCCGTTGTTGAAGAAGCCCTCGTCGGTCAGCCGGCCCGCGGGGTGGCAATGGAAGCACGCGGCCTTCTCCGACAGGAACAGATCCTCGCCGCGACGTTCGGCGTCGCCAAATTCTTCCTCGTCGCCCCGCAGATGACGATCGTAGGGGCTGTCGCCGCTCACCAGCGTGCGAACGAAGCTGGCGAGCGCTTTCCGTAGCGATTCCTCCGTCGCGGGACCAAAGTAGGCGTCGTCGAACGATTTGGCGTAAGTCGGATCCGCCGCGACGCGTGCGGCTGCCTCTGTGACGGGAAGGTCCATTTCAACCGGGTTTTCGATCGGTTTGCCGGCCTGCTCCTCGAGCGTGCGCACGCGCCCGTCCCAGAAGAAGCTGTCACCCCACGCAAGGTTGACAAGCGCGGGCGCGTTGCGGGTCCCCGTGCGTTCTTCCACGCCGGTCGAAATGGGCGACGGATCCGAGAAGGCGTGGTCGGGCGCGTGACAGGTCCCGCACGAAACCTCGCCGGTGCGCGACAAGTTCTTGTCGAAGAACAGTCGCTTGCCAAGCTGCGCGCGCGCTTCGGTGAGCGCATTGTCGACGGGCGCGACATCCGCGGCGGTTCCGGCGGCGAAATGGGCAGGCGTCAGGTCGGTCACGAGAGCCGGTGGAGGTGTAGCGGCGGTCGGTCGCGTGGAAGCGGCTTGATCGCACGCCAGCGCGAAGAGCGCCAACGCGAACACGACCGAGAGCCACGGCGACAAAGTCAGCGACAGCGATCCACGCGACGGCCAAAGCGGCGGCATCACGACCCGAAGACGAATATCTTGAGTCCAGAGGTGCTGCGGCGCAGACGTTCACCCAAGGTTATCTCGTCTCCACCGCCCGGGGGCACGACGAAGTCCATGAGGTCCACGTTCATGGCCGCACCTTTGAAGACTTCGTCCAGCACAACGCGAATGATTTTGACCACCGATCCCCCGGCGAGTACGGTCAGCATTCCGTTTACTTGGATTGCGGGCGCCACGTTCATGGTCAGGCTGCCCCCCATGTGGATCAGGCTCGGAATAGCGGCTTGCGGAGCGCTCGGGGCGCCGGCATCAGACAGGCCCTGCATGATCGAAGCGCCGTACTTGAAAAACAAGTATCCGCCGAAGAGGTGAGGCCACGTCATTTGCGAAGTGTCGGAGAGAGGCGCATGGAGCTGCGATGCATCGCCCTGGTTGCAGGCAAGTGTCAGCCCCCACAAAAAGGTGACCGCCGTGTAATTTCCCGCGGGCGCGAGCACCCTCATCGTGTGAGAGGCAACGTCGTCCCCGTTGAAGAAGTGGATGCCGTAGGGCTCGGGGGTGCCCGCTTGGGTCACGATGTCCACGGGAACCGACGTTCCGTCACCGCGAAGCAGTGCCGCTTGCGACAAGTAGAAGCGCATATCCTGCGGGGTCAGCGTTCCACCCGCCGCGAGCGCGTTCGGCTCGCCGAATACGAGGGTCTTGCCGCCAAGCGCGATCTCGATCGGAAACTCGACGATGACTCCGGTCGGTCTCAGCGGGGGCGGACTTTCGACACACGCGCTCGCGGCGGACGACACACCCGCGTCAATCGCTGCTCCGCCCAAGCCGCCGCCGACGCTGCCGGCGATGCCTCCAGTGCCTGCGCCGCCTGTGCCGGGACCGCCTGCGCCCCCGCTGGCACCCGCGTCCCCGGCCGCACTCCCACCCTCGGGGGCTGGCATACACCCGATCGACGCCGTTGCCAGCATCGAAAAGAGACATACACCCCTCAAGACTGTCGGCCGCTTATTGCACATCCGTCACCCCTCCAACTGTCAGTGCAACCCCGGCGCGAATTCTTACACGCAAGAGCGAAATCGCGTACCGACAGAGCGAGCGCATTGTGCGCCGTCCGTTGGCGTCTCAGCCAATCTGGTTGACGGACGGCGCC
>JADGRC010000075.1 GCA_017881245.1 Pseudomonadota bacterium
CGCAGGGAACCGGCGGAACCACAAATGGAAGTGGCGGTCGCGGTTCAGGAGGCGCAACGACGGGCGCGGGGGGCAGCGGTTCGGGCGGCACCGTCGTGGGTGGACAGTCAGGGGGAGGCGGCACGGGCGCGCGAGACGGCGGTCCCGGAGGCCAAACGGGTACGGGCGGCACGGTCGTGGGTGGACAGTCAGGAGGAGGCACCACCGGCGCGGGCGGCGCGGCCGGCGGCACGGGTAGCACGGGGCTGGCCGGACCTGCGGTGCCGAGCGATGGCTGCGGCAAAGCAACAACGGCCAAGACCGGGGACAACCAGACGATCACGGTCGGATCATCGAGCCGCACGTACAACCTCAAGCTCCCCGACGGCTACGACATGAGTCATCCCTATCGGCTGATCGTTTCCTATCACTGGCTGAATGGGACAGCCGCCAACGTCTCCACCGGCAGCGGCGGTACGATCAAAGCCTGGTACAACCTGGACACAGCCACTGCGTCGAACGGGACCACGGTTTTCGTCGCCCCCCAGGGTCTCAACAATGGCTGGTCCAACTCCGGCGGGGCCGACGTCACGTTCTCGCGCACGTTGATCACCCAGCTCGAGAGTCAGATCTGCATCGACAAGGCGCGCATCTTCGTCGAGGGCTTCAGCATGGGCGGCTCCATGTCCTATGCCATGGCCAGTGCCGCGCCGGAGATCATTCGCGCCGCTGCGGTGCACTCAGGTGGCAGCATGAGTGGAACCACCAATGGTCACAGCAAGCCCGTCGCCTACTTCATGACTCATGGGACCAAGGACAGCGTATGCACTTGGCCGGGCTATGGTCTGCCGCAACTCCAGGATTTCGCGAAGGTCAACGGGTGCAAGACTCCAGACCCAAGCCTAAGCGCGACCGCATTCCAGGCAGCATTGCCGCAGCCCACCAGCACCGCGGGCGTCTGCCTCGAGTTCACGGGCTGCACGGAGGGCTTCCCAACGCGGTCCTGCCTCTTCGTGGGCGATCACACGCCTTCGCCGGACGGGACCAATGGGTGGGTGCCGAAAGAGACCTGGAAGTTCTTCTCGCAGTTCTAGCGGACTCGTCTAGAACGCGGGCTGCTTCAGCCCCTTCATACTGCCCAGGGACCAGACATCGTGGAATCGGAGGTCTTGGGTGAAGCGATCAATCAAGCGAACCGTCACGGGTGCCGGATTGGTGATGGTCACGGCACTGGTTGCATGGCAGGTCGCCGGGCGGCATTCCCGAAAACAGGCGCCTGCCAGCGAGCCGGGCTCGATCACGATTGACTACCCGGCCGAAGGAGCGGTCTTCCCCCCCGAGTTTCCCGCCCCTGCCTGGTTGTGGAGGGATGCGAACAACAAGGCGACTTCATGGGAGATCGACATCGCCTTCTTGGATGGCAGTCCCACGATCCGGGCGGAGTCTGCAGGGGAGGGGATGCGCATGGGAGAGAGCGATCCGCGCTGCGTTTCCGCGACCAACAAGCCGCCGACACTGACGGTGGAGCAGGCGGCGGCACACACCTGGATGCCGGATGCCGCCACGTGGTCAGCCATCAAACAGCACTCGGTGAATCGCCCGGCAACGATTGTCATCACCGGACATCCCCGGGGTGATTCGAAGACGATCCTCTCGCGTGGTCAGGTCTCACTCGAGACCTCCGGCGACCCCGTCGGCGCGCCCATCTTCTATCGCGACGTGCCGCTTATGCCGTCGGAGAACGAGAAGGGCGTGATCAAGCCTCTGGCCCCGCAGGCGGTTCCACTCATTGCCTGGAGACTGCGCAATGTCGCCGACAAGGAAAGCCGGGTGATGATGGAGGGGCTCCACACATGCGCCAACTGCCACTCCTTCTCCGCGGACGGGAAGACGCTGGGCTTGGACATGGATGGGCCCCAGAACGACAAAGGGCTGTACGCGATCGTCAAGGTCCAACCGCACATGGCGATTCGCAACAAGGATTTGGTCGCGTGGAGCGATTTCAGGGGGAAGTTGGGCAGCAAGCTACGGGTGGGGTTCATGTCGCAAATCTCACCGGACGCCGAGCACGTGGTTACCACCGTCAACGACCCCGGCATCGATCAGTCCGACTATCAGCGCCGCAAGGATCCAGTCGATCTTGTGCGCAATTACTACGTCGCGAACTTCAAGGACTATCGCTTTCTGCAGGTCTTCTTCCCCACCCGCGGCGTCCTGGCCTGGTACAGCCGTGCGTCCGCGCATCTGCAGTACCTGCCCGGCGCCGATGACACGCGCTACGTGCACGCGAATGCGGTGTGGAGCCCCGATGGGAAATACCTGGTATTTGCGCGAGCACTGGCCGAGGACGCCTATCCGGCGGGAGCCCCGCCGGCAGAGTACGCCAACGATCCGAAAGAGAGGCAGATCAAGTACGACCTCTACCGCATCCCTTTCAATGGAGGAAAAGGCGGAAAGCCCGAGCCGATTGCTGGCGCCTCCCAGAACGGGATGAGCAATTCCTTCCCCAAGGTTTCCCCCGACGGACGTTGGATCGTGTTCGTACAAGCCCGCAACGGACTGCTGATGCGTCCTGACAGCCAGCTCTTCATCGTACCCGCAACCGGCGGCAAGGCCCGCCGCATGAAGTGCAACACGCCACGGATGAATTCCTGGCACAGTTTTTCGCCGAACGGTCGTTGGCTGGTGTTCTCGTCGAAGAGCCGGTCGCCCTACACCCAGATGTTCCTGACCCACATCGATGAATCGGGCAACGACAGCCCGGCCATCCTGATCGAGAACTCCACGGCGGCAAACCGGGCGGTCAACATTCCCGAGTTCGTCAATATTCCCGCCGACGGCATGGTGAAGATCGACACGCCCGCCGCTGAATATGCCCTCCACACGGATCTCGCCGTGGACCTGATGAAGAATCGCCAGTACGCGGCCGCGGTGCCGGAATGGAACAAGGCTCTTGAGCTCGTCCCCAAGGAAGCGCGAGCGCACAACAACCTGGGCGTTGCCTTGATGGAAACCGGAAAGGTGGATGAGGCGATCGCGCACTATCGCGAGGCGTTGGCGCAAAACCCGGAGTATGCGGAGGCCTACAACAATCTCGGGGAGGCATTGGCCGGCAAAGGCGGCGTCAAGAACGCGATCGCACAGTTTGAAAAGGCCGTGCAACTGGATCCCGGGTATACGGTCGCTCGTCGAAATCTCAGCGCCATCCTCACCCGCACGGGTCAGATGGACAAAGCCATTGTTCACCTGAAGAAGCTGGTCGAGGCCACGCCTGATGCGGCCGACATCCGCAGGGAGCTCGGCTACGCGCTGGCGGACAAGGGGAACTTCCAGCAGGCGAGCGTTCAACTGGAAGAAGCGAACAAGCTGTCAGGTGGAAGAGATCCCTTGACGCTGCACCTTCTGGGTCGCGCTTACGCCGACCTGGGCAGAGTGCCGGAAGCCGTCGAAGCCCTGCGCAAGGCGCTTGCATTCGCGACAGAGCCAAGTCTCGTTCAAGCGATCAGCGCCCAACTGGATGGGTTGCGGGTTCGGTAGCGTCCTCGGTTTCTCGAAGCCGAGGGCAGGGCGCTCCCGTTGAGGCTACCGCTCGCGTTCGACGGTGGGGTGCCGGGGCGTCGGCTAGAACTGTTTGAAAAAGGCGGCGACGGCGGTGTTCCCGAAGGGGGGCCTGTTGTGGTCTCCGTCCCACTCGCACCAGGTCACGGGATAGCCTTCGTCGCATCCCTGGTAGGCCACGCAGGGACTCGGATCGACGGGCTTGGCCTCGGTCCCGCAATGGTTCTGCTGGAGGATCTTGTCGCGGGCCTGTCGGCCCGATGCGATGGGAACCAACGAATCACTCGTCCCGTGTGAGCCCCACATCGCGACCGGTTTGCCGCTCCGATTGCAGCCGCTCATGAGTGCCCCTGACATCGGCGCA
>JADGRC010000076.1 GCA_017881245.1 Pseudomonadota bacterium
CCGAACGTGACCGATGTTGAACTTCAGGTACGCCCCTTCGGGAAACGCCGGCAGTACCGGGTGATCGCGCCCCGCCCCGTGATGTTCGTCAAGTGCGAAGTCGCGGCCGGCATCCGCGCATCCGGCGACGATCGAATCCAAGAACGTGGCTTCGTCGACGTGACTGGAACAAGAAGCCGCGCAGAAGGTCCCGCCGGGTGACACGACCGCGGCGCACAAGCGATGCAGGCGCTGATACGCACGAAGGGCGTCCGTGACGGCGCGGCGGTTTGGGGCGAAGCTGGGGGGATCGGAGATCACCAAGTCCCATTGTTCCCCCTTCTTGGCCGCCTCCGCGAGGAACGCGAAGACATCGGCGACGACGAAGTCCGCGTGGCCGACGGACAGATCGTTGCGCCCGAAGTTCTGCCGCGCCGAGGCGATGGCCCCCGCCGCGCTGTCCACGGTGACAGTGCTGATCGCGCCGCCGGCCGCAGCGTAGACCGAGAAACCGCCGGTGTACCCGAACAAATTCAACACGCGTCGTCCCTGCGCAAGGCCACGTACGCGCTCCCGGTTGTCGCGCTGGTCGAGGAAAAGCCCCCCTTTTTGCCCGTGGGCGAGATCTACTCCAAAACGCAAACCGTTTTCGAGAACATCGACCTCTCCCGAGGAGATCGTTCCGAACAAAGCCAGGGCTCCCTCGTTCGCCTCGACCTCGGAATGAACGGCGCGCCGTCGCGGTGCGCGCTCGATCAGGTTCCGCAACCCGATCTCCGCTCCCGCTTCGCCGATCAGGGCGGGCAATTCCCACTGCCGATAAAAGGCGCGCGCCCCCGGACCATCGAAACGGATCGCCGCGTGCATTCCATAGAGATCAAGGTGCACCCCTGGTAAAAGGTCCGCTTCGCCATGAACCCAGCGGAAAGCGTTCGTTCGCCCGATGTCGATGGCCTCCCGACGTCTTCGCAATGCCGTCTCCAACCGCGTTCTGAGCAGCGTCGGCACATCGTCCTTGCCGTCGGTGGTCAACATCCGCACTGCGATCGGCGTGCCGGCCGTCCAAAATCCACGGCCGAGAGGTCGTCCATCTCCCGTCGTAACCAGCACGAGAGTGCCGTCCTCAATCGCGGGCCCGGCCTTTAAGGCATCACGGAAGATCCAGGGTTGTCCCGCGCGCACCGCCCGCGCCAAATTCTTGCGGAGCGCCACGCGCGTATGAGCGGGCGCCCGCGTTGGCGGAGCCTCGCTTGCCCCCGTGCCCACCTTCACATCTTGTCAGGCGGCCGGTCTGCGATGGGTACGTGCTTGGCCAGCACCGGCCTCGCCAACGTCGAAGCACTCTTGGCGCTGGCCAGAACCCGTCGCCCCGCGGGAAACGCGATCTCCACCTTGCCTGGTCCAGGAGATCCGGTCACGACGCCACCCCCGAACATCGGGTGTGAAACCCGCTCGCCGGCCGTGAAAACCAGCGCCGCGGAATACGCTCGCGGCGGCTTGGCGGGATCGAACGGGGGCACGGGAGCTAGCGGCGCCACCGCCACACGAGCCCGAGAACGCCGCGCTCCGGTGATACTTGATGACGAAGAACCCTTTGCTTCCGCCGCCGCACTCGCGGCGGTTTCGACCGAGAGCTCCGTTCGGTACAGGTGCTGCCCGTTGCACCGCTTGCACACCACCTTGGCGATCTTGTCCCCCATCTTCGCCATGACGACGTGCCAAACTTGGCCACAGCGGCCGCATAGTGCCTCGATATCCTCGCCCACCGCCGCGGTCGCCATGATGTTGTCAAAGGTACAGGGCCGTACGCGTTCGGACAAGGGAACTCGCGTCCAACTCGCCATCTCGCCCTCAAGATCGGTTGCCGCAAGCGGCCCCGGCGCGTACGCTCCGGATCCCGGAGCGATCCGCCGTAACCACAAGCACAACGATGCACCGCTACATAGAGGCCCGTGCCGGGCACATGGACACTCGTCGGATCGCCGTTCTGCTGGACGACATCATCGCCGATCCTGCATTGCACGCGCGCTTCGTGAACACCCTGGCGCGCATGGAATACGTTGGCGTGCGTAAACTGTTGAAGAGCCGCCGCGCCGAACAGTTGGATCTCGAAGGCTTGCAGCACATGCTCGACGAGAATGTCCACGCCTTGCGCCTGAAGAAGGCGGCGACGGTCTTGGCGGCCTCGGCGGGAGCGCGGGTCACGACGTTTTCGGATGACGACACGCTGGCGGGGGCCGCGGGCGAGGGTTATCTCCAAGCATTGGACCACAATGCGGAGGCCGGCCTCGCCGATCTGCCCCCTGAAAAGCGACCAGAAGCCAACTACCTACTGACGACGGCCGCCATCGAGGTTCGCGCTCAGGTCTTCTACCCCATCTACGACGCACGCCTGTCGGCTCACGATGTCGGCTTCTCGGTGGCGGCCATCAGCAAGGATGAGGATCGCCACCTCGGCGAGATGGCGCGCGGCCTCGAACGAATGTTCGGTGATTGGAGGGGGCGCCTCGAACCTCTGCTGGCGGACGAGGAACGCTTGTTCCGCGACTTCCTCGACAAGGTCGAGCTCGCCGTCGCCGTTGTTCGCGCCGCGCAAGCCCGCCGCGCATGATCCACGAGCTGCCCTTCGATCTGGTCATCTTCGATCTGGATGGGACGCTCGTCGATTCCGTCACGGACATCGCGCGCGCACTGAACAGCGCCTTGGCCGGCGTGAACCTGCGTCCGCTGTCGCTCGAAACGGTCTCACGATTCGTCGGCGATGGCGCGGCCAGACTGATCGAGCGCGCATCTCCCGCATCCCTTGCCGATCCGGAACAGCAGGCAGCCTTGCTCGCGCGATTCGTCGCCGCCTATGCCGCCAACGTCTGCGTCGAATCGCGGCTGTACCCGGGAGTGGCCGACCTGCTCGGCGCGCTTGCCAACGCGGGCGCGATCACCGCCGTGCTCACCAACAAACCGGGAAACCTCGCGCGTGATCTGCTGCGCGCACTGGGGATAGCGGATCGTTTCACCGCCGTCATCGGAGATCTCGACGGATTTCCTCGAAAACCCGACCCTGCGGCAGCGATTGAGGTCATGCGACGAACGGGGACCAAGGCTTCGCGTACCGCCGTCGTCGGTGACGGTTTACCGGATGTGCGCATGGCACGTGCCATTCCCTGCCCCGCGATCGCCGCGGGCTGGGGCTACACGCCGATGCCTCACCTTCAGGCCGAACACCCGGCCTTCCTAGCACCCTTCGTACAAGACGCCGCGCGCATTCTGCTTCCCGGTAATCCCGCGGCCTGATTGTCGCGTTTTCATCTCAGGCGATCCAAAAGCCAATCCAAGCACGGGGAGGTCCAGCTTTGCTCCACCCCACGCGATAGGGATCGCGTGAGGACCCCGGGCTGGGCCGGCCTCGCCGTCGAGCAACTCAGTGGGGGTTTCGCAGGGGGCCTTCCCAGGCCCCTTGCGGCGGCGAAGCCGCTCACGCCTGCGCGGTAATCTCCGCGCCGAGCGGGGCATCCGGCCCGGGGACGACGACCGGCACCGTCTCGAGGGCGGTTTCCAGGACCTCGTCTATCTTCTTGGCGAAGGTGATTTCCATCTCCGCCCGGACCGTGTCCGGAATGTCCACTATGTCCTTCCGGTTGCGTTCCGGCAAGGTGACACGCTTGATGCCGGCGCGATGAGCCGCGAGGACCTTCTCTTTGATCCCACCCACGGGCAGCACCGTGCCGCGCAAGGTGATCTCTCCCGTCATCGCGACATCCCCGCGCACCCGCCGCCCGGTCAGCAACGACACCAACGCCACGGTCATCGCGACCCCGGCGGAAGGACCATCCTTCGAAACAGCCCCAGCCGGAACGTGAACGTGAACGTCCGTCTTCTCGAAGTCCGTCGTGATCCCCAGATCCTCGACGTGGGTCCGCACCCAGGACATGGCGGCGCGCGCGGATTCCTTCATGACGTCCCCGAGCTGGCCCGTCAAGATCAGGCTGCCCTTCCCCGGCATCTGGGAGGCCTCGATGAAAAGGATGTCGCCACCGGATGGCGTCCAAGCGAGGCCCGTCGCAACCCCCGGAATCTCCGTTCGCTCCGCAGCCTCCGAATAGAACTTCTGGGGGCCGAGGATCTCGGACACCGCCTCGGAGGTCAACGTCGGGTCGTACGGCTGCTCCTCCGCGATCTTGACCGCGATCGCCCGGATGACGTTGGCCACCTCGCGCTCGAGGTTCCGCACGCCGGCCTCGCGCGTGTACTGCTCGATGACCGTGGTCAACGCCTCGGACGTCCACTTGATCTGGTCGGACGTCAGCCCGTGCTCGGCCACCTGCTTTGGCACCAGATGGCGCTCGGCGATCTGCAGCTTCTCCTCGCGCGTGTAGCCCGGGATCTCCAGGACCTCCATCCGGTCGAGCAACGCCGGCGGAATCGGGTCCAGCATGTTCGCCGTGGCGATGAAGATAACGTTCGACAGATCGAAGTTCGCCTCCAGGTAGTGATCGGAGAACGTCGAGTTCTGCTCGGGGTCGAGCACCTCCAGCAGAGCCGCCGACGGATCGCCCCGGAAGTCCGACCCCAACTTGTCGATCTCGTCCAACATGAACACGGGGTTCTTCGTGCCCACGCGCCGCATGCCTTGAATGATTCGTCCCGGCAGCGCGCCGATGTACGTGCGCCGATGTCCCCGGATCTCCGCTTCGTCGCGCACTCCACCCAACGACATCCGGACGAATTCCCGCCCCAA
>JADGRC010000077.1 GCA_017881245.1 Pseudomonadota bacterium
CCGGGGACACGCGCAAGGCCAAGGTCAGGCGATGAAGCGGACAGCCGGAGCGACGGACCGGCCGATCTCTTGCGGGCTCCCGGAGTCCTCGGGGAGCACCTCGGCGGCTCGTCGCTGTTCGCACGGGCGCTCGGCCGCGTGACGGACGCCGCCGAAATCGAAGAGCTGCATTTTTCCTTGGTCGCCCTCGCCAACCGGGTGTTGGCTGCCGACCGTGTGGACGCCGCCGACGATCAGGCTGTCGCGGCGGGCATGGCCAGGATGCGGGGAACTTTGGACATCGCCGTCGAGTTCCTGGCGCGCGCGGGTGGAAACGCCATCGACGAGGATCGCGCGGTCGACGCCGTGCGCACGGTGGCGGCGATTCGTCTCTTTCGCCTCGGCGTTTCCCTGGTCGGGAAGGTTCGGGCGCTCGGTCAGGCGCTGCTTCGTCGCGGTCCGTTCGCGGCCCTGGCGCACCTGGATCTCGTGGAGGAGCCCGAGGCGACCGTGCTCGCCGCCGTCAACCGCCCGCGACCGATGTACGCGTCCACGTTAGACGATCCTCCTTCCGCAGGCGAGCGACCGTTCGAATCGCTCGGCGACATCGCGCGGGCGACGGCCGCGATCGAGCGCGCCGCCGTGGCGCAGGCCATGCTGCTCGGCCTCGGCGTTCGTCCCCAACACCTACTTCCCAAAGCGCTGGAGGGAGTCGTGCCCGCAGACCCGAACGCGATCGACACCGCGCTTCTGGCGCGAACCGCCCTTGTGTTGATCGCCGTGCGCGAGCGGCCCACTCGCCTTTTGATTGACAACCACGACAGCGACCCATCTCATCCCGACGAAGCCTTCCGGGCGCTGACCCCGGCCGAGATCTCCCGGTTCGAAAGAACAGGAAAATCCGCAAAGGCACGCGGTTCCAAAAGCGCCAAGATCGGCTCCGCCGCCGTGACCACGCCCGCGACCAGCAAGCCCCAACCTCCCGTTACCGCGATGCCGCCGTCCGAAGCGGCTCATGAAAAGGAACGCAGCGCGCTGCTGCAAGCCGCGCCACCGCGGATGACGGTGGCAGCCAGAGAAATGGCCGACCGATGGTTGCGGACTTTGTCTCCCCTCGAACCGGTCTTGACGGTCGCGACGAAACGGGGCGGGGCGGTTACCAAGCCACACGGTCGTGGTAGCGTTTCGCGCTGAGCCATGGCGCGCATAAATCCGAACTACTCGAAGTTACAAGCGGGATATTTGTTTCCGGAGATCGGGAAGCGCGTTCGCGCTTTCGCCGCCGAGAACCCCACAGCGCAGATCATCCGTCTTGGAATCGGGGACGTCGTCTTGCCGCTGCCGGTCCCCATCGTGGACGCCATGAAGGCGGCGGCCGACGAGATGGCGCGCAAGGAAACGTTCAAGGGTTATGGCCCCGAACAAGGCTACGATTTCCTGCTCGACGCCATCGCGGAGCACTACCGAGGCCAGGGGGCGGCCGTGGAGCCGGACGAAGTGTTCATATCCGATGGGTCGAAGTGCGACACCGCGAACATTCAAGAGATCTTCGCCGCCGACAGCACGGTGGCGATCACCGATCCGGTCTATCCGGTGTACGTGGACACGAACGTCATGGCGGGACGCACGGGCGGAATCGACCCTCAGGGACGCTATCAGGGACTGCGCTACCTGCCGACCACGGCTGAAAACGGTTTCGAACCGCCGCTGCCCACCGAACGGGTCGACCTGGTCTATCTGTGTTCGCCCAACAATCCGACGGGCGCCGTGATGTCTCGGGAAAGCCTCGTGGCTTGGGTGTCCTGGGCCCGGGCCAATCGCGCCGTGATCTTGTTTGATGCCGCGTACGAAGCGTTTATCCGGGATCCGGGGTTGCCGCACACCATTTACGAGATCCCCGGCGCGCGCGAGGTCGCGATCGAGTTTCGCAGCTTCTCCAAGACCGCAGGCTTCACGGGAACGCGATGCGCTTACATGGTTGTCCCCAAAGATTTGAACGCCACCGACGCCTCGGGAGCCGAGGTCGCGCTGCACGGTCTGTGGAATCGGCGTCACACCACGAAGTTCAATGGCGTGTCGTATCCGATTCAGAAGGCAGCGGCGGCCGTGTTCACACCGGCAGGTCGGGCGGCGACGCAGGCCAACATCGATCTCTACATGGAAAACGCGCGCATCATTCGCGAGGGCCTGTCGCAGGCGGGCTATACGGTGTTCGGGGGCCAAAACGCGCCTTACGTCTGGATGAAGGTCCCGACGGGCCTTTCGTCGTGGCAGTTCTTCGACAAACTGTTGCGTGAGGCTCACGTCGTGGGCACGCCAGGGTCGGGTTTTGGCTCATGCGGCGAGGGCTACTTTCGTCTGTCGGCCTTCGGGTTTCGGCAGAACGTCGAGGAGGCGGTGGCCCGGATCGCCGCGAAGCTTCCGGCCCGATGAGCCAGAATGCTTCCAAATCGTCCTGACGTCGATCGACGTGCGCGGGGGATTTTTGATCTCGGTGACCGAGGTGCGTTCTTACGGCCAACCTACGGCGACTCGCGCCGGGGCACGCTCCTGCGGCCGCGACCGACGGCCATCTCGGCGATCTTCTCGATGAGGTCCTGATACGGGTATCCGGCCTCCTCGGCCGCCCAAGCCAGATCCTCGCCCTCCGCCAGGTACGGATTCGGGTTGGCCTCGACCACGTAGATGGCGTCATCGTGCGCCAGCCTGACGTCGATTCGCCCATAGTCGCGCAGGCCTGCGGCCTTGTAGGTCCGCACCGCAACGTCCGACAGTCGTTGCACCAGGCTCTTTGACAGATCTCGCGCCACCATGTTCTCGATGCCGCGGCTCTGGCGATACTTGACGCTCCACTTGGCCTTGAACGTGGCGATGCGGCCCTCGACGTTCGGCTCGTTCTTGAAGACCATCTCGATGGGCGGCAAGGCGCGCGGTTTGTCATTGCCGATCACGCCGACGTACAGCTCACGACCATCGATGAATTCCTCGACGATGGCGTCGGTCCCGATCTTCTCGTGAATGAAGGTGATTCGCGTGTTCAACGCTTCGTCGTCTCGGACCACGGAGGACTGCGCGATTCCCACCGATGCGTCTTCGTCCAAGGGCTTCACGATCAACGGGAATCGCAAGTCACTCGGCCGCGAAATCGGCTGACCGAGCGGGCACACCATGAAGTGGGGGATCAGGATGCCGTGGTAAGCGAGAACCTTCTTCGTCAAGGCCTTGTCGCGGGCCAGGATCAACCCTTCTGATGAGGCGCCGGTGTAGGGCATACCCAACATCTCCATGACCGAGCCCACCGTGTAGTCCAGCGCCGAGTCGCCCCTAAAACGTTCGGCCAAGTTGAAGATGATGTCGGCGGGTTGCGTCCGGAGGCCATCGATCATCTGATCGATGTCGTCCTTGAACCCCAAACACCGGACTTCATGGCCGCGCGCAAGCAGAGCCCGCGCCACGTCGAATTCGGCCTCGTCGACGGATTCGATGTGCTTTGCGAAATCCTGCCCGGCTGGAGGCGCCTCGTCCGTGTCGAACAGAATCAGGATGCGGGTCTTCTTCATGCGGTGACCGAATTCCCGGTACGACTGACAACGCTACAACGCATCGGCGTGTCGGCGCCAATCAGCGGACGCCGGATACACAACAATCGCCGGGAACCGCCAAGGGCACGCCGCTCTTCATCGTCGTTAAACTTACGCCGAGCAAAGGGGGTCTGTCGAGTGCAGCGCCGCATTGGTCTCGGACACGAAGGTGTTGGTGGTGACGGCGTTGGTGCTAACGTGGGAACCGCTTCATGGATGCCGATCTCACCAGACTACGCACCGCCGTTGCCCTGCGACGAACCTTTGCGATCATCTCGCACCCGGACGCGGGCAAGACCACGCTGACCGAGAAACTGCTTTTATACGGCGGAGCGGTCCACCTGGCTGGATCGGTGAAACAGAAGGCGGGTGGCCGTCAGACCACCAGCGACTGGATGGAAATCGAGCGCCAGCGCGGCATCTCGATCTCGACCAGCGTCCTTCAGTTCACGTACGGTGGACGCCAGATGAATCTGCTCGACACCCCCGGGCACAACGATTTTTCGGAAGACACCTATCGCACGCTCGCCGCTGCCGATGCCGCCGTGATGTTGATCGACAGCGTCAAAGGCGTCGAGCCGCAGACCATCAAGCTATTCCAGGTTTGCCGCATGCGGGGCATTCCGATCGCCACGTTCATCAACAAGATGGATCGCAGTGGACGCGATCCGTTTGACCTACTTGACGAAATCGAGCGCGTGCTCGGTATTCCGTGCAGCCCGATCACGTGGCCGGTGGGATCGGGCACATCGTTCATCGGAGTCTACGACCGGCCCGACCACAAGCTCCTGACGTTCGACAGGGCCGAGTCGGGCTCGCGACGGGCGCCCATGACCGAATCGACATTCGACGAGGACTGGGTGAGGCAGGCCGTGGGCGAGACGGGCATCGCCCGCGTCAAGGAGGAGCTCGCCTTGCTGGAATCGGCCGGGAATCCCTTCGATCCCGAGGTGTTCTTACTCGGCCAGGTGACGCCCGTGTTCTTCGGCAGCGCGATGAACAACTTTGGCGTCGAACCGTTCCTGGATCGGTTCGTCGATCTGGCCCCCCCGCCCCGTGCGCGCACGACATCGGTCGGTCCGCTCGCACCCGACGAGCCCCGCTTCTCCGGATTCGTCTTCAAAATTCAGGCAAACATGGATCCCCAGCACCGCGATCGTGTTGCCTTTGTGCGCATCTGCTCGGGCCGATTTCGGCGCGGCATGCAGGTGCATCACGTCCGGACCGGCGGCGAGCTGACCCTCTCTCGACCGGTACAGTTCTTGGCGCAGGAACGCACGGTCATCGACGAGGCGTACTCGGGCGACATCATCGGCCTGTGGGATCCGGGCGTCCTGCGCATCGGTGACACTTTGTGCGAGGGCGCGCCGCTGGAATTCGAGGGCATTCCCCGCTTCTCCCCCGAGCATTTCGTGCGCGTGCGCCTGGAGGATCCGCTCAAGCGCAAACAGCTGAAGAAGGGCCTCGACCAACTTTCGGAGGAAGGCGCCGTCCAGTTGTTCTTCGACCGAAAGCGCCTGGAGCGCGAACCGATTCTGGGCGCCGTCGGCGTCCTGCAATTCGAGGTGATTCAGGCGCGCCTAAAGTCAGAGTATCGCGTGAACGTGGGATTCGATCAGCTGCCATTTCATCTGGCGCGCTGGATCGAAGGCGATGCCTTGAATCTGGACAAGTTCGAGCTGTCGGGCCGGACGACGTGCGTGCTCGACGTAGAGAATCGTCCCCTCGTGTTGTTCGACTCCGAATGGCTGTTGCAGATGGCCCAGACCGACAATCCGAACGTGCGGTTCATCGCGGCCGTGCAGCCCGGGCGGGGCACACGCTCCGCCGCGTAGGATCTAGGATCGATGAAAGGCTCTAGCGCAGCAGGCGTCCGCCACTGTCCGCGGGTGGCGCCGTGACGGCCCGGTGCAGAACGATATTGCGACCGGCGCGGCGCCCCTGTTCGTAGGTTTCGGTCGCGCGGATGCCGATCCCGGTTCCACTCGTGCGGCGCGGATAACGACGCCCCAGGTAATCGGCCAAAGCGGGATCTCCTACCCAGATCAGACCCTCGCGCCTGCTCTCGTCCGCCGCCGCCTTCAGTTTCTCGTCGAACCCGATCATGACGCCCAGAATGAAACGCCGGCGCTCGCCGTTTCCGCGAAGACCTTCGGCGCGCCGATGATCGCGCCACAACCGTTCGGCGGTCTCCATCAGAAATCCGTGCACATACACAGCCACGTCTAGATTCGACGACGTACCACACAATTCCAGCACGCGACCTTGGCGCCCCTCACGCGGCAGGTAGGAAGGCACCCAAATCACGTCCACGAAGAAGTGGCGCGCCAAGAGGCCGCCGAGCACGTGCTCCGCGCCGGAGACGCGACCGTTTGGGGTGCCGACGTGGCGAAACGTGAACCCTTCGCGCGCGGTGGCGGTTGCCGCGTCGATGTTGTGTCGAAGCATCAGGCGCTGCGCGGCCTTCATCGCCGCAGTGGCCTCGTGCTGGTTGGGGCTGTCGGCCAGAGCCAACAGGCGGGCGATACGACGCAGGACGGGGCTGCCACGGTGGTCCGTTCCCGCGGGCCGATTGGGATCGCCCTCCCCTCCGTCCGCGCGCGGCAATCCCGTCGCCGTGGCGTCGAAGCCGTGCTGCCGGCAGACCGCTTCGAACGCCGGACCGTGCGCAGCCTGGTCGCGCACGCCGAGCGCCTCGTCTACAAATTGGTGCGCAATCTCGTGTTTCAGGACTTCGCGCACGACGGTCCACGAGCAATCCAGAATCAGCCGTCTGGAAATCGACAACGTTCGCGTTGTGCTGTCCCACGCCCCGATTCGCCGCGTGGTATCCGAAAGCAGGAACACCGGACGGCGCAGGCGGCCCCGAAAATGGTTGTAGTTGATTTCGGCCCAGGACTGGGCGAGCTGGAGCAGCAGCGCGCGCTCGAGCGCGGCATCAAGCGGCGCGCGAACATCCGCCTGCGCGCCTTGGGAAGGGCTGTCCTCTGCGCCATTAATGTGCGGATCCTCCACCCACCGCCTCCCACCTTGCTGTGAGCGCTACATCGCGCGCCATCGAGATCGCGTGCAAGACGTCACCTCTGAATCCGAAGCCGTGGGTTCCGACGTCGAGGCGAAGCGTCTGCGGACTCCCTGGGAATCGCAACATCCGACCTTGATACCGCGAGGCGAGGGCCGCGCCAAGAGCGGCGGCGGCGGCCATGCGCCGCCTATGCGGCCACCAGCCCAGCCGCGCGAATAGGCCTCGCGCGTCCGGCGGTCAAGACGGCGCGATCGCCAAGCGCACGGCGATTCGACGGCGCCGAGGTTCCGATCGCCCTGCCGCGCGTAAACGTGCGCGTCGGCATCCCGGGCGACCCGAACGACGCGCATGACCCGTCTCCCGCCGCATCTCCTCTTCCAGAGAAACTAGGAGAGCTCGCGTCGCGGCGCGAATCTCCGCTCGTACGGCCGGTAACCGGCGATCCGCCAGGGCGGCATCCAGATCGGGTTCGTTGAACAGAAACTCGTCATCCCGGTGATGATCAAGGTACCGCGGTAACAGGTCGGCTATCGCGGCCATGCGCGCACGACGTCGCACGCCGCGCTGAAACAGACAGGCACCAACCGCGAACACGGCGCCACCGCACAGAAACACCCCCAGGCCAAGCCCCCGGAGCGTTCCCAATCCCAGTCGGTATGCCACCGCGCCCAAGAGAGCACCCGCAACGGCCGCCAGTGGGACTGCCACGAAACCCATGCGTGACTTCAGATCCACGAGACTTGTATCGACGGCGCCTTTTGGAATCTGAAGGCGGAAAATTCGGATCTATCGGTCGCGCGTCTTCTTGGCTCGCGCCGGCGCCGCGATCACCCGGCGGCGCCCGCGGGTGATCGCCGCCGGTTTGCGGCGTGGCGCGTCGACCGGCCCACCCAACGGTTCTGGCTTTGGGCAGGCGACCACCCGCCAGTCGGGAGTCGGCGACGGCCCGTATCGATACGCTCCCGCCGCCCGCTTCGAAACCAGGCCCGGCGCACCGAGGGCACGCGCGGCCTGAAACGTCTGCCCGCCGCGGCCAACGACATGGTCGACGTACCGCAAACCCGGAATGATTCCAGCGTCCTTGATGACGGACTGCAACAAAGCCTTACGGTCCGCCAGCGTCGCCCGCGTCAGGTCGTAGCCGTCCAGATGGATGACATCAAACAGGTACAGCGTGTCGGCCGACCGATCGCCGTGGGTTTCCCCCTGCGGTCCCAAAGCGGTGGCTAGTCCGTCCAGCACCGCGTCGTGGACGGGCAACGACAGAGCGGCGCGCGCCAGAGTCCCGAGCGCCCGCGTCTGATTGCGGCCTTTCTCGTCGATGAGATCGGCGCTGCCCGCGTTGATACGGCAGATCACGCGTAGACCGCGAATCTCCACCTCGTGAATCCAATTCTCCGTGTCGGGGACAGCGCGCGCGCGAACGGGCCGAGCCGGCCGCAGGACAAGGGGCATTTCGGCAGGGCGGGCTCCCGATAGGCGGGATGGATCCGTTCGATCCCGTTTCGAATGCCAGACGCGGTCGGAAGCGGTCGCGATCTGGTCCAGATCCCGACCCGTAGCGACGCTCTCGGGTCGAGCCTCGGTCACGTTGAAATCGGATTCTGGTCTGGCCAGGGCGTCGCGTTCTTTTATCAGGAGCCAGGTGCGATCGTCGGGCCCAGCCCGCCGCCCGACCCGGGCGTTTCGACCGCCGCCCCGGTCCCTGATCTTGACGAGCACCCAACGACCCTTCAATTTCTCGCCCGCCAGCTCGAACTTGAGCTCTCCGGCCGCCAGCGCCTTAACCGGATCCGACAGCGGACGCCAGGTTCCGCGATCCCACAGCAACACCGTCCCGCCACCGTACTGTTTCGCCGGGATGATGCCTTCGAAACCACCGTAGTCGATAGGGTGATCCTCGACGGCGACCGCCAGACGTTTGACCAGCGGATCGCAACTCGGACCCTTCGGTACCGACCAGCTCTTCAAGACACCGTCCAGCTCCAAACGAAAGTCGTAGTGCAGGCGTGAAGCGGCATGTTTCTGAATGACGAAACTATTCCCCGTCGCGCTCGCCCCGACGCGACCCGGCGGCTCCGCAGTGACGCGGAAGTCTCGTTTTCGCTTGTATTCGTCCAGCCCCACGAGGTGGACACTATAACGGTCGGGCAACGGTCGGGCGCGATCTCTCGCAGAGGACCGCCGCGCGTGCGAAACTGGGAAAGATGGCCGCCGTGGACGCACCGCCCAACAGCCCGATCGGGGAAATCGACGATCCGGAGCCGGACTGGCCGGATGGCCTCGTCGCCGTCGGCGGCTCGTTGAATCCCGAAACGCTGCTGCGCGCGTACCGATCGGGTGTCTTTCCCTGGTCCTCGGATCCGGCGATCACCTGGTGGTCACCCGACCCCCGGGCGATCTTCGATCTCGGCACCTTCCGGCCCCACCGCAGCCTGCGCAAGACCATTCGCCAGAACTCCTGGCGGTTCACCACCGATCATGACTTCGAAGGCGTGATGCGTGCGTGCGCGGCGCCGACTCCCTCGCGCCCCAGCACCTGGATCACCGAGGACTTCGTCAGCGCCTACGTGGAGCTTGCGGCTCGCGGGCAGGCCCACAGTGTCGAGATCTGGGAGGGAAGCGAGATCGTCGGCGGGCTTTACGGGGTCACGCTCGGCGGGTTCTTCGGCGGTGAATCCATGTTTCACCGTCGCACCGACGCGTCGAAGGCGGCGGTGGCGTTCCTGGTCGATCATCTGCGCACGCGCGGGTTCGCCCTTCTGGACGCGCAGGTCCCCAACCCGCACCTTGCCAGCCTCGGCGCGACGGAGATCCCGCGCACGGAATACCTGCGGCGATTGAAGGCGGCGTTAGCCCGTCCCGCGACCTTCTGACGCAATCATTTACTTGCCTTATCGCCGTCCGCGGCCTTGTCGCCTTCACCGAGGATCGCCAACAGTTCGGGGCGCGCGGGCGCTTCGCTCAGGCGGCGCGTTGAATCGAGGTGGTGCAACAGGAACGCGCGGTTGTCGAGCACCGAGAGGTTCTGCATTTCCAGAGCGCCCATGCGATCCTCGGGCGTGAACAGGCCTTCCACCTTCTCCATCGACAGCTTGTGCGGGTCGTAGGCCATGTTCTCGGCGGCGGTGGCGACGATCGTGTAATCGTCGCCCCGGCGCAGATCCAGCGTCACCCGACCCGTGATCGAAGGCGCGATCCAGCGGGCCAGCGCGTCCTTCAACATCATCGCCTCGGGGTCGAACCACTTGCCTTCGTACAACAACCGACCCAGCCGCCGGCCCATGGCGTAGTACTGCTCGGTGGCGTTTTCGTTGTGAATCGCCGACAGCAGGCGCTCGTACACGATGTGCAAGAGAGCCATCGCGGGGGCTTCGTAGATGCCGCGGCTC
>JADGRC010000078.1 GCA_017881245.1 Pseudomonadota bacterium
ATCCCCGGCCGTCAAGATCATCCCCTGCGAGACGACGCCCCGAATCTTCGCGGGTTTCAAATTGGCCACGTACATGACCGTGCGTCCGAGCAGCGTTTCGGGCGCAAAAGCGGCGGCAATTCCAGAGATTACCGTGCGTTGCTCGGACCCGATGTCCAGCGTCAACTTCAGCAGTTTGTCGGTCTTCGGGACCCGCTCGCACGCCACCACCCGAGCTGCCCGCAGGTCGACCCGATCGAAATCCGCTTTGTCGACAAGGGCGTCGGCCGCGTTCGTTCCGGGGCCGGCAGTCGCCGCGATGGTCGAGGACGACGTTGCGGCGGGCGGCGAGCCGACGGCCGTCGCCGGCGTTGTCCTCGCGGTCGTCGCGATTGTGCTTGGGTCCCCGCCCGTAGGCTCCGTCGGTAACCACTTGGCTATCAACCCGGCCTTCTTGTCGGGGTCAAGACGCGGGAAAAGTGGCTCCGGCGTTTCCATCCGCCCTCCAGGCCAGGCGAATTCACCGTCCGTGGGCCAGCTGTCCGCCTCGGCTTCGGGACGCCCCAGTTGATGAAGGATCTTGCGCGCCGTCCCGGGCATCGCGGGCGCGATCAACCGCGCCGTTGTCCGCAGCGCTTCGCCGCAGATCGCAAGCACCGCGTTCAACGAGCCTGGGCCGGTTGCGCGTTGAGGATTCTTCCCCAGTTCCCAGGGCTTCTTGGCGTCGATGTAACGATTGGCCTCGCGGATCAGTTTCCAACACGCTTCCAGTGCTTGCGCCGGACTGAATTCCTTCCAGTTCGCGCCCGCGGTGCGTATCACCCAGGAACGCCCTATCTTGACCACTTCCTCTGATGCGTCGGCGTCGGTCGGCTCATATGCCTCCACGTGCCCACCCTGGAACCGGTGTGCCATGGAAACCGTGCGGTTCAACAAATTGCCAAGGTCGTTGCCCAGGTCGGATTCGTATCGCTGCAGCAACGCCTCGTATGTGAAGTCACCGTCGCCGCCGAGAGTGTATTCGCGCAACACGAAGTAGCGCAGCGGTTCGACGCCGAGATCTGAGGCGATCGCCTGCGGGTCGACCCGCGTCGCTGGCATCGACTTCGAAATCTTCTGGCCTTTGACCGTGAGGTATCCGTGACAGAAGACGCCCGCCGGCATGGGCAAACCAGCCGACATCAACAGCGCCGGCCAGTAGACCGCGTGAAAACGCAGAATGTCCTTGGCGATCAGGTGGTGGGCGGTCCGCCACGTCGCCTGCTCGATCCCACCGTGAGCGACGGCGTCCGGACCTCCGAGCACGGTCAGATAGTTGATGAGCGCGTCGATCCACACGTAGATGACATGGTCGGGATCGCCGGGGACTGCGATTCCCCAGTTCACCGACTTCTTCATCCGCGACACCGAGATGTCCTTCAGCCCACCCCTCACGAACGAGGCCACTTCGTTCCGGCGCGATTCGGGACGAATGAACCCGGGCGTTTCGTAGAGCGCGAGCAACCGGTCCGCGAAGTTGGACAGCCGGAAGAAGTAGTTCTTCTCCTTGACCCGCTCGACAGGGCGGCGATGGATGGGACAAATTTTCTCGCCTGCTTCGACGACGACATCGTCTTCCGATTTCCAGTCTTCGCAGCCCACGCAGTACATGCCGTCGTAGTCGGCCGCGTAGATGTCGCCCGCCGCATGCATGCGGGCCCACATCTCGGCGGCCGCCGTTTGGTGGCGCAGGCTGGTGGTGCGGATGAAATCGTCGTTCGAGATCTCGGCGATCTTCCATGCCTCCGCGAACGTGGCGGCGATCTCGTCGCAGTAGGCCTGCGGTTCCATCCCCCGGGCGCGCGCGATGCGTTCGATTTTCTGACCGTGTTCATCAAGGCCCGTCACGAAGAACGTTTCGTCGCCCTGCGTTCGGTGGTAGCGCGCCAGCGCATCGGCCACCACGGTCGTGTAGAACGTCCCGAGGTGGGGTGCCGCATTGACGTAGTAGATGGGCGTCGTGATGTAAAAACGTGCCACGATCGTTACCTGTCGCTTCCGTGCGGTCCCGCGGGCGCGTTGCCGCCGTCATCGCCGTCGCCGTCGCCGTCGCCACCGCCGCTTGATGCTTGCCCCTGTGGCGCGGCTGGGCGCAATTCATGTCCCTCGTACACCTTGGGCGGACCGTCGGGGAACAGGACGCGTACACGGCCCCGCAACACGTCCAGATCACCCACGCGCCCCACGCCATCGGGCGTTTCCACGCGCTTGCCCATGCGCGGCAGACTCTTCGCCGCTTCGACGTAGTTGGCCTCCTCGTAAACCAGACAACACTTCAGACGGCCACACTGACCCGAGACCTTGGACGGCGTCAGCGCGATGTTCTGGTTCTTCGCAGCCTTGATGGAGATCGGCGCGAATCGTGGCAGGAACGTGCTGCAACAAAGCTCGCGTCCGCAGGAGCCGATGCCTCCCACCATCTTGGCCTCGTCGCGGACACCGACTTGTCGCATCTCGATGCGCAGGTTCAGGTGCGCTGACAGGTCGCGCACCAGATCGCGGAAATCGATGCGCGCCTCGGACGCGAAATAGAAGGTCGCCTTGCCGTTCGCCTGCACCTCGGCATGAAACACCTTGATCGACAACCTCCGATCTCGAATCGCCCGCCGCGCGAGATCGAGGGCCTCCGATGCGCGGCGATTCTCGTCGCCGGCGCGGTCAGAGTCCCGTTCGTCGGCAATGCGGACAACCCGAGGCATGTGGCGTACCGCGGGCCGCAGCGCCGGGGCGACCGTAACGATGCCCAATTCCTGGCCGCGGTCGACTTGAATCACGACGCGTGTACCGACCTTCAAGCGCAGAGTCCCGGCATCGCAAGTGAAGCTGCGGCCTCCCGGACGCAAGCGCACCCCTGCGATGCTGATTAGGGGCGCCGAGGTGGCGGAGGGCTCGCGCTTTGGGTTCCCCTTGCCGACGCTGCCGGGAGCACCGGTTTCCTGCGGCAGGGCACGTTCGGGTCGGTCGGGTTGCTCCGGTGGTTCGGTCATCCCGTCACCCGTTCTTCCCGTCGCAAGTTGAGCAATAGGTGCTCGATTGCCATGACCGGATTGACGTTGCCCGCGAGCGCCGCCTCGGCCTCCAACACCGCGCCCAGAGCGCGGCCGAGCCCGGGCACAGGCAGGTCCCAAGGAGGGACCAACGACCGATCTCCGACGGTCGCGGATCCTTCCGCCCGCGCGTCGGCCGCGGCCAGCACGGCTAAATCGGGGGCGCCAACCGCGATAACCAGGGCATCGCGATAAACGCGCCCAAGCAACGCCAGGGCTTCGGGAAGTCGCTGCTTTGACTCCTTGTCTCCAAGCTCCGCAGCGGCATCGAGGATTGGCGCTATGCCTCGACCCCGCGCGGCCTCGCGCAGGACGGCCGTGGCGTCGCGGATCGAGTGATCCTCGGTGTTCGTCGCTAATTCCAGGAAGCGCGATACGCAACCACCAGCGACGACCGCCGCGACCTGCACATCGACACCGGAGGCGACGAGGCCCCGCCGCACTCCGATTTCCAGGAGCAGCGCTGGCAAAACGCTTCGAAAACGCACGCGCTGGGTCCGCGAGCGGATGGTCGCGAGCAGGCGATCGGGCGCTGACGTGACCAAAATTAGATGGTTGCCCGCGGATGGCTCTTCCAGGGTCTTCAGCAAACAGTTCGACGCACTCAGATTCAGTCTATCGGCGTCATCCACGATGACGACCCGGCCGCGTCCTTCGTGGGGCCGCCGCTGGCCCAGGGCCACGATTTCCTGCGCCTGCTCCATCAAGATTTGGGTTCCGTCGGGCGCGAACGTCACCACATCGGGGTGCAGGCCGCCCGCGATACGCCGGCAACTTTCGCACGTCCCACAGGCCTGATCCGGATTCCCCGCCTGCGCGACATCGCAGTTGAGCGCCATCGCCAGTCCCACGGCGGCGCTGCGTTTCCCGACGCCGGGCGGACCTTCGAAGAGATAAGCGTGCGAGACGCGCCCCGTGACAATCGCCCGCTTGAGGACGGTCACCGCCTGAGCTTGTCCAATCAAATCTTCCAGACGCACACCGCAAACGTATCACAACGCCGGCCGGCCCCGTCTGTGCCGGACCAACCGGCGGTCGGCTCGCCCGGGTGCTAACCTGCTGCCAGGAGGACACCGATGGGCATCTTGGGCAGGCTGTCGACCCTGATCAAATCCAACGTCAACGACGCGATCGATTCCATGCAGGACCCGGGCAAGGAAATCGATCAGATGGTGCGTGACATGGACGAATCCGCGCGCGAGGCGCGCGTCGAGGTTGCACGGTGCATGGCCGAGGAGAAGCGCTTGCGGAACCGGATCGACGTGGTTGAGGCGGAAGCCAAGAATTGGGATGAGCGGGCCGCGACCGCCGTGCGAGCGGGAGACGACGGGCTCGCGCGCGAGGCTTTGGCGCGAAAGGCGTCCTGCGACGCCGAGCGTGCCGAGACGGCGAAGGCGCTTCAGGAACAGAATGTCTATGTTGACCAGCTGGCGTTGGGTCTGCGCGCGTTGGACGCGCGCGTGAAGGACGTGAAGTTGCGCCAGGGTACACTGCGTGAAAAAGCGCGCGCCGCCAAGCGCGGGTCGGGAATGGGCGGCACAGCCGGCACGACCTCTTTCGATGAATTCGAGCGTATGTCCAGTCGCATCGAAGCCGTGGAAGCCGAAGCCAGCCTCGGCGACGAGCTCGCCGGCCGGACCGCTGCGTCGATGGACGCGGAACGAAGGCTCGGCGCGCTTTCGGAGAAGAGCTCGGTCGACGACGCCCTGGCCGAGCTGAAAAGGAAGCTCGGTGGCTGACGGCCTCGCGTCGGGTTCCTGAGGTCGATCTGTGGTCGTTAGCGGTCGTGACCCAGGAAGGGATTTCCGGTGGATGAAAACCCGCTCCGCGCGGCGCGAAGTCTTCCCCTCGGTGAGGGTTCGCGTCGCCGCTTGGTTGCGTTTCGCTTGCGCAAAACGCCCTGTTCCGGATCCGGAAACGCCGTGCTCCGGATCCGTAGAAACGCCCGTTCCGGATCCGTGGAAACGCCGTGTTCCGGATCCGTGGAAATGCCCTGCCCCGGAGCGGTAGATCGCCCCGTTCCGGATCCGGAAAAGAGTGCTCGGCGCAAGCCGAGCGCAAAGGCGCGGCCACGGAAATCAAAACGGGTGCCAACGGGCGCGCCGCGCATACCGCGGTTCACCTTCTCGGGGAGCGACGCCGATCTCGGGGAGCGACGCCGATCTCGGGGAGCGACGCCGATCTCGGGAGGCGACGCCGAATCTCGGGAGGCGCCGCCGATCTCGGGAGGTAGTGTCGAGCGGGGCGATCCCGAACGGCGCATCGTGGTTTATCGCGTGGCCGATCGGCGTCGCAACGAGACGAGGAGCAGCGTCGCCAGCAAGCCGATTACGCCGAGCGCGATCGCAAATACCGTGATCAAGGGCGCCCGGCTGGACGGAGTCACGCGCAGGGGTCCCACGGACGCGAGCGGTCCAAGACTGCCCTCGGTCGATTCAGGCGCCGCGGTCACGACCACTGCGACCGCGCGGGGATCGAGGCCAGGTACGCTGCCCGCGACCAATTTCTGAACGTCGGATTCCGCCAGCGGAGTCCGCCCTTGGGCGGCCTTGATGAGGACCGCCGCGCGCGCGCCGGTGCGGGGCTTGCCATCCATCGACAACGGATCCACTTCTTCCAGAACCAGGTGGACACGCGCGCTGACGATGCCTTCCGCCGTTTCAAGCGTTCGCTCGATTTCGCCGGCGGTCGCCTCGAGGTAACGCGCGCGCTCTTCGGACGGGGTCGGTATTAGGCTGGCTTGGCCATACACCTCCGCGAATCCGTGGCGTCGCTCGCGGGGCAGGCCTCGCACGCGCAGCACGTCCAGGGCGCGGGCCGCGTCGCCGCGGGAAACCCGCAGCGCGAACGCACCGTTGGCCGCCTGAGCGCCTTCCTCGCCGGTTTTTTCGGCCCCGATTCCGGCGCGCTCGAGAGCCGCCAGTGCTTCGTTGGCTGCGGGTTCGTCGAGGCCGTGCAATACGCCGGTCGTGCAGCCACCGCCGCCGGCCCAAGCCAACAACACCAACACGATGCGCGCGCTCCCTCGCATCTTGATCTCATAGCGCGGATGTCCCTTGGGTCTCAACCGGCCGTCTTTCCACCTCTGCACCCTGTTGCACGGTCGTAATCGTCACGCCGGTCAAACCCGCCTGTCACACCTGAGTTCCGAGGGTTTGCTTGATGGCTCCCACCACTCGATCCGCCGCGCGCGAGATCACCTCGACCGTTTGTGAGTACCGAAAAACGGTGGCTTGCAGCGCGATCAACTCGGCCGCGCTGAAGGTCCGCCCGTGCCCCACGCTCGCGACCAGAGCATCGACCCTTCTCTCGGCCTCCAGGGCGCGTTCGGCCATCCCTCTGACTCCATGGGTTTTCTCCATCTCGGGTGACGCCGTCATGTCCACTTGTTTCACGAACTTTTTCACGGAGTTGGCGGGGAGAGTCGGCAGCGCCGAAAGCGACCGTTGTCCCTCCGACAGCACCTGGAGGAAGGTTTTCGGGCATCCAGGCTTGGGGGCGCCGCTATTGGCGCCTTCCGTGGATACGGCGGGCGCGGAGCTCCCTGGCGCCGGCGTCGAGACACGAGAAATGAACGGACCACTGGACATGGACGACCTCCGGTCCGCTATCGGCACCGTCCCGCGGATGTTGTGTCGGCGGGCTTAGGCGATCGCGTCGGCCAGCTCGGCCCGCAACAACTCCACCGCACGCGCATGCAGGCGGCACGCCCATGACTTCGATAGCCCCATGACCGCGCCGGCCTCTTCCAGATTCTTTTCGGCGAAATAATAAAGGTCCATGAGCTGTCGCTCGCGTTCGGGCAACCTCCGGATCGCCTCGCGGACGCGGATCCCCAGCCGCCCGGTATCGATGTTGGCGTCCGGGGCAGGCAGCCTTTCGTCGGCCACGCTGGCCGCCGCTTCCAAGGAGGTGATGTGCACGGTGGCGATGCCGCCCAATATCTCGGCGACGCTTGCCAAAGTGGCTTCCTTGTCCGCCTCGGACGGGGTCTGCGGCGCACCCGATGCGACGGCGGCTCCTTCTCGGTCGGACTGGTTCTGCATATATTCGTTGGCGCGTTCTTCGGCGCGGTATCGTGCATAGTCGGCGCGCGAATACCAACCCATCGTTCGCAGCCCGTCCAACATCGCGCCCCGGATCCGGTAGTAAGCGAACGTTGTGAACGCGACGCCGTGCTTCGGGTCGAAACGTTCGGCGGCCTCGATCAATCCCTTGGAGCCGTAGCCAATCAGATCGTCGAATTCGATTCGGGCCGTTATTTGCGACTTTAGCTTGCGCGCGACGGATTGAACCAAGGACAGGTTCTGTTGGACCAACTGATCTCTAGCGGTCGCGGCCATCGCAGCCTCGCACTAGACCAAAGGGCGGGCCGTTCCGTCAAGCGAGCCCCGACCCTTTTCCGGCTCCAGATCGTCGAACCGATGTCTTGAATCAACCCCGACGGAATCGGATAGGCATTGAGGCCACCTTGCGAACGGGCCGGTCCGACCCTCAGATGACAGCAAAAATGCCCCCCTAATTCTAGCGTGGGCGAAGGAATTCCGAAAACAGTTTTGCGAATGACGCAGCAGCGGTTAGGGTGACCGGCGCGTGATGCATGTTACGCAGCAACCCGATCGCAAAAGGAAATCCTTCTCCGGATATCTTCGGGTGTCTTCATTTCTCGTTTGTTGGAAGTGCAGCACGTAAGCCTCCGACGTTTTGGGCGCGCATCAGTTTACGGCATGTTCGACGAATTTCCTGGGGTTCTCAGCCCCCGCAACTCCCACTTCAAGGAAAAACAGGAAATCACCATGAACGTACGCGAGCGAGTGTCCGCATTGGTTTTGCTAGGCACTTGTGTCGCTTCGTCAATTGCCCAGGCCCAGGCGGCCGGCGCGCCTCCGCCCGCGGGCGATATGGGTGCCCAGGGCTCCGGGCTGCCTCCGCCGTCCGCACCTCCTTTAGCGCCGCCCCCAACCGATCCGGGGACTACGTTGAGCTCGGTCAGAATCGAATCGTCGAGTACGACCATCAAGTTCGGATTGCTGGCGCAACCGCAATACGAGGCCGCGGGGGTAATCCCGGCGCCGAACGGGATGCCGAACGGGATGTCGAGCAACCTGTTCCTGCGACGCGCCCGCATCCTCGTCGGGGGGACGCTGTTCGGCACCTTTGACTATTTTTTCGACACCGACTACCCGAATCTCTTCAAGGCGGCGCCGGTGGGGCCGGGAATGCTCGTTGTTGCAAAGGCTACCCCTGGGATGAACATCCAGGATGTGTTCATGACTTATAAGCCGATGGCCGATCTCGTCAAGGTGGACGTCGGCTACATGTTGCCTCCGCTTTCCCACAACGCCATCCAGGGCGCGGGAACGTTGTATGGGTGGGACTACTTCGCCTACACGTTCCAGCACAGCACGGCTGGATATGGGGGAGTGGTGAATGCGTTCGGAAGTTCAGCGAACCCCATCGGTCGAGACCTGGGCGTGCAGCTGCGCGGTTTGGTGGTCGATGGTCACATCGAATACCGGGCCGGTCTCTTTCAAGGGCTCCGTCATGACGCCACCATGACTGGAGTAGCGTCGCAAAACTTCTTCCGCTTCGCCGGCCGCCTTCAGGTGAACCTGTTCGATCCCGAGCCCGGCTTTTTCTACGCCGGGACCTATTTCGGCGCCAAGAAGATTCTGTCGATTGGTGGCTCGTTCGACCTGCAGGGCGCCTACCGTTACTTCGCGGCAGATGTGATCGCGGACCTCCCCCTCGGCCCCGGGGTGCTCACCGCGCAGCTCAATGCGGCGCATTGGACCGGTGGCACGTTTGTTCCGGCATTGGTACCTCAAACGGCGGTGGTGGGCGAGGTCGGCTACAACATCACAGCCGTTCAGATCAGCCCCATCGTTCGGGTCGAGGAATTGGTCATTTCCGGCCCAGTCGCGAATGAGAACCGGTTCGCCGTGGGCGCGGCGTTCTGGCCTTATCTGCACAACTCGAACCTGAAGCTCTTCTATACTCGCATCACCCGTCAGGCCGCCCCGCACGGCGCCAATCAGATTAACCTGCAGTGGCAGGTGTATTTCTTCTAGTCACGAATCTCACTTTCACTTCGCCGAGGAGAATTCCATGAACATGGATACGAGGGGTGTCACTGGTTCCGCGGTGGCGAGTTCCGATCTGGTCGCTAGTCCTGCGTTGCTGCGGAAGGTGATCTTCGCGGCGTCGCTTGGGACGCTGTTCGAGTGGTACGACTTCTACTTGTACGGCAGCTTGGCCGTCTTCTTCGGCGGGTTATTTTTTCCCAAGGGGAATGACACCGCGCAGTTGCTCGCCAGTCTCGCGACTTTCGGCGCGGGCTTCGGCGTGCGCCCTCTTGGCGCTCTGGTTTTCGGTCACATCGGCGATCTCATTGGTCGCAAGTACACGTTCCTGATTACGATGGCGACCATGGGCATCGCGACGGCGATGGTCGGCTTGCTGCCGACGTACGACTCATTCGGGCTGCTTGCCACCGGGCTTTTGGTGGGGTTGCGCTTGCTGCAAGGGTTGGCCCTCGGCGGTGAGTATGGAGGCGCAGCCACTTATGTCGCCGAACATGTGCCGGATAAGCAACGCGGGTATTACACGAGCTTCATCCAGACCACGGCCACGCTGGGCTTCTTCCTGAGCATGGGAGTCATCGGGACCACGCGCATCACGCTCGGCGAGGCCGCGTTCAAGTCGTACGGATGGCGAATCCCCTTCCTGCTGTCGTTCGCTCTCCTGGCAGTCTCCGTTTACATCCGCCTCAAGATGAAGGAATCGCCACTCTTCGCCAAGCTGAAGAGCAGCGGGGAACGGTCGAAGAATCCGCTGAAGGAGAGCTTCACGAATCCCGTCAACCTGCGCTACGTGATCATCGCGTTGTTCGGAGCGACCGCGGGGCAGGGCGTCGTCTGGTACACGGGGCAGTTCTACGCGCTCACGTTTCTGCAGAGTGCGTTGAAGATCAAATGGAGTCAGGCGTACATCATGGTGTCGATCGCGCTCCTGATTTCGACTCCTTTGTTCGTGGTGTTCGGCAAGCTGTCGGATCGGATCGGGCGAAAGAAGATCATGATGACCGGCTGCATCTTGGCCGCGCTGACGTACATCCCGATTTACATGGCGATGAAGATGTTCTCGAACCCCCGGGGTCTGCCGGTCGCCGATCCGAATGACATCGTTTGGCCGGCGATGGTCGCGCTCCTGACCATCCAGATGGTTTACGTTTGCATGGTGTACGGGCCCATCGCGGCCTTCCTGGTCGAATTGTTCCCCACGCGGATTCGATACACGTCGATGTCCGTGCCGTACCATTTTGGGAACGGCTGGTTCGGGGGGTTCCTGCCGTTGATCGCGACCGCGGTTACCGCGTCAGCCTGGGCGAAGAGCACGTTCGGCAGCGGTTCCATCTATACCGGTTTGCTTTATCCCATCGGCGTCTGCGTCCTGACCATCATTGTCAGTAGCCTGTTCATTCGCGAAACCAAGGATCACAAGATCGAAGCGGTCTTGCAGCGGTAAAATCCCGCGGTAGGTAACCTCTTCCGCGGACCTACCATGGGCCGTCGACGCTGGTCCGACCCAGGGGCCCGCGCGGTTCTTGCCGCGCGGTGTGGATTCAAGCCGCGCCTCCCGCCGTTTTGACTTGCTGCTTCAGTCGCCGCCCGGTTGTGATCCGGGCGGCAGGTGCGAGGGAAGGGGATGGGGCTTAGGATGCCGGGCCGTGGCCCAGTTTCGCCTGCTCGACGCCGCCGACGTCGCCCAAATTCTGGGCGCGTTCGGCCTGGCGCCTGACACCTATCTCGGCCACGATTCCATCGCCGCGGGTACCATCAATACGAACATCCGCATCGAGACCAGGGTGGGCCGGCGGTTTCTCCGAATCAACGAGGGTAAGTCGACCGACGACGTCGCACGCGAGGCGGCCATCGTCGGTCATGCGTCCGCAGCCGGGGTTCCGACGCCCGCTCCGTACACGGCGACGACGGGAGAGCCCTTCGCATTGTGGCGGGGCGAGATCGTCTCGCTCTTTCCCTGGCTACCGGGTCGGACCCTCGCCCGCGCGGATGTGACGCCCGAGCACGCCCGGCAAGTGGGGTGCGCGCTCGGGCGCCTGCACCGCACGGGAACGACCTTCCCCGATCACCGTCCCAGTCGGTACGAGCCGGCGGAAATCGACGCCCGGGTCGAGCGCATTGCCGCTGCGGCACCGTCGTTGGACCCGCTGCTTGCCGACGCCGTTGCGCGTCTGCGACCGGAGCTGGCGGCTCTGCGGCGTGAGCGCGTCACCGACTTGCCAGCGGGACTGATTCACGGTGATCTGTTCATAGACAATGTTCTGTTCGATGGCGATGTCCTGGTGGCGTTGCTGGATTTCGAACAAGCGTCTTGGGGGCGCCTGGCCTACGATTTGGCCGTGACGACACTGGCCTTCGGATTCGGAGGTGACGACTTTCATCCAGCGATCGTTCGGGCGCTTTTCGAAGGCTATTCGGCCGAACGTCCGCTGACGGACGCGGAACGCTCGGGCTTCGGCCAGGAGCTGCGCTTCGTTGCGTGTCGCTTCGCGGTTACGCGCATCACGGACGTGTATCTGAAACGCGGCGCAGGCGCCGCTCCTGGTAAGGATTTTCGCCGATACTTGCTCAGGCTGACACGCTTGCATGAACACCTGAAGGCGGGTGACGGCGCGTTCGATCCCCCGTAGACGGTTCGATACCCCACGAATGGAGTACATCGATCACGTCCGCGAGACATTCCTTGATCCGCGATTGCCCGCGCGTTCAGAGCGCGGACTTCGCATTCAAGAGGCTGAGGTAGCGGCGCAAGGTGTCCTTGCGGTCGTCGTCGAGCTCGATGAAACGGATGCCCATATCCCTGGGTGGCTCGCGGTTTGACCACACGACCTCGCCCTTGGCGCCGATGGTCGCTTCGAGATCCGGGAAGTTCAGGACGAGGTCCACGGTTGTCCCCACGTCCTCGACAGCCTCGCTTTGGATGCAGATCCCGCCAAGCGAGATGTTCCGCACTTTGTGATACAGCAGCACCTCGGACCCGGTGTAGTCGACGTAAGCCTTGAGTTCGAGCCGCGGGAAAGCCCGCGGATGAGCGCCGTCCGACATCCGGCCGACTATCGCCCCGACTGGGGGTGCCGTCAAAGGCGATTACCACCGGGCGGTTGCTGCTTCGAGCGGCCGCCGGCCTGGGACGCGCAGGTTCACAGGTAGGAATCCGGATCCGTGCGATGCCAAACTGGCACGTGCCCTGGGGAGTGTGCGCCGTTCCGTCAGCACGCGGCAAGGGAACGGCGTGTCGGTTGTCGCCGAGTTACGCGGGTTTTGGGCCGTGACCAAGCTGGAATGAATTGTGCTTTGGACCGGAGCCGTGTTGAACGGTTTCACCAAGGTCTTCTGTCTTTCGCTCCTGACTTCACTGGGGATCGCATGCGCGCATCCCAACTTCTTTCCGGGCACCACGATCCTGCGCACGGAAGACACCCAGAAGATCGTGGACACGATTGATCAGTACCGCACGCGACTGGCCGAGCGGAATGTGGACGGGTTGTTCGTGATGGCTTCCGAGAAATACCGCGAGGATTCCGGAACGCCCCGATCGGATGACGACTACGGCTATGAAGGACTACGACAGGTCCTAAAGACGCGGCTCTCGCGCGTGAAGTCGATCTGGTACGAGATCGAAATGCGCGACATCCGTGTCCGCGGGCAGGAAGCGGACGTGGACGTGTTCTTGAACGGTTCGTTCGAGTTGGCCGCCCAGAGCGGCGATCGATATCGTCGCGTCAACGACTACCATCGGTTCGTTCTGGAGAAGGAGGGTGATCGCTGGAAGTTCCTGAGCGGGATGTAAGCGTCCCGGCATGGCCCGTGCGTCCAGCCTCGCCTCGGCGGCGAAGGCGCACGGCACTGTGTTATGGTTCCTGACGTGGAACTGACCCCGCCCGATCCGCGGATCGGACAGGTCCTCGGGGGCCGCTACCGCATTCTGGCGCGGATCGCCTCCGGAGCGATGGGCGTGGTGTATCGCGGTGAGCGCATGGAGCTGGGACGTCCGGTCGCCGTGAAGTTCCTGCACCCCTGGATCGCCTCGCAAAAGGCATTTCGGTCCCGGTTCGAAACCGAGGCGCGAGCGATGAGTCGTCTCAGCCATCCCAATTGCGTGTCCGTTATGGATTTCGGGATTGAAGGCCTGTCCCCCTACGTGGTGATGGACTTCATTGCCGGAGGAACCTTGCGGCAGCTGTTGGAGCGGGGTCGCCTGCAGCCCCCACGTGCGGTCGCCATCGTGCGGCAACTGTTGGCGGGCGTCGCCCACGCTCACGCCCAGGGCATCATTCACCGCGACCTGAAACCGGAGAATCTAATTCTGGGTGATTCGGTCGGGTTGGCCGACCACGTGCGCATCCTGGACTTTGGCCTCGCCAAGTTGCGTGACGGTCCGGCGATGACATCCGGCCTCGCGATAGGAACCCCGAGCTACATGTCACCCGAGCAGGCCGGCGCTCCTGGCGATATTGACGGGCGCACGGATATCTATGCGCTCGGTATCGTGTTGTTCGAGATGCTGGCGGGGCGCAAGCCCTTCATATCGGAAAAGGTGGCGGACATTCTGCTCATGCACCGAGACACGCCGCCGCCTTCCCTGCGTCAGCTGGTGCCGACCGCGGGGATCTCTGCCGACCTCGAAGGCGTGGTGAACCGCGCTTTGGCCAAGACACCCGAGGCCAGATTCGCGACGGCGGTTGAGTTCGCGCAGGCATTAGACCGGGTCCCCGAGGCGTTGGAGGCTCGATCCTCGGGCCACTTCCCGTCTGCGTCGTCGATCGAGACTGCGGCGGCGGCCGCCGCCGCGGCGGCCGTTCCGATCGGGGACGGCGACAGAACCATCGCGGATCCGCTTCCAAGTCACCTGCTGCCGTCCCCCGCGGTCGCGGCGTCTCAGCCCGCGCCGGCTCCGGTGAATCGCCCGTCCGACCCATCGGTCGAGCGATCGGGGAGCGTGGCGTTCAAGCTGACAGGAGGGCGTTGGTTGGGGCTGGGGGCGGTAGCCGCGCTTGCCATCGTTCTGGTACTTCTCGGGTTGCGGCGTCACACGTTGCCGCCCAGCCCGGGCGTGGCGGTGCGGACCGAACCCGGGGCTGGGTCGGCAACCGTGGCCGTGGCGCCGAGCGGCGGTGTCTTGAAAGACAAGCTAAGGGACCAGACGAAAGACAAGGCCGGCCTTGCCGACGGCATTGCGGCCGGCCCGGCGAATGCAGCGCCCACCGCCGGATCGAACGCGGTTTCAGCGGCCGGGGCGACCGCGGCCGCGCCCAAAACCGCGCGCGCCCCCAAGACCGCCGCCGCTCCGTCCGCGGAGCCCACCACGCCGCCCGCCCCGTCGACGGATGAGCGACTGGCGAGCGCTCAACGTTTGGTCGCGGCGGGCGAATGGGAACAGGCGCTCGTCGTCTTAGAGAAAGCCCGCCGCGAAAATCCGCAGAGCCCGGTCGCGGCGTATCAACTGGCCAACGTATCACTTGAACACAAGCACTGGGTACAAGGGGCCGAGGCCGCGCGCGTGGCAGGTGAACGCGAGCCCAAGTACCGGGGCGACGAACGCCTGGTGAAGAACTTGATACACGCGCTCGGCAACGACAAAGGATACGAGAAGACCGAGGACGTTCTGCACGGATTCGGGGCGGGCCCGGTGCCGCTCTTGAAGGAAGCGGCCGCCCATGACAAGAGCCTGGTCGTGCGGCAGCGCGCGGCCGAGTTGTTGCGCAGTCGGGCACCATCGAGCAGGCCGAGCTCGCGGTCGCCTGCTGCCACGCGAAAGTCGTCCGGCCATTCTTTTTTCAGCCGCTGACGGCTTGCGTTTTTCGGCCAGACGGACGGGCGCCGAGCGGAGCGCACCGTTTTCCGATCGTGTATGCTCCGGCGCGATCGGCACCCAAGATCGGCACCAAATGAACGCCGCAGAGATCTCACCGACAGTTCGCCCAAGGAGGGCTTGAATGGCCGAAGTCCACGTTTCGGTTCAACGCCTGCGTTTCGGGCAGACCCAGCGTAAAGACGCGTGGTGGGCGATGCCGCTGCTCACGCTCGTTGTATTCACCTCTTTCATCGTCTACACGACCTGGGCATTGTTGCAGGGCGAGCACTACTGGCACGGCAACTATCTGTCGCCTTTTTATTCGCCCGAGCTCTTCGGCGATTCTCCTCACGCCGTTTTTGGTCCATGGCGGTGGCCGTGGCTGCCGTTCGTCCGGTACTCGCCGGCGATGTTGATCCTGATCTTCCCGCTGGCCTTTCGAATGACCTGTTACTACTACCGAGGGGCCTACTACAAAGCGTTCTGGGCGGACCCACCGAGCTGCGCCGTTGGTGAGCCCCGAACCACCTATCGCGGCGAGGCCAAGCTGCCCTTGATCATTCAGAACGCGCACCGGTTCGCGCTGTACTTCGCCCTCGTGTTCGTGGTTCTGCTGTCCATCGACGCGTGGCACGGGTTGTGGTTCGCTGATCCGGCGACCGGCGGCAAGACCTTCGGAATCGGGATCGGCTCGCTCGTCATGATCCTCAACGTCGTCTTCATCGGCGGCTACACGCTCGGTTGTCATTCGCTGCGCCACCTGGTCGGTGGGGTCTTGGATCGACTGTCGCGAGCCCCGGTTCGAAAGAAAGCCTACGACTGTGTCAGTTGCTTGAATCGACACCACCCCAAGTGGGCGTGGTTCAGCTTGTTTTGGGTCGGGATCACCGACGCGTACATTCGCCTGTGTTCGACGGGCGTCATCACCGACTGGAGAATTCTGTAGATGGCTCAGGTTTCGACGGAGATTCAAACCCACGAGCACGACGTGATCGTGATCGGCGCGGGCGGCGCCGGCTTGCGCGCCGCCATCGAGGCTTCCGCCACGGGCGCGTCGGTCGGCTTGATCTGCAAGTCGCTTCTCGGCAAGGCCCATACCGTCATGGCCGAAGGCGGCATGGCGGCGGCGATGGCCAATGTGGACGATCGCGACTCCTGGAAGGTTCACTTCGCCGACACCATGCGTGGTGGCCAATACGTCAATAACTGGCGCATGGCCGAGCTGCACGCTCAGGAGGCGCCGGACCGCGTGCGCGAGCTGGAGGCGTGGGGGGCGGTTTTCGACCGCACCAAGGACGGCAAGATCTTGCAGCGCAATTTCGGGGGCCACCGTTACCCGCGCCTGGCGCACGTTGGGGATCGCACGGGCCTGGAAATGATTCGCACGTTGCAGGATCACGGGATCCACCAGGGGATCCAGGTGTACATGGAGCACACCGTGACGTCGTTGTTGAAGGATGGCGATCGGGTTGCGGGGGCATTCGGCTACGACCGCGAGCGTGGCTACCCGCGGATTTTTCGCGCGGGCGCGGTGGTTCTGGCGACGGGTGGCATCGGCCGCGCGTACAAGATCACGTCGAACAGCTGGGAATATACGGGCGACGGACACAGCTTGGCGTATCAGGCGGGCGCGGATCTGATGGACATGGAGTTCGTTCAATTCCATCCCACCGGGATGGTCTGGCCGCCGAGCGTTCGCGGAATTTTGGTGACCGAGGGGGTGCGCGGCGAGGGCGGCGTCCTGCGCAACAGCAACGGCAAGCGGTTCATGTTCGACGACATTCCGGAGAACTATCGGGCGCAGACGGCGGACAACCCCGAGGAGGGATGGCGGTACACCCAGGGCGACAAGAGCGCACGGCGACCGCCCGAGTTGTTGACCCGCGATCACGTCGCCCGCTGCATCATGCGCGAGGTGCGTGACGGACGCGGCAGCCCCCACGGGGGCGTCTTCCTGGATATCGCGTGGATCAAGGACAAGCTCCCGAATGCGCGCGAGCACATCAAGAAGAAGCTGCCGAGCATGTACCACCAGTTCATGCAGTTGGCGGAGCTGGACATCACGACGGAGCCGATGGAGGTGGGGCCGACCACGCATTATGTGATGGGCGGCGTCCGCGTCGACGGCGACACGCAGATGTCGACCGTTCCGGGCTTGTTCGCGGCGGGCGAGGTCGCCGCCGGGTTGCACGGCGCGAATCGATTGGGGGGCAATTCGCTGTCCGACCTGTTGGTGTTTGGCAAGCGCGCGGGCGAGAGCGCGGCGAAGTTCGCGAAAGAGCGCACTGGGGGGCAGATCCGCGCCGATCAGGTGGAGGCGGCCCAGCGCACGCTGCTGGCGCCGTTCGAGCGAGGCGCGGCCGGCGCTAGCCCGGAGGGTCCGTACAAGGTTCAGTACGAGCTGCAGGATCTGATGCAGGCCAACGTCGGTATCGTGCGCAACGAAAAGGACATGATGACCGCGCTGGAGGGCATCGAGATTCTTAAGCGGCGCGCGGAGAAGGTCGGCGTCGGCGGCAACCGCGAGTACAACCCAGGGTGGCACACAGCCCTCGATCTGCCGAACCTTTTGACGTGTTCAGAGGCGGTGGCCCGCTCGGCTATTGAAAGACGCGAGAGCCGTGGCGGGCACTTTCGCGAGGACTTCGAGAAGAAAGACGAGAATTTCGCGAAGTTCAACATCATCTGTCGCAGGGGTCCCGATGGGCGAATGCAGATTCAACGACGCCCGATCGCCGACATGCGGGACGATCTGAAGCAGATCATCGAGGAGAACAAATAGATGGCCAAGGCCACATTTCGGATCTGGCGCGGCGACGCGAGTGGCGGCAATTTTCGCGACTACCCAAGCGAGGTCAGCGAGGGGATGGTGGTGCTCGATGCCGTACACGCCATCCAGGCCGAGCAGGCCAACGACATGGCTGTTCGCTGGAACTGCAAGGCGGGCAAGTGTGGGTCATGCTCGGCCGAGATCAACGGCATGCCCAAGCTGATGTGCATGACCCGGCTATCGGAGATTGATCTCACCCAGCCGGTCACGATTCAGCCGATGCAGGCCTTTCCGAAGATTCGCGATCTGGTCACCGACGTGTCGTGGAACTTCCGCGTGAAGAAGACCATCGCGCCGTTCAAGCCGCGAGCCGCGGACGCTCCGGATGGAACCTGGCGCGTACAGCAGGAGGACATCGAACGACCGCAAGAGTTTCGCAAATGCATTGAATGTTTCTTGTGCCAGGACGTTTGTCACGTGATCCGGGATCATGGGCTGACCGATGAATTCATCGGGCCGCGCTTCCTGGTCTACACGGCGGCGCTGGAGATGAACCCGATTGATGCCGGGGATCGCGTGGACGATTTGAAGAAGAAGCACGGCATCGGGTACTGCAACATCACGAAGTGCTGCACGAAGGTCTGTCCGGAACACATCACGATCACCGACAACGCCATCATCCCGTTGAAGGAACGGGTCGCGGATCGTTTCTACGATCCGGTGAAGCGCCTCTTTCGCGTCTTCACGGGCGGATAGTTCGCCGGACCAAATCGTTCAAATCGGGACATAGGCGCGGCGCGCCGGGACCGAAACCAGGCGGCGTTCGGGAAGCACCAGCGCCGTCAGCGAACGGCCGTACACGCAACCAGTATCGAGGCCTGTCGCGAACGGATGCTGTTGCAGACCGCGGATGGCGTCGTGCCCGAACACCACGTGACTCGGGCCAAGCCAGAGGCTCGCCCAGGGCTGACCCGCGTCCACGCGCTTGGACGCCTGCCCCTCGGGCGTGATGCTGCGCATGTTGATCATCAGATCGCGCGGTTGTTGCTCCAGAGGCAATCCGGCGATGAGTCCCGCGTGCACGACGACCGTACCGAGCTCCGGGAGCGCCAGGTAAAGCGGCAGTCGTCGAAGGTAGACCCAGTCATCGAGGCCCAAGGTCCGGGCCACTTTTCCATGATGCTTGGGTGTCTTTGCCGTGGGTTCGAGCGGACCGGCCCACGGAGCAAGAGTCAAGACCTTGGCGTCGTGGTTGCCAAGCACCGCCTCGAGTTTTCGCTCGCGCGCGAACTGCACAACGCCTTGCGAGTCGGGGCCCTTGGCGACGAGATCCCCCACCAACAAGACGCGATCGGCCGACCAATCCACGGAGCAGGCGGAAAGCAGGGCTTGCAGCTCGTCGAGACAACCGTGAACGTCGCCGACGATCAGCGTGCGTCGATTTCCCGGTGGGACGGTCGTCGCGTCAGGGACCATTCGCCGCGAGGTGCTGGCGAAGCTCCTCGGCCGCGCCCCGAACGGCGTGCCGCAGCGCTTCGATTTCCATGGAGGGTTGCATCATGGGCCGGAACTGGCGTCGGCCTCGTTGCACGATGGCCTCGCCCGAACTCATCATGACAATAGCTCTTCCGCCGGTGCTGAGCACCAGCTCCACGCCGCATTTCACTTCGACGGGGTCGGTCAGCGAGGATGTCGACAGGGTCTTGATGGCGCCGTCAACGATGTAGCCGCCGGCACCCAGCTTGCCGAATCCGCGCAGCTCGTTCGCGACGAACCCGCGCATGAGCTCGCGCAGGCCGCCCGGAGCCTTGTGAGTCTGGTCTCCCATCGGCTGCACGACGAGGGGCGACGCGGCCTGCCGTTCGGCCAGTGTCTCAAGCGCGGTGCCGGCGTGACGGCGGACGATGGGGTTCGGATCGCGAGCCGCGACCTCAAGTGAAGGCCGCGCGCCGGTATCACCAACATGGCCCAACGCCTTTGCCGCCATCGCGCGCACCAGCGGACTTGGATCGGAGAGCGCGCGTATCAAGAACGGAACCGCGCGCGCGTCGCCGGCCCGCCCCAGGACCAGCGCCGCCTGCACGCGAACTTTTTCGGAACGGTCACTGACGACCGCCGTGGTCGCGACCACGAACGGATCGCGGCGAATGGGTCCGCGCGCCTGTCCCTCGGGACCAACGACGATGGTCCACATCAAGACACAAAAGCACGCTGCACAACGCCTGGTCACGCGCAACCCGCGTCTAGGATCGCGCCCGGCGCGGGCTGCCGTCAACAGTGACCGAGCGACTGCGCCAATTTCGTGAGGTGAAAGTGGGCGTTACGCCACACCCGCGGTTCTCGAATCAGTCGCACAGTCCAGGCGGTCGTGAACGGGTCATGAACGGGGCTGGCCGACTGGCGCGATGCGGGTGGTCGTCATTCTGGCTTGGCGGGACCAGCCTTGCTTTCAAGCTTGGCCTTGTCTTCCGGATCGGCGGCGTCCGGGGGACTCTCGATTGAACGCTTGAAGTTGCGAATCGCCTTGCCCAAACCATCACCCAGCTGAGGCAGCTTGGTGGCTCCAAATACGACGGTGACGATCACGAGAATCATGACCAGCTCACCCATTCCAAGTCCGAACGGCATAGATGCCTCCTTCTTGTGGTCCAATCTAGCACCTTCATGGACCTCGTGCTTGCCGGTCGAAAGGGCCGACTTTGACGGTCCCGTGACCACTCGGTAGAAGCGCCGGGTGACCTCCGAGTCGGACGCCCGCCCCATCGGCATCCCGGCCGCGATCCTTTTCGACCTGGATGGAACGCTGGTGGATTCGGAGCGCGAAAATGTCGAATCCGTGGTGCTCGCCTGCCGACGTTTGGGGTTCGACCTGTCGGAGGACGAGCGGCGGTTCGTGATCGGGCATTCCTGGAACGAGATTCACGCCTTGATCGTGGCGAACCACGCCATCTCGATCGAGATGGAAGTGCTGATCGCGAGCGCGGTCGACGAAAAGCGTGCGTTGCTCGCCAACACGGGCTACCGGCCGTTGCCGGCGGCGGTCGAGACCGTGCGTCGCTTGGCGGGCCTGTGCCCCTTGGCCATCGCATCGGGCGCAAGTCGGGTCGAAGTGCGCGATGCCATCGAGAGTATCGGCGTCGCCCGTTACTTCCAGGTGGCGCTCGGCGCTGAGGACTACCAACGCGGCAAGCCCGCGCCGGATGCGTACCTGCTGGCGATGGAGCGTCTGGGCGTTCGTTCCGCGGCGCGCCGGTGCATCGTCATCGAGGATGCGACGCCGGGAATTCTGGCGGGTCGTGCCGCGGGCGCACGTGTGATCGGCGTCAGCATCGGCAATTTCGTCGGATACGACCTGTCCGCGGCCGACGTCGTCGTCGACACGCTGGCGGATATTACGGACGAACTGTGTGCAAGTCTGGTCTGATGGGGGGCCGGGCCGCGCGTCCGCGGAACCGCGCGTCTTTCCGGGGACACCTGTTACGACGTGGTAAAATCCGCAGGCGCCATGTTGGAGCATCTGCCACCAGACGTGACGATCTACGAGGTGGGTCCGCGCGACGGCCTTCAGAACGAGTCGCGCCTGATCCCGACTGACGACAAAATCGCGTTCATTGACGCGTTGTCTCGGACGGGGCTGCGCGCCATCGAGATCACGAGCTTCGTCAACCCAAGATGGATCCCGCAGTTGGCAGACGCGGTCGAAGTCTCCCGCCGAATCACGAGGGTACCGGGCGTCGTTTACTCGGCGCTTGTACCGAATCGCCAGGGACTCGATTCGGCGTTAGCGGCTGGCATGAAGGAAATCGCAGTGTTCATGTCGGCATCCGAGACGCATAACAAGAAAAACGTGAACAAGACCATCGCTGCGACGTTGGAAGCGTTCCGGGACACCATCCCCCCGGCGCTGGCGGCGGGGCTGAAGGTTCGCGCGTATGTGTCGACCGTCTATGGGTGTCCGTACGAAGGCGCGGTCGATCCGGCCAGGGCGGTGGAACTGTGTCGCGAGTTGAGGGCACTCGGCTGCTACCAGATTTCGCTCGGCGATACCATCGGGGTCGCGAACCCGCGTCAGGTGCGGGATGTGTTGTCGCGGGTACTGGCCGAGACCCCGACGCCGGAGGTGGCGGTTCACTTTCACGACACGCGCGGGACGGCTCTGGCGAACATCCTGGTCAGCGTAGAAATGGGAATCACGACAGTCGATTCGGCGTTGGGCGGCCTTGGGGGGTGTCCGTACGCGCCCGGTGCTTCCGGTAACGTGGCCACGGAGGACGTGATTTACATGCTGGAAGGAATGGGCGTTCACACCGGTGTCGACCTGGATAAACTGGTCGACGTGTCGCGACTTGCGTCGACTCTGGTCGGGCACGAGGTTCCGTCGAAGTTCTATCGCGCCACAATGGGCGCGCGCGGTCGGGCCGCGTCCTGATTGCGGGTTCGTCGGGGGAACGCGCCCAAATTCTGGTCTCGTGATACCGTTGCCCTCATGAGCCAGGCGACTGCCGCGCCGCTGGTCACCGTCGAGGGGCGTGGCACGGCCACGTGGTTGACGCTGGCGCGTCCCGAGGCGGCGAACGCCTTGTCGAGGGCGTTGGTCGACGAGTTGTCGGCGGCCGTCGGTGCGCTGTCGGGCCGTGAATCAGTCCGCGCGGTCGTGATTACGGGTGCGGGCCGGGCATTCTGCGCCGGCGCCGATCTGAAAGAACGCTTCGGGATGTCCGTGGAGGAAACCCGATCTTTTCTAGATCAACTGGGCGGTTTGCTGTCGACGTTGTCGTCGCTGCCGTGTCCGGTCATCGCGGCCATGAACGGGGCGGCGTTCGGCGGCGGCCTGGAGCTTGCGCTGGCGTGCGACTTGCGCATCGCGGTCGAAGGGGCCGTCATGGGTCTGGTCGAGGCCCGTTTGGGCATCATTCCGGGAGCCGGCGGGACGCAGCGACTGGCGCGTGTCGTGGGCGTCGCCCGCGCGAAGGAGCTTATCTTCAGCGGTCGCAAGCTCGATGCCCGCGTCGCACATGACATGGGCCTCGTTTCAGCTGTCGTGCCGGCCGCGGACCTCGACGGCGCCGTTTCACGACTGGTGGACGAGATCGCCGCCTGCGGCCCGTTGGCGGTCGCGCAGGCCAAGGCCGCGATTGACGGTGGCATCGCGTTAACGCTGGCCGGAGGCCTGGCCCTCGAGAGGCGTTGCTACGAGGTCGTGCTCGGAAGCGCCGACCGGGACGAGGGCCTACGCGCTTTTGCCGAAAAGCGCGCGCCAATTTTTCATGGAAAGTAACCGAGAGGATCGCGCGATGTCACGCACCGACGAGATTGCGGCCCTGGCCGAAAAGGTACGGCGCGGTGGCGCCGCGAAGTATCACGAAGCGAACGCGGCCGCCGGTAAGCTGTTCTGTCGGGCACGTATCGCGTTGTTGTGCGACGACGCCGGCAAGGAATTCGTCGAGGATGGGTTGCTGGCCAACGCCACCGCGGATGATTTGCCGGCCGACGGCGTCGTGACGGGGGTTGGACGCGTCCATGGACGCCCGGTGGCGATCATGGCGAATGATTCGACCGTGAAGGCCGGGTCATGGGGCGCGCGCACGGTCGAGAAAATCATCCGCATTCAAGAAACCGCGGGGCGGCTCCGCATTCCACTCATGTACTTGGTGGATTCGGCCGGAGCGCGTATCACCGACCAGATCGATATGTTTCCAGGGCGGCGGCACGCGGGTCGTATTTTCCAGAATCAGGTCAAGCTGTCGGGGGCGATTCCGCAGATATGTCTGCTGTTCGGCCCCTCGGCGGCGGGCGGGGCGTACATCCCGGCGTTTTGCGATGTTGTGTTCATGGTCGACAAGAACGCGTCGATGTACCTGGGCTCGCCGCGCATGGCCGAGATGGTGATTGGCGAGAAGGTGACGCTTGAAGAGATGGGCGGGGCCCGCATGCACTGCGAGGTGTCGGGCTGCGGCGATCTGCTGGCCCCCGACGAACGGAGTTGTCTGGAGACGGCACGGGCGTACCTGGCTTTCATGCCCCCGCGGGCGGGCGAATCGCCGGCGCCGGTACCGGCGCGGCCGCCTCGGCCTGGCGCCAGGCGCATCGACGACATCCTGCCCGCCAACCAGAACCAGGCGTTCGACGTGTTCGCGATCATCGACGCCCTGGTCGACGAGGGCAGCTTCTTCGAGATCAAGCGCTTGTTTGCGCGCGAGATCGTGACGGGGCTCGCCCGCCTCGATGGTCAGGCGGTGGGGATCGTCGCCAGCCAGCCCAAGTGGAAGGGCGGCGTCCTTTTCGTCGATAGCGCCGACAAGGCGGCGAGGTTCGTTTGGCTGTGCGACGCGTTCGGAATTCCGCTGCTGTTTCTGGCGGACGTGCCGGGGTTCATGATCGGCAAGGCCGTGGAGAGGCAAGGCATCATTCGCCACGGCGCCAAGATGATCTCCGCGGTCGCCGACGCGACCGTGCCGAAGATCAGCGTCGTTCTGCGAAAAGCCTACGGGGCGGGGCTGTACGCCATGTGTGGGCCGGGATTCGATCCGGACGCGACCATTGCTTTACCGCAGGCGATGATCGCGGTCATGGGCGCGGAAGCCGCCGTGAACGCGGTGTTCGCGAACAAGATCGCGCAGAAGCCCGAGGCCGAGCGCGCGGCTTACGTCGAGGAGCTGCGCCGCGAGTACCGCGAGGACATCGATCTCGTGAAGCTGGCGTCCAATCTTCACGTCGACGCGGTGGTGCCGGGTGACGATCTGCGCGTCGAGCTGATGCGCCGTTTTCAGGCGGCTGGCTCGAAGCGCGTATCTGGGTATGAACGACGCCGGCCGATCTTGCCCGTCTGAACGGCGACCGGAGAACGTCTTGCCCGATTGGCTGAAGCTGATTCCCGCCGACGAAGCGCGCCGCATCTTGTTGGAGGTTCCGACGCTCGGGGTGGAACGGACACCACTGCGGGAGGCGGCCGGGCGCGTCTTAGCCCGATCGTTGACGGCGCCGCACGATCTGCCCCCGACGCGGCTGTCGGCGATGGACGGCTACGCCGTTCGGTTCGATGACGTCCAACGCGCGTCGGATGGCGACGGCGTGGTGCTGCGGGTGGTTGCCTCCATTCCCGCCGGAACGACCTATTCCGGAACGGTCAAAAAGGGCGAGGCGGTTGGAATCGCGACGGGTGGTGTCATTCCGGAGGGAGCGGACGCCGTTGTGATGGTCGAATTCACGGCCCCCATCGGTGAAACGGACACTGGGGCCACGGGTTACGCCCGGGCGGGCGCGCACGTTCGCGTTTCGAGGGGTGTGCCATCTGGGGCCAACGTGGTCACCCCAGGCGAGGATCTGCGCGCCGGCACCGAGGTTTTGGCGGCCGGCCGTCGGATTCGTCCCGGGGACTTGGCCGCGCTCGCGACCTTCGGAATTGTCGATGTCCCGGTGTACCGCCGCCCGCGGATCGCGGTCCTGGCCACGGGATCCGAAATCTGCCCCCCGGACCAAACACCGAAGCCGGGCCAGGTGCGCGATTCGAACCAGTACGTGCTAGCGGCCGAGGTGGAATCCGCCGGCTGCGTGGCGGTGCTTGGAGGAATCGTCGCGGACGATCCCGACGCGCTCGGCATAACTGTTTCGCGGCTGGTGGTGGAAAACGATGGCCTGATCCTGTCGGGTGGTTCGTCGGTGGGACCAAGGGATCTGACCGCGCGGGTGCTGGGCGGACTGGACGCTCCCGGCGTCTTGTTCCACGGAATCGATATTCGCCCCGGAAAGCCGACCGTGTTCGCGCGCTCCGGACCAAAGCCCGTAGTCGGGATGCCCGGATTCCCGACGTCGTCCATGGTGGTTTTCGAAGCCTTCGTGAGGCCGATGTTGGCCCGGCTGGGTGGGGAATCCGTCACCGTCGCGTGGCCGGGGGCCGTGAACGCTCGCCTTTCGCGGGCGTACGTCAAGCCCACGTCGCGTGAGGACTATCTGCGCGTGCGCCTTTTGGAACGCGACGGCGATTTTTGGGCCGACACTTTATCCGGAGGATCGGCGGCAATCTCGAACGTGATCTTCGCGGACGGGTTGGCGCGAATCCCGCCCGGGATCGATCGGCTGGACGCGGGTGCTCGGGTGGCCGTTCGTCGGTTCTCCTGAATGGGCCGGAACCGCGCCGCGTCGTGGCGCGGCCGGTTTTCGTCGGCGTTCGCGACCGGGAGATCAATTCCATCCGATCTCGACGGGGCGCCGAGCGACGAATTCGCGGTGCCGCGTGGCGACATGGCCGCGCCGACTAAGGTCTCGACCGAAGGTCACGAGGGGTGGTTGTGAACCGATCTTCGAACTGCACGTCACTATGTGCTAGGTGTCAAGATGTCCATGCTCAACTCTTGCCAAGGGGCGTCGCAAGGCCCGGACCTTCTTGACAAATTTCGTCCTTGAATTGAGTCCGATTCCATTTCCATTTGAAAAAGGCCGAGCTAGACTGCCCAAAATCCGGGCGGGGGAGGCGGTTCTGTCCTCGGTTTCTGCTCGACGGAGCGGCCGTGCGCAGCCGGAATCGCGGCGATGTTTCCCGGTCACAGGAGAAGAGATGAAGAACGAACGTCCTTTGAGGTCCCGAATGCCCCTGAAGTTTCGCAGTCCAGTCGCGGTTCCAGTCCTGGCGTTGGCCCTGGCCCTGGCCGGTTGCAGCCATCCTAGCAGCGGCACGGGGAACGGAAGCGGAGGCACCGGTCCATCCGCCAGCGGTGGCACAACCGTGGGCGGAGGCACCGGCGGCAATAGCAATGCGACAGGTACCGGCGGCAACGGCATGAGTACCGGGACCGGTGGGGGCGTGCAGCCCGTTACAGGTGGGAATACTGGGAATCCGACAGCAGGAACCAGCGGGACCGGTACTGGCGGTGGCAACACCGCTGGCAATGGTATGCCGCCCGCGACGGGTGGGTCCACCGGCGCTGGGGGATCGACGACGGTCAAGATGTCTTGCACCGCGACCTCGTTCACCTCCACCTACCCATATTCGCCGGGGTACCCCGGCCACGCGGCAAACTTGGCCACGGCGACGACGATGATGCAGTCGCTTACCCCGGTCCAGAAGACTCAGCAGATGCGTGGGGTTCCCACGCCTCCGCTCAACTACAACATTTTTTGGCAACCGGACCAGGGCTCGATTCGCGGCTTCACCTTCCGCGACGGGCCTCGTGGAATGAACCTGGACGCTCCGCTGCTGTCCGGGTCGAGCGGTGGCAAGTCAACCGCTTTTCCGCAGGCTATCGCGCGTGGCGCGGCCTTCGATCTGGATCTCGAATACAAGGTTGGTCAGTCGATTGGGGACGAGATGGTGGCAGCCGGACAGACCATGGCGCTGTCGCCCACGGTCAACATCCTGCGCCACCCGTCCTGGGGACGCGCGCAAGAGACCTACGGCGAGGATCCGTTCCTCCTTGGCCGCATGGGTTCGGCGTTCGTCGTCGGCATGCAGGAGTACGTCGGCGCCTGCCCCAAGCACTTCGCCGCCAACAACATCGAGCAGGGCCGCTCGACGGCGAACGCGCTCATGGACGAGCAAACGTTGCGCGAGATTTACGCGAGGCACTTCGGCATGATCATCAAGGATGGTGGCGCCTCTTGCATCATGGCGTCGTACAACAAGATCAACGGCAAGAACTCCACGCAGAATGCGCACCTCTTGACCGACATCCTGCGGACCGACTTTGGTTTCCAGGGGTTCGTCCTCAGCGACTGGTGGGCCATGCCGGGTGGCAGCAACGCCGATCAGGCTTCGCGCGCCACGAATGCCCGTGAGGCCGCCTCGGCGGGAATGGACATGGAGCTCCCGTGGGCCTACGAGTATGTCGAGCTCGACTCGATGACGGGCCTCGACACGTTCATCAATGCGTCGGCCACGCGCATTCTGGAACAGAAGATCCGGTTCAAGGCAATCGCTACCGGCGGAACGCCTGGTCTCAAGGCGTCGACTTCCAAGCTCACGAATGGATCCATCACGAACAACGACGATCACATCGCCACCGCGGCGCAGGTCGCGCTCGAGTCCATGGTGTTGCTCAAGAACGACGGCGCCCTGCCGCTCAATAAGACTGCGATCAAGACCGTTGCCGTCATTGGTGCCAGCATTCCGTATGCCGTCAGCTCCGATGGCACGGGTGATTCGACCATCGACTTCAC
>JADGRC010000079.1 GCA_017881245.1 Pseudomonadota bacterium
TCGTCCGAAACCGGACAAACGGCGCCCGGTGTTGGTCCTCACGCGACCCGCCCTTATCCCGTTGCTCGAGACGGTGCTGGTCGTGGCCATTACGTCGACCCGACGAGGCGCGCCAAGCGAGGTCGACTTAGGAACCGAAGAAGGTCTGAAGCAAGCCTCCTGCGCCAACCTCACGAATGTCTTCGCCGTCCGCAGATCCGAGTTTCGACAGTACGTTGGGAGTGTCGGTCCCGCCAAGATGCACGCCGTTTGTGACGCTCTCGCGCTCGTCGCCGGCTGCGCCTGAGGCGTTGGGGGGCACCTTTGGGCACTGCGCTGCGCGGCGGCCCGAAGCGGCAGCGGCGCTGTGCGCGATTCGCTTCGGCGTTGGCTGCATCGACGCCTGGCGGCGAGATCGCGAGGCGCTGCTGGCGCGCGGGCAGCGCCTTCTCGCACCCAGCGTGGGAACGCTCGGGCGCGCACAGTTCCTTTTCGGCGCCGCGCCCGCGCTCTGCGGACTGAGCGGCCGGTAACCTCACGGGCCCGGGCGCCCGGCGTTGCTCTTGCGCGGGCGGCTTCATCACCGTCACCGCGGCCATGACTTCCAAGCGTGATAACTCTCAACGGGATCCGCGCATCTAACCGGCGACGCTGAACTGCGGCGCGGCAGCCGCCCGTTTGACCGCGTCCGCGGGAGCGTCGAACGGCAGTGGGGCTTTGGGCAGCGACAACCTGGTCAACCAGTTGCGATCGAGAGGACGCTCCAGATCCGTCGCCCTGACGGCGGCAACCGTCGTGGCGGATTTGTCGCCGATGGCCTCGCCCACGCCGACCGCCCAACCGGCGAGCAACAACGCCACCCGCACGGCGGTGGATGCGCTGTAGGTGAACAGGGTGCAACGCGGTCCGGCCTTGCGGCGAACCTGCGCAAACGCCGCGACCGTCCACAGCGACGGGTTCGCGCGTGGCGAAAACGGATCCCAAAAGACAATGTCCGGGCGCGAGGTCTGACGCACGAGGGCCGCGAGCGCGTCGCCATCCTCCAGCCGCCAGCACGTGCGTGAGGTTTCGTAGCGGCCACGGCCTAGCAACGCGCGCGCGCCTTCGCCAAAGGCGCCTTCCAGACCGAAGGCGGCCGGCTGAGACAACGCCATCCGCAAGGCCCCGCTGTCGCGTTCGAAGCTGATCAGTTCCAGGCGCGCGGCGGAAGGCGGGGCACATTCGGATTCCGCCAGCGCCGCGATCGCGTTCGACGCCGCCCCCATGCCGATATCGAACAATACGAGCGTAGGCCCTTCGGCGGCGCGAAGTCGTTCCGCGAGACGCGATTGCCGAACATACAGTTGTTCGGCCTCGGCCATCGGGCCCACTCCTGGATGCATGACCTCGTCCGCATCGAGGCTGCGGATCGCCAGCGCGCCCGACCGCGTCCGGACTATCTCATGGCTCGCGCGCTCATGGCTCGCGCACTCGTCGCTCACGCGCTCGCCTCCGCGTGCTCCAACCGATCCATCTCGGCCAAGCGTTGGCGCGCGAACGTGGCGTAGATGCCGCCGTCGATCGCGTCGCGCGCCTGTCGCATCAGATCCAAATAGTAGTGAAGGTTGTGGATGATGAGTAACCGCGGGCCGAGAGGCTCGCCGCACTTCATCAGGTGGTGCAGATAGGCTCGTGTGTACGTGCCGCAGGTGTGGCACCCGCATGCCGCGTCGAGCGGCCGATCCGACAGGCGATTCACCCCGCGTGTCACGCGCACCCGCCCCGTCGACGTAAACGCCGTTCCTTGCCACGCCAGCCGAGTCGGGATCACGCAATCGAACATGTCGACGCCACAGCCGATGGCGGTCAGCAGATCGGGCGGTGTTCCGACGCCCATCAGGTAACGCGGCGCCGCGACGGGCAATATCTCGGCCACGAACGCGGTCATGTCCTCGCGCTCGGCACGTGTGTCACCGACCGCCAGGCCACCGATTGCGAATCCGTCGAACGGCTGCGCGCCGAGTGACGCAGCGGAGGAACGCCGCAACTCGGGAAACAGGCCCCCTTGCACGATCGCGAAAAGGGCCTGTTCGGGATTCTCGCGAGCGCCAAGGCCGCGCAGCGCCCAGCGGTGCGTCCTTTCCATGGCCGCGCGCACCTCTCTTTCGTCCGCCGTCGCCGCGATGCACTCGTCCAGCACCATCATGATGTCCGACCCAATCGCGGTCTGCATCCGAATCGATCCTTCGGGCGTCAGCTCGTGGATGCGCCCGTCTATGTAGCTGACGAATCGGGCGCCGACTTCCGATACCGTCCGCTCGGACGGCAGCGAGAAGATTTGGTAGCCGCCGGAATCCGTGAGCACGGGCCCAGGCCAGCGCATGAATTCATGGATACCTCCGACACGGCGGAACAACTCCGGACCGGGGCGCAACATCAAGTGATATGTGTTCGCCAGCAAGATAGGCACGCCCAACGCGGACAGTTCGTCCGGCGACACGCCGGTCACGGTCGCGCGGGTGCCGACCGGCATGAATACCGGCGTCTGTACGCTCCCGCGCCGCGTGTGCAACGTCCCGCGCCGTGCGCGCGAGCCCGGATCCCGAACACCCAAGGAAAAAGAAAAAACCATGCCGAAGCGATTAACTCAGCAACCGCGCTGTAGCCGCCGCAAGGCTGTGGAACACGGCATCCGCACCCGAAAAGGAGCAGCCGACCGTGAAGGTCGATGGAATTACCCAGCACGCCAGGCCGGCGGCCTTTGCGGCCCGCAGGCCACGTTCGGAATCCTCGATGACGAGGCATCGCTCCGGGGCGACCCTCATCCGTTCGACCGCGCGCTGGTATGGATCGGGCTCGGGTTTGGCTCGAACATAGTCCACGCGGGTCAGCGCGAATTCAAAATGGCGTAACAACCCGGTTCGGGCGTGGGTGCGGTCGAAAGGTTCGGGGTCCGAGCTGGTCACGATCGCGAGACGATACCGTCTGGCCAACGCTGGCAGAAGCTCCGACACGCCCGCGATCATGATGTCGGCTTCTCCCACGAGCTCGACATAGCGCCGGTCACGCGCCACCCGCAACGCATCGATCGCTTCGGGTGCCAGCCCACGCGCGAGCGCCAGGTGCCACGCTCCGGTGCCCTGACGCAGGAAGAATTCCACATAGGCGGGTTCGTCCAGCACCACGCCCACGTCGGCCAAGACCTCGCGGGTGGCCTGGAAATACAAGCCCTCCGTGTCCACCAGTACGCCGTCGTTGTCGAAGAGAATGGCGTCGAACATGCCGACATGATACGTGCCGGCCGGGCCACGAAGCGAGCCGGCGGCATAGGGGATCGCAGCGCGGCGTGGTACGAACCGACGGTGGCGTTTCCCCCCAGGCCAGATCCATTTCGCGGCAGGCGCGCCGAACTGCAGACCTTGGCCGCGGCCATCCGGTCGGGCTTGCATCCACGCCTGGCGCTGGTCGGCGCGGGCGGCAGCGGGAAATCGACCCTGGCCGCCGCGCTCGGGCACCTCCTGCGCGAGGACCACCCCGGCGGCATCGAATGGTTTCGCGTCGGCGGGTGGGATCACCAGACGCTGCTCGACATGCTGGCCATCCGTATGAAAATCTCGCTCGGAGGACCAGGCGCGCGCGATCAACGCCTGGCCCGTCTGCGCCAGCACCTGGTGGGCCGCGGTCGGACCTTGATTGTTCTCGACAACCACGAAAGCGATCGAGCGATCTCGCGACTATTGGCGGCGCTCGATGGCGTGCCCGTCTCTTGGCTCCTGACGGCGAGGCGCTGTCTTCTGTCCGGTGTCTCCGTGTATCCCGTGGTGCCCCCGTTGGTCACGGCGGGACGCAACCCTTTTCCGGCGGTCGCCGAACTGACCACGAGCCTGCGCTGGAATCCCTTGGCGCTGGACATCAGCAACGCGCTTGTGCAAAGCGGCGCCGTGACCGCGGCGCGCCTCGGAGCTTGGCTGGTTGAACACGGTGTCGGAGCCGTGACCGTGATGGCCCACGAAGACGACATCCTAGAGATTCGGCTCCTCGTCGACTGGGTCTGGTCGCGAATCAACGCGCGCGAACGCCGACTGCTTGCCGTACTGGCTCACATGCAGGGCGATCATGTGGACCCGACGTCGCTCGGGGCACTCGCAAGCACGGGAGCGCGCGCCGGCGCGAACACGCGAGGCGCACTGGCCCGGCTCAGTCGATGGCACCTCGTGCAACAACCCCTGCCGGGACGCTTCGCTTTGCACGCCACAATCAAGCATGCGGTGATCGGCCGCACCCGTTTTGCTCAACGTCGGGCCGTGAATCATTTCGTTCGGCTTCTGGAAGGCCGGCCCGACCAACTCGACCTCGAACAAACGCATTTGTTCGCCGCGATGGACCACGCGCACACAACCTCGGACCTGCGTTTGACGCTCCGTCTCGAAAAGCTCCTGGAAAAGCTTGGTCTGTCGTGACGGCCCCTCGTTCGACGGGGGCGGAAAATCAAGAACGCTGGCGCCCAGCCGGCGGAGTCAGCGACCCATCAACAACGGCAAGGTCGCGTCCGGATCGCTTTCCGCCTCGGGAGCCTTGCTCCGCGGAGCGTCGGACTTCACCTCCGCGGGTTGAGAGGCGGTGGATCCTTCCCTGCGGGAGCGGGACGCCGTGCTTTTCCGTTTGGTTTTCACTTTAGCCTTCGACTGCTTGCGCGCGGATGGCGCCACGACCTCCGTGGCGGAAGCCATCGCGCGGTGGCCCACCATGGAAGGAGCACCAGAAGGATCTGTGGGCTCATCCATAACCGAGGGCGCCTCCACTGGCGCCACACCCTCGCCCGCGGCCGGGGGTGCGGCAGCGGTGGTCGCCGCGCCAGGTTCTACCGTCGGCGCGGGTGCTGGGGCACGCTTCGCCTGAACGACCTCGGGTGATGGTGCGGTACCCACCCCCGGAACGACCTCCGCGGGAGCTGGAACCGCGGACGGCTGGTCGGGCGGCGTGGGCACGGCGGCCGGGGGCGACGCGAGGGGCTCAACGACGGACGCCGGCGGCGCGACGCCGGTGACAGCCGGCAGTGGAGGCGTGTGATGCGGGCGCGGCCAAAGGACAGCGATGATGGCGACCAGAACAGCAGCCGCTATCCCAGCTCCTATCGCCTTGCGATTCCCCCAATTGCCGCGCGGGACGTCGAACGAGGCCGTGATTCGCCGCCGGTCCGCGGCACTCGTCACGGAGCCGGCCGAGTCGCCCAGGCTCTGGCCACCGCTGTTGTCCTCGGGAATCGCGGAATTCTTCTCGGTCCACTCCACGTCGTCGACGCCTCGGGGTGCGTTCCCCGCGCCGACACCGGCAAACCTCTTCACCCATGGCGCATCCTTGCCGCCGTGCTCGGAGACATCGATGTCCGGCGGCGGCACACCCAACAACGTACCCGCGAATCCGGCTTTCTTAGCCTCGGGCACGGAAGCGGGCCCCGATTCCACCTCGATCCGCGGCGGCGTCACGACACCGGGACGTAGGGTTGTCGCGAATCCGGATTTCCTCGCGGCCGGCGCGGATGTGGGCGCCGCGCTCTGCGCAGGTTCTGTCCCCTGCGTGGCCGCGATGGTTGGCGTCTCCACGGCGGGCGGCTGCGTGGGCGCCTCTCTGTCGACGGCCGGTTGCTCCGCTCGCGCGCGATTGCGACCTTGCGCCAGCAATGCCGCCAGACCACCGCTGCCGGGCGTCAACCGGGTGGGTCGAGGGATCGCGCTCTTCCGTTCGTGGGCGGGAACGCCGCCCGTCGCCGTCCCGGATCCAGCGGGACTCGCGCCCGAACCACTGTCCGATGCGGGACCACGAATGGCCCCGCCGACCACGGTGATTTCCGACCCATCGAATTCACTTCCCGTTGGCACGGTGTGCTCAGGCGTGATTATCCGGGGACGGCGGGCGGCGCCCCCACTCGTGCCCGGTCGAGACTCCGCGGGCGTTCCACCAACGGCGGTGACTTCCAGCGGATCGGTCACCCGCCCGAAAGGCGGTGGTGTGAGGGCCTCGCCGGGCCCTTCCGACTTGACTTCGGCGCCGTCGGATTGCTGCTGCTTGGGACGAGAATGGGCAAGCAGGGCACCATACCCACCACCGGGTGTCAGCCGCATGGTACGCGCGCTGACTGGCCCTGGGCCATTGCCCGAGCGTTCCCGCACCAACGGCTCCCGCGCTTCACCGGTCGAAGGCGTGCGCGCCTGACGCGCGGGCGGTTCGTGTTCTAAGGTGCGCTCTTGTTCTTGAGCGCGATCGTATTCCTGAGTGCGTTCTTGATCCTGTTCTTGCTCAGGCAACTCCTCGCGCACGTTCTCCCCCGACACGAGGGGGGCGGACACGGGGGTAGTGACCGGACCTTGCGAGGCAACGAGCGGCTTGTCGCCGGTCACCGCACCTTCCGGCCCCTGACCCAATGATCCCTTGTCCATCACCTTTCTCATTTTTACCACATGCCCCTTCCGGCAGGGCAAAGGCGCGGTCTTCCAACAGTCTACCAACGCTCTTGCACCACACACCGGCCGTTCGGCGGTGGGAGACGGGCGAGCGTTTCCTCTTTGCCCTTCCCCCACGGCACCGCGGCATTTTCAGTCGAGAACCGCGGCATGTTAGAGCGTTCGCACATGCGCGCACGCCTGGGTCGAATTCTGGCATGGACCGTCACCGCGACAGCCCTCGGGTGGTTGTTCTGGAAGACCCCCATCGCCGCGGTTTGGGCGTCCGTCGGTCGCGCGGCGCCGTGGACCCTGCCCGGAGTGCTTGGCGCGGTGATCCTGGTGTATATCGCCGATTCGTTCGCCATGTGGAAGACGTTCACGTGGTTCCTAGCCAAGCTTCCTTTCAGGGACGTCCTCATCGTACGTGGGGCGACGTACCTGCTGGCCGCGATCAACTACAGCGTGGGCCAGGGCGCAATCGTGTTCTTCGTTCATCGCGCGCGCGGTGTGTCGATCAAGCGCGGCGTGGCCACGGTGCTGTTGATCATGGGGACCAACGTCCTCGTGCTCCTGGCGCTCGTCACCCTTGGCCTGGCGCTTGGCTCACAGCGTCCATCGGGCCTGGTGCCGGTCGTCGGATGCGCCTGGGCAGGTCTGGGCGCGTACGTCGCCGTGGTGATCGCGAGGCCCCGCTGGCTGGTTTCGCGGCCGATTTTCGACGTGCTTTTGTCGGCTGGTGTTGGCGGACACCTGAAAGCCATGCTGGTCCGTCTTCCGCACATCGCCGCGCTGATTGCGTTCAATCTGACGGCGCTGCGCGGATTCGGTGTCGCCGTACCGCTCGGCACCGCGATAGCGGCGTTGCCCGTGGTGATGTTCATCGCGGTGCTACCCATCTCCGTCCAAGGCCTGGGGACCACGCAGGCCGCGATGGTGTTGTTCTTCGCCAAGTTCGTTCGCGGCACGGCGGGCGATGCCCACGCCGTGGTGCTAGGCGCCAGTCTGGCGGCCCAGGCCGTGGCCCTGTCGTTCCAGATTCTGACGGGCCTCGTTTGCCTGCGCACGAAAACCGCCAGGGGCCTGGGAGAATCGGCCCGGCGGGCGGGGAGCCAAAGCGGCGCGGACCCGACAGGATTGGAATCCCCCAGCGCGCCAGGGATGAGGATAGACTGACAGTGGGCACGCCCCACCGGAATCGCCTTGGCCAACGCTAGCCGCTCATATACCCAGCCCCGTCGTGTCAATGCCGTCTCGATCACTCTGCTGCTTCTGTTGCTCTTTGCCGGTTATCTCGCGTTCTCCGCCTGGCCGGTCGTCTCTCTTTACACCGATGTGAAGAGCGCCCTGGAGGACGCGGTGCCGCGCCTTTACCGAGCGAACCTGTTGCCAGATTCCGAATCGGAGATCGGGACGGGTGAGGTACGGCAAACGCTGATCGAGAAACTGACCACGCTGGGCGTCCCCGATCCAGGAACGGCGATGACCATCACCCGGGACGAACGCGTCGTCGCCATCGCGGTCAAGCTCGACACCGCCATCGACCTGAAGCTGATCGGAAAGAAGATCCCGGTGGCGCTGAACCCACGCGTCGAAACCAGCGCGGCACGCGTCACTTATTGACGAGCGCGACCGCCCGCTACCTCATCCGGGCAACGATCGGACGGCGGAAGCAGCCGATCACGTGGTCGTTGACCAGCCCGGCTGCCTGCATGAATGCGTAGACGATAGTCGATCCCACGAAGCTGAACCCACGCGCCCGCAACGTCGCCGAAATCTGATCGGACAGCTCCGTACGCGCCAACACGTCGGTCCGACCACGCGTCGTTCCCTGACGGGGACGGCCGTCGACGAAGGCCCAGATGAACTGGTCGAAACTCCCAAGCTCAGCCTGAATAGACAGGAACGCGCGCGCGTTGCCGATCGCGGACTTGATCTTGGCGCGGTTGCGGACAATCTCGGCATTCTTCATGAGGCGTTCGACGTCGCGCGCCGAAAAGCGCGCGACCAATCGCGGATCGAAACCGCGAAAGGCGGCGCGGTAACCCTGACGCTTGCGCAAGATGGTCAGCCACGACAGGCCGGCCTGCGCGCCGTCAAGGACGATCTTCTCGTACCACTGGCGATCGTCATGCACCGGCACGCCCCACTCCTCGTCGTGGTACGCACGCAACAAAGGATCCTCCGTCGCCCAGAAACACCGCCGCACGCCACGGCGGGAACGACCACCACCAACTTCAAGCGGCGTTCCGTCGGCGCGGCCCATCCCTCAGGAAACCTGCGCCCGCAACATCCCGTATTCGTCACCAAGTACGAACGTCACGATTTCCACAAATTCCGGGAAGCCGCGTGCTACATCCATGAGATCGGCCGGTGAGACCGCGGCCGCCGCGGCCGCACGTCGATCGGACCTAATCAGGGACTCCAGGCATCCCAGCACGTCACCCGTCGCGACCAGAGACGCGCGGTGGGCCGTGTGTGCCATCCCCAGGCGCCAGCGATTGACATCGAGGGCGCCTGCCTCCGCCACACCGAGGACGGCCTGGTCGAACACGCGGCGATGTCGTCGCGGCAGAAAGCGCATGGTCTTCTGGGCCATGTCCGCCAGGACCTCTTCGCTCGCCAAGCCCCGGCCGTAGTCGGGATAACGCGAGCGCAAGGCTGCGGCCAAAACGATTCCCAACTCACGCGCCGACAGCCTGATGGCGAGGTAGCTGCCACCCCGCAGGCGTCCGATCTGACGGGCCAACTGCAGGACGGCTTCACGCCGGGGAACCGATGTCATCAACAACGCCGGTACAATCAGCGACGCGGGAAAAGTGGCTTCGACCTCGACCTGCCCCACGCCAGCCCGCGCCAGGTAAACATCGAAACTCTCCTCGACACCAAACAGCGCCGACAGCCGTGAGATCAGCGGCCGCAACGGATCGTCCGACCGTTGCCCCAATTTGTCGGCGCGCGTTACTCCCCAATCGTCCAGGGTCACCGGATGCAGCCGGGGAATGACCTCGGTCAGCGAAGCCAGGAGGGCGGTCGCCGGGTGGCGCTCGGAGGGATGGCGCAAGATCTTCTCGAAATCGCTGGCGGATAGCACGCCTCGGGGATCCCCGATCCACTGGTTCCGCGCCTCGCGCACTGTACGTCGATCGTCGGGATCCGCCACCCCCAACGCCACCAGGATTGCGGCAACCACGTCGCAACGTCCCCGGTTACCAGTCTTCACGAATAAACGCAGGAGAGCTCGCAAGGATTCCAGGCGAAGCGGCTCCGCGCCGAGGACGGCCAAATGTTCCACGATGGACTCCGGCACCCGGCCCGCCTCCTCGAGCACGACCGCGAGCTCGGCGCGCGCCGCGGAATCGGTCGGCGCCTGCTCGACGATGGTCCGAAATTCGTCGGCGGCGCGATCGGGTGAAGCAAGAGGTCCGCGCAACAGGCGTGCCAGCCGCGCGCGGCGCGCCACACTGTTGGGCACCGCCGCCAAGTGGATACTGAGTGCACGAGCGAGACGTGCCGGATCGTCCAAGTCCATCAGCACGGACTCCAACCTTTCAATCACGATCATCCGCGCGGGATCCATCTCCAGAGCCTTCTCCAGGGTGGCGGCGGCCTCCTCCGGATCGCGACCAGGACCGGCCAAAATCTCGCCAAGCGCAATCAGATGTCCGACCTGGGCGTTCCGGTCAGGATCCACGGCCGACAACTGTCGAAGGGCCTGGGTCGCGCCCAGGTACTGGCGCTGTCGCAAGAGCGCCTGAGTCAGGCCCAGCAGAGCCGCAACACTGTCCGGCATGGCGACCAACGCGCTTCGATAGGCGGCCACCGCGAGCGCGTAGTCCCCGAGCGCCCCGGCCGCGATCTCGCCAATGCGCGCCCAACCGAGCGCCACCGTGCGCGCGTCGGGGGCAACCGCGATCACCCGCCGTAACGTCGTGACCGCTTCGGCAGTCCGCCCCAACTCGGCGAACAGCTCGGCCAGCGCCGACAGCGCCGGAATGAAATGAGGATCCAACGCCACCGCGGCGGACAGCGGTTCGACGGCATCACCGGCGCGCCGCTCGCGCAATAAAGCCGCCAAGTGCAGCAAGCGATCCCGTCGGACCTCCGGGCCGCCTTGGGTGGCTCGCCGCCGTGCCACCTCCGTCAGTCGTTCAAGCTCTCCCCTCTTCCTAAGAATAACCTCCAGCGACTGAAAGTCGGCTTCCGCGTCGGGGTCGAGCGCCAAGAGATCCTCGAGAGCCCTTGCCGCCGCCTCGTCGTCGCGCACCGACTGGCCAAAGACGCGCGCCGCGTTCCTGAACGCCACGGCCGCCCGCGCGCTGGATCGCGCGCGCTTGCCGAAGTCGGCATACGCCTCGGCGGCGGATCGTCCGGCGCCGCCGCTTTCTCGCAATCGGGCGAGCATCCACAGGATAGGCGTCACGTCCGGGGCCAGATCCCGCGCCCGCTCCAGGTGACCGATCGCGCCTCCCCGATCTCCGAGCTCGGCCTGCGCCACCGCCAACTCCCACAGACGTAAAGCACGGGAACAATCGTCGGGGGCGGTGCCGACTTGCGCCTGACGGGCCGCAAGCGCCCGCGGCCAATCTCCGCGACGCGTGGCCAACCGCTCGAACGTCGGCAGCGCGTCCGCCCGTGAATCAACGTCGGCGATTTTTTCGTATAGGTCGAAACTGGTGGACAATTCGCCGCCCAGACGCGCCCGCGCGCCGATGGCGGCTCGCCAGGCCGCGACGCGAATCGCCGCTTCACGCGACACCTCACCCAGCCGTTCCAGCCCCGCCGCCGCGCTCGTATCGTCGCCCAACCGATGGGCCAGGAACACCTGCAGCTCTAGAGCGAGAAGATCCGTCGGTGTGGCCTCCACGATCTGTCCACACAGACGGAGGCCCTCCGGCTGGTCGGACAGCCGCATCGCCAGGTCAAGGCGCCGCCCGATCGCCCCCGTGGCCGCCTCCGTATCGCGCGACACCGACGGTCCCAGGCGGGCCAGTTGCGACGCCGCGGCATCGCCGTGCCTGCCCACCAGATCCAACAAGCGCTCATGTCCGAGGTCAATCGTGACCGATCCCGAGAATCGTCCCAGACCAAGTGCGCGTTCCGTGAACACCAAAGCGGCGCGCGGTTTCCTCAGGTGCCATTCGAAGATCTCGGCTTGACGGCGAAACATGGCCGCCCGCGACGCGGGATCGCTCACCCGCTCGGCCAATTCTCCAATCGTGGACGCCGCCTCCGCCGCACGCCCCAGCCGATGCAACAACCGCCAGCGCGCATCCAACGCTGACAGGTTTCCAGGTTCAAAAGCGACGGCCCGATCGAGGGCTTCCAACGCCGCGTCCTGCGCCTGCAACCGTTCGGCATGCACCCGGGCGGCCTCGACTTCCAGCGCGGCTGCCCGCGACGCGCTCGCCTCGCACGACGCCCGACGGGACAAGACGTCCGCCAATGCCGGCCAATTGCGCATCCGTCGGTACGCGCGCGCCAACCCCGCGAACGCGGGACGAAAACGGGGGGCCAGTTCCAGCACCGATTCGAACGCCGCGATGGATTCCGAATCCGCGGCGGCGCGCTCCTCGTACAGCGTGGCCGCGCGATATCGCCACGCGATCCGCTCCGACTTGGCCAGCTCCGGGATGTCGAGCCCAATCTTCATGGCCGCCTCGCCCGCGACCAGGGAATCGCCCGCTCTTTCGGCGGCGCGAAGCAACGCGAGCAGCGCGGCCGATCGACGCACGCCAAGCGCGACCCATTGCCGATAGATCTCCAGCGCCTTGCCCGGATCGCCGAGGCCCGATTCGTAGACGCCACCCAGCCGCTCGAGCCGCCGGGCCTCCACTTCCTCCGGGCTACCCACGGTCGCGGCGCTTTCCATCGCTTCGTTCGCCGACTCGACATCGATCACCCGCAACATGTCACTCCAACGCCCGAGTCGGACGTACAGCCCGTCCAATTTCTGCAAGGCCGGGCCGTAGCCCGGTATCGCGTCCAGCGCCCGCCGCGCGAACCCCGCCGCCGTCTCTAAATCGGACAGGCCCAACTCGTTCAATTCCGCGATCCGTATCGCCAGCGCGGCACGCTCGGCGGGATCCTCGGCGCGTCCCACCGCCCCCGAAAGCAGCTCGATCTGCAGCGGAATATCGCCGCGGCGAGACGCGATCCGTTCCATCGCGGACAGAGCGACGGGATCGGCGGGGCGGACCGCCAGAACCCGACGCAACCGACGACCCGCGCCTTCATCGTCTCCGATCTGGTGTTCCGCTACGTGAGCCGCCTGCGATTGCAGCACCGCCATGTAGTCGGGGTCGCCCACCAGATCCGACTGCCGGTCCAACAATTCGACGGCCCGACGCCAGCGCCCCGCCAACAGGTGGTCCTCGGCCGCCGCCGCCAACAGCGCCAAATCTAGCGGCTCGTCCGCCAGCGCCAATTCGACGGTGGTCGTGGCGCGCTCGACCGCGCCCAACCGATAGCGATTGACCGACGCCGCCGTCGCGAGCCACGCGGCGCGCGTAGGTCCGGCGACCAATGCCTCGCCCTCGGCCATGAGTCCACGCAACAACTCGACGTCGCGTCCGAGGCGCGCGCCGACGCGGCGCAGCCCGATTCGGGAGATGGCCGCGGCTTCTCCGCGCGCTTCCTCGTCGAGCGCGCGGCCAAAAAAACCGAGCGCGTCGGGCAGCCCATCGGGATGGGATTCGGCCAGCAGTGCCAGGCGCACCAGCACCCGCGCGCGTTCCGCGGGCGTGGCCGCCGTGGCGAGTTGCTGTTCCAAGATGGCGCGCAGCCAATCGGTATCGCCCAACCGTTCCGCCAGCCCCTGGCCGGCCGCCACCGCGCCCCGGTGACCGGGAACCAATCGCAGAGCCTCGGCAATCGCCTCGCGAGCGGGGCCCTCCACCAGCAGATGGTCGGCGACCAGCACCCCCTTTTCCACCAGCAGGTCGGCGCGCCGTTCGACCGCCGTGGTGACGGCAATCTCCTGGTCCACGCACTCCGTCGCCGCCAGGATACTGCCCGCGTCCAGCGCCAGATCGCGCAACGCTCGCACGACCGGCACCAGAGGCGCACCAGCGGCACGCGCGGCGGCCGCTTCCAGGTGCTCGTAGGCGCCATAGGAATCCGCCAGACGATCCTCGCTGATGCGCGCGGCGATGAACAGGTGGGCCTGGGCCGTGGGCCCGTCGCGGCCCTCGGCTTCCTCCGCCGCCATCGCCGCCGCCTCCGTCCAATCAATCTCGGCCAGAGGCGCGCCCTCCAGGACGGACGGCGAACCTTCCCGCCCAGATCCGGCGCCGCTGTGCGATGGGGGGCGCGGGACGGGATCGCGGCGAACGGCTGCAGGCGTCGGGGTCGGAGTGAGCAGGGAAACCTCCGCGTTGAAAACGTGAGGAAAATGGAAAGCAAATGGAAGGACGAAAGACAGGCGAAATTGTAACTCAATCAAAGCGTTTCGGAGCCGCGGGGGAGATACCGGGAGACCTTGTCGGGAAGGACGGCCGTGCGATGCGGACTGGCACCGAAGCCCGAGACCCGCGAGTTCCCGAGTTCATGGCCCTTTGCTTCGAGATCCCGGCTGCCCTAAACTGGGCTGCCGCGTACGTCAACATGCCCCGAGTCATTGTCACAGGAAGCGACCAGCAGCGAGACTACGAGTTGCGCGCGCTCAATACGGTTGGGCGTCACCCGGACAACACGCTCCAGATCCTGGATCGGATCGTCTCGAAAGAACACGCGCAGATCATTCGCCAGCCGAACGGACGCTTCTTGTTTCGTGATCTCGGCAGCCTGAACGGATCTTTCTTCAGAGGCGAGCGCTTGGCGGATCGCATTTTGGAAGAGGGCGACGAGATCACGCTCGGCTCGACAGTCCTGAAGTACGTCGACCAAAGCTCTAGCGATTCCCTGTTGCAGAAGGTCACGATTTCGCCATCCGGGACGGAGACGCTGATCCGACAGCGCCTGAAGCCCCCACCGACGTCCCATGAATTCCTTCCCGAAAGGGAGATCCTCGACCCCGAGGTCTTGCGGCGCGACTACGAGAAGCTGCGCTTGGCCCACGAGCTTGGCCGATCGATCGGGCTCGAGGTGGACCTGGATGTCCTCCTCGAAAAGATCATCATGAAGGCGTTCGAGCTGATTCCCGCGGATCGCGGCGTCATCTTGCTCATGGAGGACGGCGTACCGCAACCGCGGATCGCCAAGACTCGTCACGGTAAGAACGAGCAGATTGTACTTTCGACGTCGATCCTGAACGAGGTCGTCCAGAACAAGGCCGCCGTGCTGTCGTCCGACGCCACGATGGACAGTCGATTCTCGAGCGCGCAGTCCGTCATCATGCAGGGAATAAGGTCCACCATGACCGTTCCGCTGCTGCATCACGACGTGTTGCTGGGGATCATGCACCTCGATTCGATGATCGCGACGAATGCCTTTGTGGAAAAAGATCTGCAGATCTTCGCCAGCATCGCAAGCCAAGCCGCCGTGGCAATCCACAATTCAAACCTGGCGCGCCAGATTGAACAGGAGGCGAAGACCCGCGTTCAGTTCCAGCGACTCTTGTCGCCGTCGCTCGTGGATCAGGTCGTGAAGGGCAAGTTAAAGCTCGAAAAAGGCGGCGCGCTATCCGAGGTCACGATGCTGTTCTCCGACATCCGGGGATTCACCTCGATGAGCGAATCCCGGGCGCCGCAAGAAATCGTCCGCCTCTTGAACGAATATTTCGAACTGATGGTCGACGTCCTATTCAAACACGAAGGTACGCTGGACAAGTTCGTCGGCGATGAAATCGTCGCGCTGTTCGGGGCTCCCGTCCCCATGCCCAAGGCGGAACTCAAAGCGGTCGAATGCGCGCTCGACATGATGCGGGCGTTGCAGGAATTCAATCGCATGCGGCTCGACGAAGGTCAGGAAGAAATCCGCGTCGGCATCGGAATCAACACCGGCACGGTCGTCACCGGCGCGATCGGCAGCTCGCGCGCGTTGCAGTACACGGCCATCGGGGATCCCGTGAACACCGCCTCGCGTTTGTGTAGCATCGCCAAACACGGCGAGATCATCTTGTCCGAGGCGACCTACGAAAAGGTGAAATACGACATCGCGGTGGTGCCGATGGAACCGGTTCGCTTGAAGGGCAAGGCCGACGAGCTGCGCGTTTACAACGCCGTCGGGTTGCGCAGCAAGGACTGGCGCGGCGAAGCCACCAAGCCCGGATAGTCGCCCGGCGCTTGCCCGGCGCAAGACCGGTGAACAAGACCGGTGAGCAAAACCGGTCAGACAAAACCGGTCAGACAAAACCGGTCAGACAAAACCGGTCAGACAAAACCGGTCAGA